>NZ_LT629775.1:2343750-2685000 GCF_900105395.1 Streptomyces sp. TLI_053
TGGCCGATGAATCCGAGGACCTCCTCGCGGAGCTGCTCGTCGCGGATCAGCGGGAGGGCGTCCTTGAACACCTTCACGAACCAGCGCTCGCCCTCGGGGAGCAGCAGGTGCAGCACGTTGATGACGTGGGTGGCCATCGGCTCGTCGGGGATCCAGTGCAGCGGCAGCGCGGCCCAGTCGAAGCGGACGTCGCGGGGCTCCAGGACGAGGCTCTCGTGCACTCGGGCGGCGGGCGCGGCGAGGGCGGGGACGGGGGTGGTGCTGGGCATGGGAGGGCCCTCCTGACCTGCGGGTGGCGGCTCGACCCGGCAAAACGTACTCGCGGGTAGCCCGCGCCACAAGGGTTTCGGCACGGCTTATCGACATCGAGTCTAATAAGTGATGTGCACCGGGCGGACCACCGGGAAACACGGAAACGCGAAGACCCCGCCGGAGCGGGGTCCCGTGGGCGTACGGCGGGTCAGACCGCCATCGCCAGCATCAGCGGCGCGGCGCGGGCGGCCAGCAGTTCGGCGGCCGCCTTCAGCCGGTGCGCGTCGCCGACCGGCATCGAGGTGGCCAGGCAGCCGACCGTGCTGCCGGCGGTCACCGGGACGGCCGCGCAGACCGTGCCGACGGCGTACTCCTGGATGTCCAGCACCGGTACGGTGGCGGGCTGCCGCTCCAGCCGGTGCATCAACTGGTCGGCGTCGGTGACCGTCCTGGAGGTCAGCCGGGCGACCGGGTGGCGGGACAGGTGGTCCCGCCGGCCGTCGTGGTCGAGCTGGCCGAGCAGGCACTTGCCGATCGCGCTGGCGTGCGCGGTGGCCCGGAAGTCCACCCACTCCTGCACCGCCGGCGCCAGGTCGGAGGCCGAGACCGCCACCACCGACAACTCCCCGTCGTGATAACGGGAGAAGTACACCGCCGCGCCCAGTTCCTCGCGCAGCTCGTCGAGTTTGCGGTCCATCCGGGCGCGCACCAGCTGCTCGCGGTTGTGCTGGCCCAGCAGGGCGAAGGTGCCGCCGATCACCCAGCCGCCGTCCTGGCAGTCGAGATAGCCCTCCACCTCCAGGATCTCGGCGAGCCGGCGGACCGTCGGGAGGCCCAGCGAGGTCTCGCGGGCGAGGGTCACCAGGGTGGCGCCACCGGGGTGCCGGTCGACCGCCTCCAGCAGTCTGAGGGCGTGTCGCAGCGAGGTGAACGGACCGGGCGCTCCCTGCTCCGGTAGGGCGTGACGGCCCGGGGCTGGTGTCGACATGTCGTCCCCTTCCGATCTCCACCCGCCAGGTGACCCGCGGGTAGGGTCCACCCTATCCACCGCCCGCCGCCACCATCTCCCCCTCGTGGAATATTCGGGCGGACACGGTGAATCGCTTGACTGGCATATGCCCCGCCCTGCGCCCGTTCACGCCCGCGCGGCCCCGGAGCCCGCTGGAACCGGGGGAAGCGGGGCGGCCCCGGCGCGGACCGGCGGGCACGCGCGACCGGGCCGTTCCCCCGACTGCCATCGGGGGAACGGCCCGGCCCGGAGGGACGGCCGGCGTGCGGGGCCGGCCGCCCGGGAACGGGGGGTCAGGACTCGTCGACGGCCCGCAGCTTCGCCACCGCGGCCTCCAGCCGGGTGCCGTACTCCTCGTCGGCCGCGTGGAAGTGGGCGAGGTTCTTCTCCACGATGTCGTCGCGGGTGACCTGGGCCAGCGCGCCGGCCAGGTTGGCGATCAGGCGGCCCTTCTCGCCCTGCGACATCAGCCGGTAGAGCTCCCCGGCCTGGAAGAAGTCGTCGTCCTTGGTGTGGGCCGGGGTGGTGTAGGTGCCCGTCCAGCCGGTCAGCTCGGTCGGCGCGGCGAGCGCCGCGTCGGTCTGCGCCGGGCCGTCGTAGGAGTTGGGCTCGTAGTTCCTGCCCCGCCCGGCCGGGTTGAGCGCGCCGAGGCCGTCGCGGCCGTAGTTGGCGGCCTCGGTGGCGCGGGGCGCGTTGACCGGCAGCTGGGTGTGGTTGACACCGAGGCGGTAGCGCTGGGCGTCGGCGTAGGCGAACAGCCGGCCCTGGAGCATCTTGTCCGGGGACGGGCCGATGCCGGGCACGAAGTTGTTCGGGGAGAACGCGGACTGCTCGACCTCGGCGAAGACGTTCTCCGGGTTGCGGTTGAGCACCAGGCGGCCGACCTTGACCAGCGGGTAGTCGGCGTGCGGCCACACCTTGGTGAGGTCGAACGGGTTGAAGCGGTAGTCCGCCGCCTCGGCGACCGGCATCAGCTGCACGTAGAGCGTCCAGGTCGGGAACACCCCGCGCTCGATGGCCTGGTGGAGGTCGCGCTGGTGGCTGTCGGCGTCGCCGCCGACCGCCTCGGCGGCCTGCCCGGCGTCCAGCGAGCGGATGCCCTGGTTGGTCTTGAAGTGGTACTTCACCCAGAACGCCTCGCCCTGGGCGTTGACCCACTGGTAGGTGTGCGAGCCGTAGCCGTTCATGTGCCGGTAGGAGGCGGGGATGCCCCGGTCGCCGAACAGCCAGGTGATCTGGTGCGTCGAGGCCGGCGAGTGCGCCCAGAAGTCCCAGACGTTGTCGGCCTCCTGGACACCGGTGAACGGGTCGCGCTTCTGCGAGTGGATGAAGTCCGGGAACTTCAGCGGGTCCTTGATGAAGAAGACCGGGGTGTTGTTGCCGACGAGGTCGTAGTTCCCCTCCTCGGTGTAGAACTTGACCGCGAAGCCGCGCGGGTCGCGGACGGCGTCGTTGGAGCCCAGGTTGCCCGCGACGGTGGAGAAGCGCAGGAACAGCTCGGTGCGCTTGCCGACCTCGCCGAGGAACGCGGCACGGGTGTACTGCGACACCTCGTCGGTGACCTCGAAGTAGCCGTACGCGGCGGAGCCCCGGGCGTGCACGACGCGCTCCGGGATGCGCTCGCGGTTGAACCGGGCGAGCTTCTCCAGCAGCTGCTGGTCCTGGATCAGCAGCGGGCCGTACGCGCCGGCCGAGGCCGAGTTCTGGTTGTCGGCGACCGGGGCGCCGGACTCCGTGGTCAGGATCTTGGGCATGACGGGTCCTTCGGTGTCGATAAGGGTCTTGCGCGGAGAGGGGTGTGACGTGGCATCAGGACCGGCGCGGCGCGGCCGCCGGAGCCGGTGCCCGGCGCCGGCCGGCCCGGCTGCTCGGCTGCCCGGACGCTCGGATGCTCAGATGCCGAGCAGTCGCCAGGCGGCCGAGCGGCGGCGGGAGGAGTGCTCGCCGTCGGGCCCGTCGGACGGGCTGAGCCCGGCGACGGCGGCCCGGGCCGCGACCGGTCCGCCGAGCGGACGGGCGGCGGTGAGTTCGGCGGCCTCGGCGGCGGTCAGACCGGCCTCGGTGAGCGCCGCCGCGGCCTCCGCGGCCGGGACGGCGTCGAACCAGCGCAGGGCGAGGGCGGCGCGGCCCGCCTCGGTGAGGCGGCCGGTGACCCGCAGGCGGGCGAGGCCGCCGTCCGGGTGGACGTCGATCCGCACATGGGTCACCGGGCGGCCCGGGGCGAGCCGCAGCCGGTGCCGGGTGTCGGGCTGGAGGCGGGTGCGCGGCAGCAGGGGGAACCAGCCGTCCGCGTCGGACGCCGGGTCCCCGCCGGCGGAGGCGTCGTAACCGGCCAGGTCGGCCCAGCCGGGGGCATTGGCGACGAAGTGGGTGGTGTCCACCTCGACCGCCAGGGCCTCACCGCCCCCGGCCAGGGCGATCCGCACCCAGTCGTTGGCCTTGTCGCGCCGACGCCGGGTCTCCCAGCCCTCGCCCATGACGGAGGCGCGGCCGGGAGCGTTCAGGTTGTGCGGGGAGGAGTAGAAGCGGTCGGACGCGGCCTCGGCGACACCGCCGTGCTCCTGGGCCGCCAGGTCGAAGGTGAGGCCGTCCAGTTCGCGCGGGTCGGGCAGCACCTCGCCGTGCACGCGGAGCCGGGCCACCCCGCCGTCGGGGAAGATGTTGAGCCGGACGTGGGTGAACCGGGCCGCCGAGTCGACCGGGAACGCGTGGGCGGTGTCGCCCCGCAGCGGGGTGCGCGGCAGGACCTCCACCCACTCGGCCGCGGCGACCTCGGCCGGCGAGGGGTGACCGGGTATCGAGGCGGCCTCGACCGAGGCGCTCTCCGGGTAGTTGCCGGTGAAGTGCGCGGTGTCGACGACCAGTCCGCGGATCACCCCGGCGGCGCCGAGCCGGACCACCGCCCAGTCGTGGTCCTCGTCGGTGGGGTGCGGCTGCCCGGCGCTCGCGCCGCGGCGGCGGCGGGACTCCCAGCCGTCCATGATCTGGCCCTTGTGGCCGAAGGTGTGCGGACGGAACTCGGCGGGCGCGGCGACCAGCAGGTTCTCGGCGTCCGCGAAGGTGTCCTCGTTGGTGGCGACGACACCGGCGCCGAGGGCGCGGGAGGCGAGGTTCACCAGCTCGGTGAACGGCGCGCGGGCGGGGGCGTCGGCCCCGCCAGGAGTACCGGCGGTGGCGGGAGCGCTCTGGGCGGGGACCGTGGTCACTGGATCTCCTCGGACGGGGTGCTGGGGCGGGTGAGCTGGACGCCGAACGGTTCGCCGCCCGGGTCGACGACCCGGCCGCGCAGCCAGGTCGTGCGCACGGCGCCGGCGAGCGTGCGGCCCGCGTACGGGGTGACGGGGTTGCGGTGGTGCAACTCGGCGGCGTGGACCGCGAAGTCGGCGTCGGGGTCGAAGGCCACCAGGTCGGCGTCGTGGCCGACCGCGATGGCGCCCTTGCGCCCGTCGAGGCCGACCAGCCGGGCCGGTCCGGCCGACATCCAGCCGACCACCTCGGCCAGGGTGCGGCCGCGCCGCCGGGCCTCGGTCCAGACCGCCGGCAGGCCGAGCTGGAGGGAGGCTATGCCGCCCCAGGCGGCCGCGAAGTCGCCGCTGCCGCCGTGCTCGGGCAGCAGCTTGAGGTCCGGGGTGGAGGGCGAGTGGTCGGACACGACGGCGATGAACTCCCCTGCCGCCAGGGCCTCCCAGAGCGCGTCGCGGTTGGCCTCGTCGCGGATCGGCGGGCAGCACTTGAAAGCGGTCCCGCCGTCCGGTATCCGCTCGGCGGCGAGGGTCAGGTAGTGCGGGCAGGTCTCGGCCGTGACCTGGACACCGTCCGCCCTGGCCCGGCGCAGCAGCGGCAGGACGGCCGCCGAGGACACGTGCAGGACGTGCACCCGGGCGCCGGTGCGGCGGGCCGCGTCCAGCAGTCGGGCGACGGCGGCGGTCTCCGCGCCGTCGGGGCGGGAGGCGAGGAAGTCCCGGTAGTGGACGCCGGGCTGCTGGGGCGCGGCGGCCAGGACGGCCGGGTCCTCGGCGTGGATGATGGCGAGCGCCCCGATCCGGGCCTGCTCGGCCAGCGCCGCTTCCAGTCCGGCCGCTTCGAGGTGCGGGAACTCGTCGACGCCGCTGGGCGCCAGGAAGGACTTGAAGCCGAACACGCCCGCCCGGTGCAGGGGTTCGAGGTCGGCGAGGTTGTCGGGGACGGCGCCGCCCCAGAAGCCGAGGTCGACCCAGGCCTGGCCCTCGGCGGTGCTGCGCTTGGCCTCGAGCCCGGCGGGGGTGGTGGTGGGGGGCACCGAGTTGAGCGGCATGTCGACGATCGTGGTGACACCGCCGGCGGCGGCGGCCCGGGTGGCGGTGGCGAAGCCCTCCCACTCGGTGCGGCCGGGTTCGTTGACGTGCACGTGGGTGTCGACCAGGCCGGGGAGCAGGGCGGTGTCGCCGAGGTCGGTCACCCGGTGGCCGTCGGCCGGGAGGGTGCCGTGGGGGGCGATCCGCTCGATCTTCCCGTCCCGGACCAGCACGTCCGCGGGGCGCTCGCCGTCCGGCAGGACCACCCGGCGGGAGCGGATCACCTCGGTCTCGCTGATGGGCATGGGGAACCTCCGAAGCCTGATGAGGGGATGGCTGGTACGAGTGGGTGCGCCGAAGGATGGCCCGGAGCCTAGGCCCGCCTTCAACAAAACGTCAATGGAGGAAACTACGAGCGGACGGCGGTACGGGCCCGCGACCGGCGCCGGCTCAGCGGCGCAGGAAGTCGGCGGCGAGCCGCTCGCCCGCGACCTCGGCCAGCTCTCCGGCCCTGGTCATGCCCTCGCCCGGGGTCTCGCCCAACTCGCTGAGCGCGTAGGCCGCGACGAAGCCGGCGGACCGCCACTCCCGTTCCGACAGCTCCACCCGCCCCGCGACGGCGGCCACCCGAACCCCCGCCCGGGCAGCCGCCGCGGCGACGCCGGCGGGGGCCTTGCCGTGGAGCGTCTGCGCGTCCAGGCAGCCCTCGCCGGTGACGACGAGGCGTGCCCCACGCACCGCCCCGTCGAAACCCAGCAGGTCGAGCAGCAGCTCGATGCCGGGTCGCATGGTGGCGCCGAGCACGGCCAGCGCGGCGAAGCCGACCCCGCCCGCGGCCCCGGCGCCGGGGGCCTCCCGGACGTCGCGGCCGACGGTGGCGGCGACCAGGTCGGCGAACCGGGTCAGACCTTCCTCCAGGACCAGCAGGTCCTCGGCGTCCGCGCCCTTCTGCGGGCCGTAGACGGCGGCGGCTCCGCGCGGACCGAGCAGCGGGTTGTCCACGTCGCAGGCGACGACCACCTCGACGCCCTCCATGGTGCGGGCCGAGGTGCCGAGGTCGATCCGGGCCAGCCGGCGCAGCGAGGCGCCGCCGGGCGGGAGCTCGGCGCCGTCGGCGTCGAGCAGCGAGACCCCGAGCGCCTGGAGCATGCCCGCCCCGCCGTCGGTGCCGGCGCTGCCGCCGAGGCCGAGCACGATCCGCCGGGCCCCCTGGGCGACCGCCCTCGCGATCAGCTGGCCGACGCCGTAGGAGCCGGCCGCGAGCGGGGCGGTCCGCCCGCCGGGGAGCCGGGCCAGCCCGGAGGCCTGCGCCAGCTCGACCACGGCGGTGGTGCCCCGCACGGCGAGCGCGGCGTCCACCGGCAGACCGGTGGGGCCGGCCACCTTGGCGGCGACCCGGGTGAAACCGGCCGCGAGGGCTGCGGCCAGGGTGCCTTCGCCCCCGTCCGCGACGGGCAGTTCGCGCACCTCGGTGCCGGGCGCGGCGCGGCGGATGCCGGCGGCGATCCGGGCGGCGGCCTGGGCACCTTCGAGGGTGCCCTTGAACTTGTCGGGAGCTACGACCACATGGCCCTGGTGGGGGGTGGCGGGCATGGCGTGGGCCTCACTTCCGGGCTGGTCTGGCAGATGGTTCGTCAAGCATGGGCCCGGGCGGCCCGGGAGCGGCTCCCTCCCCGCCGTTCCCCTCGCCCGCTTCCGACGTACGAGGGGCTCCCCTCGGTGAGGGAGGGAGCCGGTGCGACGCGCCGGGTGCACGACCGAAGTGCCCCGTGAGGGTGGGCGCGTCGCAGCCTGGTCGATCGACGGGCGGGCGGATGAGCCCCGGCCCGCCCGCCGATCGGGTCTGGAGTCGGCCGGCGGCCGACGGACGACGTCGGCCGACGGCCGCCGGTCGGCCTCCCGGTGGCGCGGGCACGACCGGACAGGTACACGCCACCGGGAGGAGCTTCGGGGGCCGGCCGGGTGTTTCCACCCCGCCGGCCGGCGAGGCCGGAGGTGCTACTTCACCTCGCGGCCGGAGAGCCGCTCGACGCCGCGCAGCAGCGCCGAGTGGTCGAGGGAGCCGTCGCCGTTGGCGCGGGCGGAGGCGACCAGCTGGGCGACGACCGCGCCGACCGGCAGCGCCGCACCGACGGCCCGGGCGGCGTCGGTGACGATGCCCATGTCCTTGTGGTGCAGGTCGATCCGGAAACCGGGGGCGAACTCGCGGTCCAGCATGTTGGCCTTCTTGCGGTTCAGCACCGTCGAGCCGGCCAGGCCGCCGCCGAGCACGTCCAGCGCGGCCGCGAGGTCCACACCCGCGTTCTCCAGGAAGACCACGGCCTCGGCCAGCACCTGGATGTTGACCGCGACGATCAGCTGGTTGGCGGCCTTGACGGTCTGGCCGGCGCCGGCCGGGCCGACGTGGACCACGGTGGTGCCGAGCGCGGCGAACAGCGGCTCGGCCTCGGCGAAGTCCTCGGCGGCGCCACCGACCATGATCGACAGCACGGCCTCGACCGCGCCCGCCTCACCGCCGGACACCGGGGCGTCCAGGGCCCGGACGCCCTTCTCCTTCGCGGCGGCCTCGACCTTGATCGAGGTCTGCGGGGTGATGCTCGACATGTCGATGAGGAGGGTGCCCGGGCGGGCGTTCTCCAGGACACCGCCCTCGCCCAGCACGACCTGCTCGACGTGCGGGTCGGCCGGGACCATGGTGATCACGACCTCGGCGTCCTTCACCGCGTCGGCGATGCTGGTGGCGCCGTGGCCGCCGGCCGCGACCAGGGCGTCGATCTGCGGCTGGGTGAGGTTGTAGCCGGTGACGTGGTGGCCGGCCCGGACCAGGTTGGCCGCCATCGGGCTGCCCATGATGCCGAGGCCGATGAAGGCGATCTTGCGGCTCATCGCGTCGTTCCTTCTGTTGCGTGCGTGCGGGGTGCGCCCGCGGGGTGCGGGTGCGCGGAGAGGAGCAGGGGGGAGGGAGAGGATCAGAGCGCCGCCGCGCGGTGCTCCCGCGCGAGCCACTCGAAACTGTCGGCGCTGACGCCGGTGGACGGCCGGTACTCCAGGCCGATCCGGCCGGTGTAGCCGGCGGCGGTGAGGCGGGCGAAGAGGTCCTCGAAGTCGAGCCCGCCGGTGCCCGGCTCGTTGCGGGCGGGGGTGTCGGCGATCTGCACGTGGCCGATCCGGTCGGCGTAGGTGTCGATGACCGCGGCGAGGTCCTCGCCGTTGCGGGCCAGGTGGTAGAGGTCGCAGAGGAACTTCGCGTTGCCCAGGCCGGTGGCGGCGTTGACCTTGTCCACCACCTCGACCGCGGCGGCGGCGGAGACCAGCGGGTAGTCCGGGGACTCCGGCCGGTTCAGCGCCTCGACCAGCAGGATCGCGCCGATCCCGTGGGCGGCCCGGGCGGCGAGCACGAGGTTCTCCAGCGCCAGCGCGTCCTGCTCCGCCGGGTCGACGCCCTCGACGCGGTTGCCGTAGAGGGCGTTCAGCGCCGGAGTGCCGAGCGAGGCGGCGAGCGCGGCGGCGACCGGGACGTTGGCCCGGAAGCGGTCGCGCTCCGAGGGCAGCGAGACGGTGCCCCGGGCGCCCCGGGTCAGGTCGTCGAGGAAGTTGAGACCGGTGAGGTGGACGCCGGCGTCGGTGAAGGCCTTGCGCAGCGCGTCGAGTTCGGCCCCGGACGGGTCGTGCTCCTCGCCGAACGGCCACCACAGCTCGGCGGCGGTGAAGCCGGCGGCGGCGGCCGCGGCCGGGCGCTCCAGCAGCGGGAGCTCGCCGAACAGGATCGACAGGTTGACCGTGAAGCTGTGCCGGGCGGCGGCGCTCGGTTCGGCGGCCACGTCCATCACCTCGTAATCTCTCTTCCGACATCCGCAACTTCCACGATCCGGAAGAGGGATTCTGTCTGGTGGAAGCATGTCCGGGGCATCGAGCGACTGTCAAGGCATCTGCAACAAATTGTTGAAGTGCCGGGCCCGCAGGCCGGCCCTCCCGGACCGGCCCTCCGCGACCGGCCCACCGCCGCCCGCCCGCTCGCTAGAGTGAGCGGGTGCGATTGATGGTGGAGTTCACGACAGAACCGTTCGAACTGGACACGTTCCCGCCGCACGCCGTGGCGGCCCGCAAGGTCGTCGACGAGGCGGGCCTCGACGTCGCGGTGGGCCCGTTCGGCACCGGCGCCGAGGGCGAGGCGGACCAGGTCCTGGCCGCCGTGTCCAAGCTGCTCCGGGAGAGCCTGGACGCCGGCGCGACCCGGATCTCGGTCCAGGTCAGCGTCCTCGCCGAGGGCGGGGCCCGGGACGGGAGCGCGGTCGGGGAGGGCGGTACGCCGTGACCGAGCAGACCGAACACCCGCTCGCCGCGGCGATCAAGCCGCTGCTGGACGCGGTCGGCGCGACGCCCGTCCCGCTGGACGAGGCGAAGGCCGAGGACGTCGTCCTGGAGTGGGAGGGCGAACGGGCGCTGGCCGTCCGGCTGCCGCACCTCAGCAGCGCGCTGGACCGCCTGCTGGGCGAGATGACCCGCCAGTTCGACGGCCGCCCGCTGACCGAGCTGGACCGCTGGGAGAAGCAGCGCGTGGTCGCACTGCTGGAGGAGCGCGGCGCCTTCACCGTCCGGCACGGCGTCGAGACGGTCGCCACGGCGCTCGGCGTCAGCCGGTTCACCGTGTACAACTACCTCAACCGCCAGGACGGCGCGAAGCCGAACTGACCCCTCCCGCAGGGGCGCGCCCCGCCGGCCCGGCCAGTCTCGCCCGGGCCCCGGCGGGGCGCACTTGTCTCATCACACACGAAACACCCCGCGACCAGGGCCGTCGCGAAACGTAACCACCAACCGTTCAACAAAGTGTTGACGGCCCGATCCCGCGGATCTAGCTTGTGCGGGTGGCACCACTCTCCAGGAGGTCCACCCGTGACCAACCACCCCCACGCCCTTGACGCCCTGGCGGCGACCGACACCGCCGAGCTCAAGGAGATCCTGCTGGACGTCTGCACCAGCCCCGGCTGGGCCGACGCCGTCGCGGCGGCCCGTCCGTGGAAGGACCGCCGGTCCCTGCTCGAGGCCAACGCCGCGGCGATGGCCGGGCTCTCCGTCTCCGACCTGCACGACGCCATGGCCGGCCACGCCCGGATCGGCGCGCCCAAGCCGGGCGACGCCACCTCCGAGCGCGAGCAGGCCGGCGTCCACGGGGCCGACGAGGCCCTGCTCGACGAACTGCGCCGGGCCAACGCCGCCTACGAGGCCAAGTTCGGCCATGTGTTCCTGATCTGCGCGACCGGCCGCACCGCGGCCACCATGCTCGACGCCCTGCGCGAGCGCCAGCCCAACGACCCCGCCACCGAGGCGGAGATCGTCCGGGGCGAACTGCGCAGGATCAACGACATCCGGATCAACCGGCTGCTCGACGACAACTGACGGTCGTTCGGACTCCTCCGGCACCGCCTCAGGTATCACTGACGCAGCACCTCAGCGTCCCCGCACCACCTCTGCCATCAGTAAGGTCACCTCACCCATGACTGGCATCTCCACCCACGTGCTCGACACCAGCCTCGGCCGCCCGGCCGAGGGCGTCCCGGTCGAGCTCGCACTGCACACCGAGGGTGGCTGGCAGGTGCTCGGCACCTCCGCCACGGACTCCGACGGCCGGGCCAAGGACCTGCCGGCCGTGGAGGCGGGCTCGGTCGTCCGGCTGCTCTTCGACACCGCCGCGTACTTCGGCCGGAAGTCCGAGGAACCGCCGTTCTTCCCCGAGGTCACGATCGTCTTCACGGTCGCGCCCGCGCAGCACCACTACCACGTGCCGTTGCTGCTGAACCCGTTCGGATACTCGGTCTACCGCGGAAGCTAGACCGATCGATTGATTTGGGAGCCATGTCATGGCCCACGTGCTCGGTCAGAACCAGTACGGCAAGGCGGAGAACCGGATCGTCCGCGTGTACCGCGACTCGACCCGCCACGAGATCAAGGACCTGAACGTCTCGGTCGCCCTCTCCGGCGAGTTCGACGACGTCCACCTCACCGGGTCGAACGCCAACTGCCTGCCCACCGACACCACCAAGAACACCGTCTTCGCCTTCGCCAAGGAGTACGGGATCGACTCCGCCGAGGCCTTCGGCATCCAGCTGGCCCTGCACTTCGTCGACGACACCGAGCGCGGCGTCGTGCACAAGGCCAGGATCCGGATCGAGGAGTACTCCTGGGACCGGATCCGCACGCCCGACAGCAGCGCCCGCTTCATCGGCTCCGAGGAGGTCGGGCACTCCTTCGTCCGCACCGGCCAGGAGGTCCGCACCAGCGAGATCGTCTACGACGGGGACTCCGTCCAGGTGATCTCCGGACTGAAGGACCTGGTCGTGCTGAACTCCACCAACTCGGAGTTCTGGGGCTACATCAAGGACAAGTACACCACCCTCCAGGAGGCGTACGACCGGATCCTCGCCACCCAGGTCACCGCCCGCTGGAAGTACGGCTTCACCGGCCGTGACGACGAGGCCCAGCCCAACTGGAACCGCAGCTACACCCACATCAAGCGGCACCTGCTCGAGGCCTTCGCCGAGACCTACTCCTACTCGCTGCAGCAGACCCTGCACGGGATGGGCACCCGGGTCCTCAACAACCGGGCCGAGGTCGACGAGGTCCGGCTCGAACTCCCCAACAAGCACCACTTCCTGGTCGACCTGGAGCCGTTCGGGCTCAAGAACGAGAACGAGGTCTACTACGCCGCCGACCGGATGTACGGCCTCATCGAGGGCACCGTGCACCGCGAGGGCGTCGTACCGGTGATCCCGGTCGCCTGAGCCCGGCCGCCGGACTCCCGCCGGCACCCGGCAGCACCTTCCGCACCACCTGCTTCTCCACCCCCACCCATCGGAGACCGTGCCCACCCTCACGGCGGCCGGCCCGGGGAGCTGGAGAACCCGCCCGAGGGACTTCTGCACCGCCGTCCCCGCCCTCGGGAACACCTCCAGCGTCACGGGCGCGCCGAGAGCCGAGGCACAAGAGGGGCTCGACATGGCACCCAGCAACACCGGCAGCACCGACGGCGGTACCACCCCTGCGAGAACACCCGGCCCGGACGGCGCACCGGCACGCCCCGCCGGCACGCCGTCCGGACCGGAGGTCCACCCCGTGGACCAGCTCCTGCCCCCGGTGAGGCTCCTCACCAGCGGGCTCCAGCACGTCGCCGCGATGTACGCGGGAGTCGTCGCTCCCCCGCTCATCGTCGGCGCCGGCGTGGGCCTGAGCCCCGCCGAACTCGCCCTCCTGATATCGGCCAGCCTGTTCACCGCCGGACTGGCCACCCTGCTCCAGACCATCGGCGTCTGGCGGATCGGTGCCCGGCTGCCGTTCGTCAACGGCGTCTCGTTCGCCGGCGTCGCCCCCATGATCGCCATCGCGAAGGAGCACGGGCCGAAGGACGCCCTCCCGGTGATCTTCGGCGCGGTGATCGTCGCGGGGATCCTGTGCTTCCTCGCGGCACCGTACTTCTGCAAGCTGATCAGGTTCTTCCCCCCGGTCGTCCAGGGCACCGTGATCACCCTCATCGGGGTGTCCCTGCTCCCGGTGGCCGTCAACTGGGCCCGCGGCGGTTCGCCGGACGCCCCCGGTTACGGCTCCACCAAGGCCATCGGGCTGGCCGCGCTCACCCTCGGCGCGGTGGTCCTCGGCAACCGGCTGCTGCGCGGCTTCTGGCAGCAGCTCTCCCTGCTCGTCGGCCTGGCGGTCGGCACCCTGCTCGCCTTCCCGCTCGGGCTGGCCGACTTCGGCGCCGTCCACGAGGCCCGGATCTTCGCCCTGCCCTCGCCCTTCCACTTCGGCGCGCCGGTCTTCGACGCCGCCGCGATCGCCTCGCTCTGCATCGTCATGGTGGTCTCCATGACCGAGTCCACCGCCGACATGCTCGCCCTGGGACGGATCGTCGACCGCGAGGCCGACGAGAAGACCCTCGCCGCCGGACTGCGGGCCGACGGGCTCGCCACCGCCGTCAGCCCGGTCTTCAACGGCTTCGCCGCCAGCGCCTTCGCCCAGAACATCGGGCTGGTGGCGCTGACCGGGATCCGCAGCCGCTTCGTGGTCGCCACCGGCGGCGGACTGCTCGTCCTGCTCGGGCTCTTCCCGGTGCTCGGCGCCCTGGTCTCGCTCGTCCCGCAGCCCGTCCTGGGCGGCGCCGGGATCGTGCTCTTCGGCACGGTCGCCGCCAGCGGCATCCGCACCCTCGCGGAGGCCGGCCTGGACTCGGGCGCCAACACCGTCCTGGTGTCGGTCTCGCTCGGGGTCGGCATCGTCCCGATCGCCGCACCGACCTTCTACGACGCCTTCCCGGAGGCCGCCCGCACCCTGCTCCACTCCGGCATCTCGGCCGGCTGCGTCGCGGCCGTCCTGCTCAACCTGCTGTTCCACCACCTCGGCGCCACCCGCCGCGCCGCCACCGAGGGGTCGCCCGACCCGTCGGTGCCGACGGCGACGCCGTCACCCTCCTGACCCACCGGGCGGGCATGCGCCCCGTGCCCGCCCGGCCCTCCCCCTTGGAGTCACCATGGCAGTCCAGCCCCCGCCCACCGATCAGCGGATCGTCATCGAGAACGCCGCGATCGCCACCGTCGACGCCCACGACACCGAGTACGCCCGCGGCCACGTGGTCGTCCTCGGCAACCGGATCGAGTCGGTCGGCAACGGCCCCGCCCCGGCCTGGCTGGACAACGTGGTACGCCGGATCAACGCCGAGGGCCACCTCGTCACCCCCGGCCTGGTCAACACCCACCACCACTTCTACCAGTGGATCACCCGCGGCCTCGCCCAGGACAACATCCTCTTCGACTGGCTGGTCGCCCTCTACCCGACCTGGGCCCGGATCGACGACCGGCTCGTGCACGCCGCCGCCCAGGGCTCCGCCGCCGCGCTGCTCAAGTCCGGCTGCACCACCGCCGCCGACCACCACTACGTGTTCCCCAAGGACGGCGGCGACATCCTCGGCGCCGAGATCGAGGCCGTCCAGGAGCTGGGCCTGCGCTTCACCGCCCTGCGCGGCTCGATGGACCGCAGCAAGAAGGACGGCGGCCTGCCCCCGGACCACGCCGTCGAGGAGCTGGACGCGATCCTCGCCGCCTCCGAGGAGGCCGTCGACCGCTACCACGACGCCTCCGCCGACTCGATGCTGCAGATCGCGCTCGCGCCCTGCTCGCCGTTCTCGGTCTCCACCCGGCTGCTGCGCGAGTCCGCCGAACTCGCCCGCCGCAAGGGCGTCCGGCTGCACACCCACGGCTCCGAGACCGCCGAGGAGGAGGCCTTCTGCAAGGAGCTGTTCGGGATGGGCCCGACCGACTACTTCGAGTCGGTCGGCTGGCTCGGCGAGGACGTCTGGATGGCGCACTGCGTCCACATGAACGACTCCGACATCGCCAAGTTCGCCGAGACCGGGACCGGCGTCGCGCACTGCCCCTCCTCCAACGCCCGGCTGGCCGCCGGGATCGCGCGGGTCCCCGACATGCTGGCGGCCGGCGTCCCGGTCGGCCTCGGCGTCGACGGCACCGCCTCCAACGAGTCCGGCGAACTCGGCACCGAGCTGCGCAACGCCCTGCTGATCAACCGGCTGCACGGCACCCCCACCGCGCTGACCGCCCGGCAGGCACTGCGGCTGGGCACCATGGGCGGCGCCCGGGTGCTCGGCCGGCAGAACGAGATCGGCTCGATCGAGGCCGGCAAGCTCGCCGACCTCGCGCTGTGGAAGGTCGACGGCGTCATGCACTCCTCGATCGCCGACCCGGTCGCCGCGCTCGCCCTCGGCGCGCTGCCGCCGCTCGCCCTGCTGCTCGTCAACGGCAACGCCGTCGTCGAGAAGGGGCAGCTCACCACGGTGAACGAGGACCGGATCGCGCAGGCCTGCGCCCGGGCCGCCAAGGAGCTTGCCGCCCGCCCAATCTGACGGTCCGTCACTTCGAACGCCGCACACCGCTCCCCCGAACTCCGGGCCGCCCCAGGGACGGTGCGTCACCCGGACTCCGCCGGCCGGCCCCGGACCCTCCCGGTCCGACCCGCCCGGCCGGCGGACCGCGGCCCCGGACCCACGGCGAGGGTCCGGGGCCGCGGCGTGCCGCCGCACCGGAGCCGGCTCCCACCCCCGTGGGGCGCCCGCAACGGTGCGCGACGGACCCGCCCGGCACCCGAGGGTCCGGGCCCGGGCTCAGCCGACGCGGACGGCCGGACCGGGTGCGCCGCCCGGAACCGCACCCCGCACGGCCGCCGTCAGCGCCGGTCCGGCGAGCGCGAACACCCCCGCCAGCACCATCCAGCCCACCGCCCCGTGGTCCACCGCCGTCAGCGTGACCACCAACGGCCCGATCACGTGCGCGGCCGCCTGCCCGCTCATGAACACCCCCTGGTACTCGCCGTGCGCCCGCGGGTCCGCCAGGTCCAGACTGAGCGTCCAGCCGCCCGCCGAGGTCAGCAGTTCGCCCAGGCTGTGCACCAGCGCCCCCACCAGCAGCGCCCCGGCCGCCGCCCAGGCCGGGCCGTACTGGGCCGCCGCGTAGACCAGGCACCCGCCCGCCAGCAGCAGCGCCCCGCGCGCACAGACCCGCGCCGCCGACGCCGCATCGGTCGCACCCCGGCTCGCCCGCACCTGGAAGGCCACCACCAGCAGGCAGTTGACCACGTTGACCGCCGCCACCGTCGCCGCCGGAGCCGCGGTGCCGAGCACGATCCACAGCGGCAGCCCCACGGTCAGCACGGCGAGCTGCAGCTCCAGCACCGCGTGCAGCGCCGTGACCAGCAGGTACCGGCGGTCGCGCAGCGCCGTCCGGGGCCCGCCCGGGTCGCCGGCGGCCCCGGCGGCGCCGGCCCCGGGGCCCGGGGCCGGCACCGGCAGGCCCGCCAGCAGCACCGTCGCACCCAGGAAGCTCACCGCGTCCAGCACCAGCACCGTCACGTACCCGGCACAGCTGTCGGCCTGCAGCGCGAGCGCCGCACCGCCGGAGCCGACCACCAGGCCCGCGTTCATCACCGACCGCAGCAGCGCCCGCGCCCGCACCTGTCCCTCGGCCGGCAACGCCCGGGCGATCAGCGCGCTTCGCACCGCCGCCGCCCCGCGCGACAGCGCCGTCGCGGCGCAGGCCAGCACCACGAACGCGGCGAAGGAGTGCACGAAGGCGTAGCCGAGCACGGCCGCCGCCTCCAGCGGACCGACCACCAGCAGCAGCCGCTTGCTCCCGACCCGGTCCGCGAGCCGGCCCATCGGCACCCCCGCGAACACCCCGCACACGCCGGCGACGGTGAGGCCGAGCGCCACCGAGGTGGGAGTCAGGCCGATGGAGCGGGTGAAGAACAGCACGCTCACCGTGACGAACAGCCCGTCCCCGACGGAGTTCACCAGCCCCATCAGGACGAGTCGGCGCAGCAGCGGGTCGGCGGGCAGGAGGCATCGGCCGGAGGCGCGCGGGCGCGCCCCCGTGCCGGGGGAGGAGGTCATGGACCAAGGACAGCGGGGTTCCCGGACGGGCGGAATTCTTTTACCGTTGCGGTCAATGTTCGAGTTCCGTCTCGGGGTCGACGACCTCGCCGCCACCTGGTTCGCCTACTCCCCCTTGCAGGAGACGGTGCTGGGCCTGCGCGCCCGCCGCTGGCCGTGGTACTACCCGGAGCAGCAGCCGTGGATCGCCGGCCGGCAGGACCGCTGGGAGACGCTGGACACCGCGCTGCTGGACGCGCTGATCACGCCGAACGCCTTCGTGCCGGACTTCCTGACGCCCCGTCCCGCGGTGCCCCGGCCGGACTTCCACGACGAACTCGCGGAGCTGGCCGGGACACCGCCGGAGGAGGTCAGGACGGACGTGCTGGCCGCCTGGTCCGGTGACGGGAGTCCGCTGCCGCCGGTGCTGACCGCGCTGATCGACCGCCCGGCGGTGCTGCGGGACCGGGTGGCGGAGGCGCTGGCGGCGTACTGGACGCGCTGTCTGGCCCCCGCGTGGTGGCCGCGGGCGCGGGAGGTCCTGGAGGCGGACCTCGCCCACCGGGGCCGGATGCTCTCGGAACGCGGTGCGGAGGGGCTGTTCGCGGACCTCGACGCCCGGATCTCCTGGCGGGCCGGGGTGCTGCGGCTGAACGACTCCAATCCGGCGGTCCAGGCGCTGGGCACCTCGGTGGACGTGGCCGGGCGGGGCCTGGTGCTGATCCCGACGCTGGCCGGGATCGGTGCGCAGACCGACATCACCCAGGACGGACCGCCCCTGATCGCCTACCCCGCGCGCGGCCGGGCGACCATGGCGGAGGGCCTGACCGGAAGGACCGGGCCGGCCGGGGCGGCCGCGCCGGCCGCGCTGGTCGGTCTGGTCGGGGCGGCCCGGGCACGGCTGCTGGTCCTCCTGGCGTCGCCCGCCAGCACCACCGATCTCGCCCACCGGCTGGGGGTGACGCCCGGCGCGGTCAGCCGCCATCTGGGGGCGCTGACCGCGGCCGGTCTGCTGGACCGCACCCGGCACGGCCGCCGGGTGCTCTACCGGCGCAGCGCCCTCGGTGACGCGCTGACCTGCCGCGGCGGCTGACGGGCGGCACGGCGCCGGACCGCCGGAGCGAGTGCCGCCGCACCGAGCAGCGCCGTACCGGGTCCGCCGGTCCCGGTGTCACCGGACGGAACGGCGCACCCGGCGGACCGAGTGCGCCGCACCGGAGGGGACCGCCGGCGTGCCCGGCCGGTAGCGTGGGCCTCGGCCGGGCAGGGGCGTTGGCGTCCGGCTGCTCGGCCCGGGCAGGGGCGGTGCGGTCAGGACCCTCAGCCGAGCAGGGGCAGCGCGGGCAGGGTCAGGAAGTCCGCGAACTCCTCGGCCAGCGCGACCTGTTCGAAGAGCTGGGCGGCCTCGCGCCAGCGCCCGGCGGCATAGACCTCGTCGCCGACCTCGGCCCGCAGCGCGGTCAGTTCCTCGGCGACCAGCCGGCGGACCAGGTCGGCGGTGGCCTTCTCCCCGGTGTCGGCGAGCACGACGTCGTTGTGGATCCACTGCCAGATCTGCGAGCGGGAGATCTCGGCGGTGGCGGCGTCCTCCATCATGTTGAAGATGGCGACCGCGCCGAGGCCGCGCAGCCAGGCCTCGATGTAGCGGATGCCGACCTGGACGGCGTTGTGCAGCCCGTTCCGGGTGCAGCTGCCGCCGGCGCCCGCGATGTCGAGCAGCTGGTCGGCGGTGACGGGCTCGGCCGGACCGGGGTCGTCCTTCTGGTGCGGGCGCTCGCCGAGCACGGCGTCGAAGGAGGCGCGGGCGACCGGGACGAGGTCCGGGTGCGCGACCCAGGAGCCGTCGAAGCCGCTGCCGGCCTCGCGGTCCTTGTCGGCCTTGACCTTCTCCAGCGCGGCCGCGTTGACCTCGGGGTCCCGGCGGCTGGGGATGAACGCGGCCATGCCGCCGATCGCGTGCGCGCCGCGCCGGTGGCAGGTCCGCACCAGCAGCCGGGTGTAGGCGGCCATGAACGGCGAGGCCATGGTGACGGTGTTGCGGTCGGGCAGGACGTAGTGCTCGCCGGCGTCGCGGAAGTTCTTGACGATGGAGAACAGGTAGTCCCAGCGGCCGGCGTTGAGGCCGGCGGCGTGGTCCCGCAGCTCGTAGAGGATCTCGTCCATCTCGAATGCGGCGGTGATGGTCTCGATCAGCACGGTGGCGCGGACCGTGCCGTGCGGGATGCCCAACTCGGCCTGGGCGTGGGTGAACACGTCGTTCCAGAGCCGGGCTTCCAGGTGGCTCTCGGTCTTCGGCAGGTAGAAGTACGGCCCGGAGTTCGGGTCGTCCGCGCCGCGGGCGAGCAGCCGGGCGGCATTGTGGAAGAAGTAGAGACCGAAGTCGAGGAACGCGCCGGCCACCGGCTCGCCGTCGACCAGCAGGTGGTTCTCGTCGAGGTGCCAGCCGCGGGGGCGGACCACCACGGTCGCGAGTTCGGCGGCCGGGCGGAGCGTGTAGGCCTTGCCGGCGGAGCTGCTGAAGTCGATCCGGCCCTCGAAGGCGTCGATCAGGTTGATCTGACCGCTC
The DNA here is from genome assembly GCF_900105395.1 of Streptomyces sp. TLI_053. Classification (NCBI taxonomy): domain Bacteria; kingdom Bacillati; phylum Actinomycetota; class Actinomycetes; order Kitasatosporales; family Streptomycetaceae; genus Streptomyces; species Streptomyces sp. TLI_053. The sequence continues at coordinate 2,363,277 of NZ_LT629775.1, forward strand.
ACCACGTTCTCCCAGGTCGGGGAGGTGGCGTCCTCGAAGTCGGCGAGCCAGACCTTCGCGCCGGAGTTGAGCGCGTTGATCACCATCTTGCGGTCGGTGGGGCCGGTGATCTCGACCCGGCGGTCCTGGAGCGCCTTCGGCGCCTCGGCGACCCGCCAGTCGGCGGCGCGGACCCCGGCCGTGTCGGGCAGGAAGTCCAGGGTGCCGGTGCGGGCGATCGCGGCACGGCGCTCCCGGCGGCGGGCGAGCAACTCGCGGCGCCGGCCCTCGAAGGAGCGGTGCAGGCCGACGACGAAGGCGACCGCCTCCGGAGTGAGCACCTCCTCGGCCCGGTGGACGCGCGGACCCGCGACCGTGACGACCGGAGCGGTGGGGGAAGCTCCGGGTCCCTGATCTGCAGCCATGAGCAGGACACTCCTAAGTGGAGGGCTTGATTCTGTAAGGTGGAGACTAGTTTCCGCGATACAGAATTTCAACGGTTTGTTGAGATGATCGCTGGGACTGTACTCCTCCTCCGACCGCGAAGGGAACGCCGGTGGCCCCTACCTCCGAGAGCAGTGAGAGCACCGAAGACACCGAAGGCGGCGGGAGCACCGCGAGCGGCGGGGGCGGCGGGGGCGGCGCCCCGAAAGCGGCCGCCCCGACGGGACAGGAGCGCACCGGCGGCGGAGTGCAGTCCGTCGAACGGGCCTTCCAGCTGCTGGAGGCGCTCGCCGACTCCGGTGGCGTGGCGACGCTCAGCGAGCTCTCCACCTCCTCCGGGCTGCCGATGCCGACCATCCATCGCCTGGTTCGTACCCTCGTGCAGCAGGGCTATGTCCGCCAGGACACCGCGCGCCGCTACACCCTCGGCCCGCGGCTGATCCGGCTCGGCGAGACCGCCGGACGGCTGCTCGGCAGCTGGGCCCGCCCCTACCTGGCCGAACTCATGGAGGCCACCGGCGAGACCGCCAACCTGGCGGTCCTGGAGGGCGGCGAGGTGGTCTACGTCGGGCAGGTGCAGTCGCGGCGCTCGATGCGGATGTTCACCGAGGTCGGCCGCCGGGTGCAGCCGCACTGCACCGGCGTCGGCAAGGCGCTGCTGGCGCAGCTGCCCGACGAGGAGGCGCGCGCCGTCCTCGGCCCCAACCCGCTGCCCGCGCACACCCCGCACACCGTCACCGACCCGCAGGAGCTGATGGCGCAGCTCGCCGAGGCGCGCGAGCGCGGCTACGTGGTCGACGACCAGGAGCAGGAGATCGGCGTGCGCTGCATCGCCCTGGCCGTCCCCGGCGCGCCGACGCCGACGGCGCTGTCCGTCTCCGGCCCGGAGGCCCGGATCAGGGCGCTGGAGGAGCAGGCCGGCGCGGCGTCGCTGGTGCCGGTGATGCACGGGATCGCGGCCCGGCTGGGCCAGGTGCTGGCTCCCTGACAAGCCCGGCGCCGGGTCCCCGACGGTCCGTCGGCATGGCGACACGCCCGGAGGTTCACCCGTTCGAGGGCCCCTTCGAGCCGTCCGGGAGCGGGTCGTCCGGCCTCGGCGGACCGGTCGGCGACGCTGGTCCGGACGCGGCCCGCGACGGCGCGGGCCCGCCGGACACGAAGGGCAGGGTGAGCGGCGATGACCCGCAGCGGTTCCGTTCGAAGGCTTCTCGGCAGGTCGTTGGCGACGGGGTGCACGGTGGCGGTGCTGGCCGCCGGACAGGCCGGCGCGGTCTGTCCGCCGGACGACAAGGCGCCCGCGCCCGGGACGAGCGCCCCGGCGCCGGGGGCCGGTGACCCCGGCGCCGCGGAGCCGGGCGCCAACGCCGACCCGGCCGCGGCCAAGCGCTCGGACTCCGACCTCTACGTCGTCCGGATCGACCCGGACCCGGCCGCGCCCGGCGGCACCACCACCCTGCACGCCTTCGTCGGCAACCTCGGCCCGGACCGGACCGCCTCGCCGTTCACCGTGGTGGTCACCCTGCCCGAGGGGGTCACGGCCGAGGGGCCGTTCTTCCCGGAGAACTGCTACGAGTTCCAGAACGGCCACCGGGTGCGCTGCACCTTCCCGGCCGGACTGCCGAAGTTCCGCAGCGCGACGGCGCTGATCCCGCTCCGGCTCTCCGCCGACGTCCCGCTCGGCGAGCTGGCGGGCGGCTACGTCGCGGTGCGCGGCGACGACGACCGGAACGAGGCGAACAACCGGCAGCCGTTCACGATCGACGTCGTCGAGACCACCGCTCCGAGGCCGATCGCCTGACCGTCGGCCCCGGAGCGGTGGGCGTTGTTACCGGTACACCCGGACGTAGTCCGCCGCGAAGGTGATCGGCGTGGTGCCCGAGGGCGCGGGGTGGTAGTTCCCCGCGCTCAGGGACAGGTTGAGGATCGGGTACGCCGTCCAGCCGGCGCCGACGCCCTTGCCGTCGGAGAACACCTTGGTGCCGTTGACGTACCAGTCGACCGAGGCGGCGCCGTAGTGGGTGCCGATGGTGACCCAGCCGTCCTTGGCGATCGCCTTGGCGTCGGTGTAGTACAGGTGGCCCGGGTTGATGTGGTTGGTCAGCTCCAGCAGGTTCGGGTTGTCGCTGTGGTACTCGAAGGAGTCGATCTCCCCGTGGGTGCCGCTGGTGCTGTTCCACGTCCACAGCGCCGGCCAGGCACCGGTGCCGGCCGGGAGCTTGACCCGGGTCTCGATGTAGTCCCCGGTCTTCACCTTGAAGCCCTCGCCGGAGTACTCGGTGGTGAGCAGCCCGGTGTCCCAGGCCTGCTTGCCGTTCTCCAGCGTGTGGCTGCCCGGCCTGGCGGTGAAGGTGGCGACGCCGCCGGAGACGGCGACGTTGTTCTTGTTCAGCCAGTCGAGCTTGTTGTCGTTCGGGTTGTGGTCGCCGTAGTGGTAGGAGCTGCTCCGGTCGGCGGTCCAGCGGGAGCCGAGGGCGAGGCTGTCGAAGTCGTCGGACCAGGTCAGCTTCTTGCCCGCGACCGGGGCGCCCGTGCCGGGGGTGGTGGGCGTCGGGGTCGGGGTGGGGGTCGGAGTGGGGGTCGGCGTCGGGGTCGGCGTCGGGGTGCCGGCCGAGACGACGAGCTGGCGGGAGGGCAGGTTGTGCCAGGCACCGGTGCTGTCCTGCCAGAAGCCGAACTGGGTGTAGGTGCCGGCCGCCAGCGTCCGGGTACCGGTGGTGATCGACAGACCGGCGGGACAGACCTGGACGTTGCTCCGGTTGCCGGGGAAGTCGAGGTTGCGCCCGGCCGCGTCGCGCACGCCGACGCCGACGGTCTTCGCGGTGAAGCAGGACGAGGAGTGCAGCGTGAGCGAGGCGGCCGTCGCCTTGCCGGCGACCATCGTGGCCGGGACCAGCTTGTCCTGGGTGACGGTCGGCAGGGCGGCGGCCTGGGCGCCGGTCACGGCGGGGAGGCCGAGCAGTCCGGCACCGGTGACGGCGAGCGCCCCGGTGGCGGCGAGGGCCGCGGTGCGGCCCCGGTGGGAGGGACGGGCGTGGCGGGCGGCCGGACGGCGGGCGAGGAGGCCCGGGTTCCGGGCAGGCCGAGGGGGCTGCGGGGAGGCAGTGGGCATGGCAGTGGTCCTCTGCGACGCCTACGAGGTGAGCTGTCGGGTTCGGGCGCTGAGGTTGCCCGGCCGTCCGGAGAGCGGCTTCACCCCTAGCCTCGACGCACACGCACGATCGGCGCGCGGCCGGGCACTGACCTGGGTCCCCCGCTCCCGTCCGCTGTGGTGCTCGACTGCCGGCCGGCGGGTGGACGGGACTCGGCGTCCCGACGGCGGGGCTCCGCTGCGGCGGAAGCTCCTGCAGGCTAGGCAGGCCGTCCGCGCACGGACAACATTCCGGGGGTGGTTGTCGCGCAGCTCACACCGCCGCGCCGGGCCCCCGGACGGTGGTTCCGGGTGGCCGTGGTGGCGATTCCGGGTGGCCGTGGTGGCGATTCCGGGTGGCCGTGGTGGCGGGTCCGACGGGGAAAGTGCGCCACGGAGGCGGGGTGGTCGGATAGGTTGGAGATCCATCCGCGTCCGGAACCGTCCGGGGCGCAGCGAGCACCACGACAGCACGTCCAGAGACGAGGAGACCCGCCCCACCATGACCGCGTCCCTGCCCGCCTTCGCCGGCCGTACCTTCCTGTTCCGGGTCGACAACGGCGCGGCCTTCCGCAACGCCTACTCGGCCGACGGCAAGCGGCTGCGCTGGGAGGGCCTCGGCGAATCGGCGGGCCAGTGGGAGGACGTCTCCCTGCACGTCGCCGAGGTCGGCCCGCAGGTCTACTTCGTCAGCTGGACCGAGGTGAGCGGCATCACCGTGAGCCACGTGATGGATCTGGCCCGGATGACGGTCCGCGCGTTCTGGACGTACGAGGGCGAGGGCGGCCGGGTCGGCGAGCTGCACACCGGCACCCTGGAGCAGGTGGTCTGAGCGCCTGCGCCCGCGCGGACACCCGGCCGTGCCGGTCGGGCCGACGGCCCCGCCGCCGCGTCGGTCAGGCCGACGGGCTCGCGGCCGGGACGGTCAGGCGCTGGGAGATCCACTCCAGTGAGGACGGGAGCAGCTTGCTCCAGGTCTCGAAGTTGTGGCCGCCGGTCTCCAGCATGCTGTAGGAGACCTTCATCGGGCTGCGGGTGGCGGCCACGAACGCCTCGGTCTCGCGCCGGTAGTTGCCGTCGCCCTCCCGGGTGCCGGCCAGCAGCACGGAGATCGCGGGCTGCGGCAGGTTCTTGAGACGCCACATCAGGTCGGCCTCGTTGCGGCGCTGTTCGCTGCCGTTGTAGAGGTCGCCGGTGCTCGGGTCGTCGGCCGCCTGGTAGTAGCCGGAGAGCGAGACGGCGGTCGGGTAGACGTCGGGGTGGCGCATCGCCAGCTTGAGCGCGCAGTAGCCGCCGGTGGAGTTGCCCATGAACGCCCAGGCCCTCGGATCGGCGGAGACCCGGTAGGTGGCCTGGATCGCCGAGGGCACGTCCTTGGCGAAGTAGGCGTCGGTCTGCGCGCCGTTGGGGACGTCCTCGCACTCGGTGTCCTGCGGCAGCGCGGGCGAGGGGCGCACCAGCACCAGCACGGTCGGCTGCATCCGCCCCTCCTGCAGCAGCTTCAGCGCCGCGCCCGGGTAGTTGAGGCGGGTGACGAGGTTCTTGGCGATGCCGGGGAAGCCGGTGCTGACGACCAGGACCGGGAACTGCTTCTGCTCGTACTCGGGCTGGAAGTACTGCGGCGGCAGGTAGACGTAGCCCTCGGTGGAGAGCCGGGTGGTGGCGCCGTCGATGCGGACCTCGCGGATCTCGCCGGACTTGTCGCGGTCGCGGCCGAGCGCGCCGCCGCCCTGCACCTCGGCGTGGCCGATGGTCTCGACGCGCAGCCGGCCGGAGGCGTCCACCTTGTTGTGGATGACGACCGGCCCGCTGTCCCCGGTGCCCAGCAGGTCGTCCCAGCTGCTGTAGAACGCGAAGTAGTTGTTGGCGACCAGGCCGAGCGCGGCGAGCACCGCCAGCTGGGTGGCGAGCAGGGCGCCGATCCGGCCGAGCACGGCCTTCCAGCTCTTCTTCGACAGTCTCGGCCACAGCCAGACCGTCCCGACCATCGCCGCGACGGCGACCAGAACGGTCAGTGCCAGCACCTTGTGGCTCGTCAGACCCATGTCGTGTTCGCTCCCACGCCTCGTACTCCCCCGCCCCCGGGGGAAGGACACCCGGGAGGGCCGCCCCGGTTCCCCCGTCCGCAGCGGGGCACCGTCGCCGAGGCGCGGCCACCCAGCCTAGCCGCTCGGCAGCCGCCGCCACCCCCGCCGACCAGCGGTGACGCCATCGGCCTTGAGGAGGAGAGGCAGGCCGCGGGGGTGTGCTTCCGGCCCCTGCCGCGACCGCCGCGACGGGGGGTGACGGAGGCCACCTCAGTTGACGCGGGTCCACAGGTCGAGGCCCGCGGTGAGTTCGCGCATGCAGCGGGCGCCGAGCTCGCGCGGTGAACCGGGGCCGGTGGCCGGGGCGCCGGAGCGCGCCCACTGCTCCAGCGCGACCCGGATCGCGGCGGTGGCGGCGGCTGCGGCGAGCCGGATCTCCAGCACGTCGGTGCCGGGCGGGCAGCGGTCGGCGATCGCGGCCCGCAGCCGCTCCTCGGAGTCGGCGTGCACCCGCTGCCAGACCGTGGCCAGCCGGGGGTCGCGCAGCAGGTCGCGGGTCCAGCGCAGCGCCTCGACGGCGGGCGCGTCGGACGGGCTCAGGGACTCCGCCGCCGAACGCTCCAGCGCCTCGCGGACCGGCAGGTCGGAGGCGCTCTCCGTGAACAGCCGCACCCAGCGTTCGCCGCCGGCCGCGAGCAGCGGGGCGACTGCGTCCTCCTTCTCCGAGAAGTAGCGGTAGAAGGTGCGCAGCGAGATGCCGGAGGCGGTGGCGATCTCCTCGGCGGTGGTCGCCTCGGCCCCGCGGGCGGCGAACAGCTCGGCCGCGGCCTGGGCGATCTCCAGCCGGGTGCTCTCGCGGCGGCGCTGGTTCAGGGTCGGACGTCCGGTCACGGGCACAGCGTACGCGGACGAAGGGATCGGTGACATCCCACGTCGATTCGGCATGTCGAGACTTTTTGGCACGACATGCCATTTAGGCGTACCGTGTCGGCGAGGTCGAGAGACCACGAACGGAACGGAGAACCACCATGGAGCGCTTCGACGGACGGAACGTCCTGATCACCGGCGGCGGCTCGGGCATCGGCCGGGCCACCGTGCACCGGATCCTCGCCGAGGGCGGCCGGGTCGTCGCCGTCGACGTCGACGAGGACGGCCTGAAGTCCACCCTGGACCGCGCCACCGCCGACGGCACGGCCGACCGCCTCAGCACGGCGGTGCTGGACGTGTCGGACGAGGCCGCCGTACGGACCGTCGTGGCCGGGGCGGTCGCCGCGCTCGGCGGCCTGGACGTGCTGGTCAACGCGGCCGGCATCCTGCGCTCCGCCCACACCCACGAGACCGGTCTGGACCTCTGGAACAGGATCGTGGCGGTCAACCTGACCGGCACCTTCCTGATGACCCGGGAGGCGCTGCCCGCGCTGCTCGCGGGCGGCAAGGGCGTGGTGGTGAACTTCAGCTCCACCTCCGCCGCCTTCGCCCACCCCTACATGGCCGCCTACGCCGCGACCAAGGGCGGCATCCAGTCGTTCACCCACGCGATCGCCGCCGAGTACGCGAAGCAGGGGCTGCGCGCGGTGTGCGTCGCGCCGGGCAGCATCGACAGCGGCATGACCAACAACCCGGGCCTGCCGGCGGACGCGGACCTCGGCCTGCTCGCCAAGCTCTCGCCCGCGCTCGGGCAGGGCTTCGCCGGGCCGGAGACCGTCGCCGGTGTGATCGCCATGCTCGCCTCGGACGACGGCGCGTTCGTCACCGGGACCGAGCTGCGGATCGACGGCGGCACCCACATGTGACGCCGTCGGGCTCCGGGCGTTCGCGGTGGGGTGGCAGGGGTCAGCCCCGCCACCCCGCCGCGAACGCCCGGGCCGGGTTGGCGGTGAGGATGCCGTGCGGGACCTCGGGACCGAACGCCCGGGCCAGCCGGGGCGCCAGGGCGGTGAGCAGGTGCGTCGGCCCGGGGGAGGAACGGGCGGTACGGGTGGTGGTGTCGCCGCCGAGCAGCACCTGGTCGCCGTACCCGGCCTCGACCAGGGCCGCCACCGTGTCGAACAGGTGGTGGTCGGTCGCGTGGTTGGCCCGCGAGGGGCCGTCCAGGGCCACGAAGGCGCCACGGGCGGCCAGTTCGCGGTGCAGCCGGAGGTCCGGGAACCGGTTGAGGTGTCCGAGGACCACCCGCTCGGGTGGCACACCGTGGCGTTCGCAGAGCAGATCGAGCACCTCGGCTGCGGCGGTGCCGAGTTCGTGGTGCACCGCGATCGGCGCGCCGGTGGCGTGGTGCGCCTCGGCGGCCGCCGCCATCACCCGCCGGGAGTGCGGGCCGAGGCCGTGGTAGTCGCCCGCCACCTTGACCAGTCCGGCGCGGACACCCTCGGGAGCACCCCGCAGCCCGGTGGTCAGCTCGGCGATGAAGAAGTCCGCCAGCCCCTCGTACCGCCGCTCGAGTTCCGCCGGGTCGTAGTGCACCGCCTGGTGCAGCCCGGTGGCCGCGACCAGGTGGACCCCGGTCGCCCGGGACAGCCCGGGCAGTGCGTCGGCCCGCCGCCCCATCCCGGCCGGCGTCCACTGGACGAACGCCCGGCCGCCGGCGGCCGCGAAGCCCCGCAGCACCTCCTCGGCGGCGGCGGGATCGTCCAGTTCCTCCCCCGGCAGCCTGGGGCTGCGCAGGAAGAGGTGGTCGTGGGCGTCGCAGACGCCGAGTTCGGCCGGATCGAGGTCGCCGAGGACGGTGCGGACCCGGACGCCGGGCGCGTTCACTCCGCCGCCCCCGCGGGCCCGGGCGCCTCTGCGGCGGCGGCGGCCGCTTCCGCTTCCGCTTCCGTCTCGGCCTCGGCCTCGGTGAAGACGGCGGCGGCGACGCGCAGTCCGGCCAGGGCCTTCGGCACGCCGACGTAGGGCGCGAGGTGGACCAGGACCTCGGTGACCTCCGTCCTGGTCAGGCCGATCCGCAGGCTGTTGCGCACGTGGTCGGCGAGTTGCGGCTCCACCCCGCCGAGGGCGGTGAGCGCCGCCAGGTTGGCCACCTGGCGGTCCCGCAGGGCGAGTCCGGGCCGCTGGTAGGTGCCGCCGAAGAGCGCGGTGACGATCCAGTCCGCGAAGCCCGGCGCGAGCCCGTCGAGCGGACCCAGCGTGCCGGAGAGGGTCCGCCCGCCCGCCAGTTCGGCGAGCAGGGCGTAGCCGGCGGCCCGGTCGAACGGGGCGGGCACCAGGCCCGCGTCGAGGGTCCGGTCGGCGGGCGGGGTCGGGGTGGTGACTGCCGGATTCATGGGGCGGGACGGTCCTTTCACCAGTGGCGGCCGGCGGGCAGCCGGTCGAGTTCGGGGCTGGAGAGGTGGTGCACGCGGTACCGGGTACCGGGCGCCCCGGCCGGGGCACCGGCGCGCCAGAGGGCGATCCGCAGCAGCTCCCAGCGGGACGGGTCGAGCGCGACGGCGGCGGTGTGCAGCTCGGGGTGGTCGGGCAGCTCGGCCAGCGCCCGCTCGACGGCGTCCGCCGGGTCCGCGCCCTCCGGCAGGCGTTCCGTCAGCCTGGTGGCGGCCAGGGGGCCGGGCGCGGCCGGACCGTCGACGGCTCCCGGGCCCCGCCGGAGGCCGGCGCCGGTCCAGTGCCGGACGGCGGGACGGCCGAAGTCCGCGCAGAGGGTGCGGAATCCGGCGCCGAGCAGGAAGGCGTTCATGCCCTCGGTGGTGCGCCAGAGGTAGAACGGCGCGTACTGGTTGACCGGCGAACCGTCCAGACCGCGTTCGCGCACCAGGTAGGCCTTCAGGCCGAGGCCGGGCCAACTGTCCAGCAGTGGACCCTTGGTGGCGATCCGCCGGTGGACGGAACGCATGTCGTGGTCGGCGGGCAGGGTGATCTCGTACTGCATCGCGTGCACGGCGGACTCCGGGTGGGGAGGCGGGGGAGGTGCCGCCGCTCAGTCGCGGCGGTGGGCGGCGAAAAGGGCGAGGGCGCCGCGGGCGGCCCGCTCGAACGGTTCGGCGCTGTCGGCGGCACGGGCGAGCACGTAGCCGCCCTGCACCACGGCGACCACGGCGGCGGCGAGGTCGGCGGGCTCGGCCCCGGGCCGCAGTTCGCCGTTCGCCTGCCCTTCGGCGATCACGGCGGCGAGCCGCCCGCGCAGCCAGTCGAAGGTCTCCTCGACCGGCGCGCGCAGCCGGGGGTCGGCGACCACGTCCGGATCCTGGGCCATCCGGCCGATCCGGCATCCGCGCAGGGCGTCGCGCTCGCGCCCCAGATAGGCGGCGACCCGCTCGTAGGCGGTCCCGGGGCCGGCGAGGTCGGCCTCAGCGACGGCCCGCATCTGCTCGGCACTGCGGCGCAGGGCCGCGGCGGCGAGGTCGGACTTGCCGTCGAAGTGGTGGTACATGCTGCCCTGGCCGACGCCTGCCCGCTGCTGGATGGCCTTGGGGCTGGTGCCGACGTAGCCGCGCTCCCAGAGGAGTTCCTGAGTGGTTTCGACGAGGCGGTCCTGGGTGTTCATGGCTGCCACTGTACCTACTGGTACAGCGTCTGTACATACCAGTAGGTACAGAATCCCGGCACCTGCCCGCCGGGTCTCGCCCCCAACGCCGCGATGCCCGGCGCCCGACCCCGTCGGGTCCGCGACCAACAACCGTGGGCCGCCCCCCGGCGGCCCACGGCCCCGTGTGATCGTCGTCCCCAGGAAAACCGCGCGGCACTCGCCCGCGGGCCGTGGCGCGCGTCACCTCCCCCGCCGACATCGATCACTGTGCGTCACCGGCACCCGGAGGCGGAGCGACGACAGCGCCCGCGCCGCGGAATCACCACCGCCCGGCCCGCCCCGAGCTGGCAGGATGTCCGGCATGAGCTACCTCGCCGCGGAAGACCGCTATGCCTCGATGACCTACCGCCGGGCCGGCCGCAGCGGCGTGCTGCTCCCGGCCGTCTCGCTCGGCCTGTGGCACAACTTCGGCGACTCCCAGCCGCTGGACGTCCAGCGAGCGGTGCTGCGCCGGGCCTTCGACCGGGGCGTCACCCACTTCGACCTGGCCAACAACTACGGTCCGCCGTACGGCAGTGCCGAGCGCAACTTCGGCCACCTGTTCGCGCAGGACTTCCGCCCGTACCGGGACGAGCTGTTCATCGCCTCCAAGGCCGGCTACGACATGTGGCCCGGCCCGTACGGCGACGGCGGCAGCCGCAAGTACCTGCTGGCCAGCCTGGACCAGTCGCTGGGCCGCACGGGCCTGGACTACGTGGACGTGTTCTACTCGCACCGCTACGACGCGAACACCCCGCTCGAGGAGACCATGGGCGCGCTGGACTCCGCCGTCCGGGCCGGGAAGGCGCTGTACGCGGGCATCTCCAACTACCCGGCGGAGCAGCACCGGGAGGCCGTGGCGATCCTGCGCGAGCTGGGCACGCCGGTGCTGATGAACCAGTGCTCCTACTCGATCCTCAACCGCTACGTCGAGGACGAGGGCGTGCTGGACGCCGTCGGCGACACCGGAACCAGCCTGATCGCCTTCTCGCCGCTCGCCCAGGGCCTGCTGACGGACCGCTACCTCACCGGCGAGGTGCCGAGCGGGTCGCGGATGTCGGTCGGCAAGTTCCTCCGCGAGGAGGCGCTCACCGGGGCGAAGCTGGAGCAGCTGCGGGCGCTGAACAAGGTGGCCGAGCGGCGCGGGCAGACCCTGGCGCAGCTGGCACTGAGCTGGGTCCTGCGGGACGAGCGGGTGGTGTCGGTGATCATCGGAGCCAGCAGCGTGCGGCAGCTGGACCAGAACCTCGACGCGCTGGCGGGCGGTCCGCTGACGGACGAGGAGCTCGCGGAGATCGACGCGCTCAGCCGCTGAGGCGCGCGCCGGGCCGCCGGCGCGCCCCCGGGACGGAACGCGCGGTGCCCCGCCGGTCGATGCGTGACCGGCGGGGCACCGCGCTCGTTGGACCGCGGGTACGGGACCGTCCGTACGCGTCCTTCGAGATCTCGGGAGCCCGTCGTGCGGATGTACCTCCTCCGGGCCGTCGCCCGCTTCGCCCGGCAGCTGGCGCTGACCTCGCCGCTGCCGTTCCCGCTGCTCCCGGGTGCCCTACCCGCGCCGGACGCCCAGCGCCGGTAGCACCGTCTCGGCGACCCGGTGGGCCTCCTCCAGCAGCGGATTGCCGGAGAGGATGAAGGTGTCCACCCCGAGCGACTCGAACTCCTGGAGCCGCTCGACCACCTGGGCCGTCGATCCGACCACGGCGGTGCCGGGACCGGGGCGGAACAGGCTCATGCCGGGCCACAGGTTGGGGTGGACCTCCAGCTCGCGGGCCCGGGCCGGCACCTTGCCGCCGTGCTGCCGGAACTGCCGCTGCCAGCCGACGCCGCCCTCGCCGCGCGCCCCGCCCAGTTGGCGGGCGTAGGTGGCCTCGCTGGTCACGTCGAGGAGCCGGTCGGCGGCGGCCCAGGCCTCGTCCTCGGTGTCGCGGACGATCAGGTGCAGCCGCAGCCCGATCCGCAGGGTGCGTCCGTGCGCGGCGGCGCGCTCCCGGACCAGGTCGAGCTTCTCCTTGAGCTGCTGCGGCGGTTCGCCCCAGGTGAGGTAGACGTCCACGTGCTGGGCGGCCATCTCGATCCCGGCCGCCGAACTGCCGCCGAACCAGAGCGGGATGCCGCCCGGCTGGACCGGGGTGAGTTCGCGCAGGCTCGCCCCGGCGTTCCGGAGGTCGTAGAACTCCCCCTTGTGGTCGAAGACCTCGCCCGAGGTGAGTCGCTTGACGATCGACCAGTACTCGGCGCTGAGGCGGTAGCGGTCGTCGTGCTCGACGTGCAGGCCGTACTCGCGCAGCTGCTCGGTGGAGCCGTTGACCACGTTGAACCGCAGCCGGCCGCCGTGCAGATGGTCGAAGCTGAGCGCCATCTTCGCCAGCAGGGTGGGCGAGATCAGCCCCGGGTGGACGGCGAGCAGCGGCTTGAACGCCGGGGTGGTGGCGGCGGCGAGCGCGTTGCCGAGGTCCCACACGTCGTGCAGGTCGGTCGCCAGCAGTGCGCCGGTGTAGCCCAACCGCTCCACGCTTCCCGCGAGTTGCTGGAGGTAGCGGAGGTCGACCGGGCGGCGTCCGGACGGCTCCCAGGGGTAGTGGCCCTCGCGCGGGATGATGTACCAGAGGAATTCGGAGGCCATCGGTCAGACCGCCCGGATGTCGGCGGCGGCCCTGTCGGCCCCGGCCACAGCCGCAGCCGCAGCCGCGGCCACCGGGGCCTCCAGCGCGGGCAGGTGGGCGTCGGCGACGACCACCCGGCGCTCGACGAAACCGACCCGGTGGAAGATGTCGGCCGCCTCCTGCTGCTCGGCGACGAACCCGGCGGTCGCCGGCTCCAGCCGCCACGGCAGCCCGGCCAGGGCGGTCCGCCAGTCCTCGGCGCCGCCGCCGAGCTCCGCCGCGGCGATCGCGGCCGCCTCCGGCAGATGGGCGGCCACCCAGGCGTCCGCCCGGGCCAGGGCGGTGACGATCGCCGCGACCACCCCGGGCCGGTCGGCGGCGAAGCCGCGCCGGGTGAAGAACACCGAGCGGTCGGTGATGACGTCGCCGGTGCGGACCAGCTCGCGGAAGCCGCCGTCGCGGCGGGCGGCCGCCAGTTCGGCGCCCTGGGCGATCCAGCCGGCGATCGCGCCCTCGCGCAGCAGCCGCGCCGGGTCCTGCCCCGCCGCCGGGCGGACGGCCGTGACATCGGTCGCGTAGGACAGGCCCTCCGCGTGCAGGGCCTTGGCGAGCAAGTGGGTCTGCCAGGAGCCGATGGCCAGGACGACGGTGCCGCCCTTCAGGTCCGCGACCGACGCCACCGGCCCGTCGGCGCTCACCAGCAGCGCGCCGTGGTCGGGCCGGGGCGCCGACACCGCCGCGTAGACCAGGTCGTGGCCGGCGGCCTGGGCGGTCACCGGCGGGGTGGAGCCCGTACCGCCGAAGTCGATCACGCCCTCGGCCAGCAGCTCGCCGGTGCGCGTCCCGTCGGTGTAGTGGTGGAACTCTCCGGTCTCCCCGAACGGTGCCAACTCCTCGTCCAGGTAGTCGAGTCGGGAGAGGTAGTAGAGGGACGGGTTGCTGGCGTGGACGCCGAGGGTGATGGCCATGGGATCAACTCCTGTGGTGCGGGCGGGGCGAGGGGGGTCGGGCAGGGGCGGTTCGGGCGGGGCGTGCGAGGAGGGCGGGCGGTGTCAGTGGACGCCGAGGTCGGCGAGCAACCGGCGCCGCAGCTCGGCGAAGGCGGGATCGGCCGGGTCTCGCGGACGGGCGACGCCCACCCGCTGGTCGCGCACCAGCTTGCCGTCCCGGAGCACGGCGACCCGGTCGGCGAGCCGCACCGCCTCGTCCACGTCATGGGTGACCAGCAGCACGGCCGGCCGGTGGCGGCGGACCAGATCGCCCACCAGGTCCTGCATGCGCAGCCGGGTGAGCGCGTCCAGGGCGGCGAACGGTTCGTCCAGCAGTAGCAGTTGGGGCGCGCGGACCAGGGCCCGGGCGAGCGCCGCGCGCTGTGCCTCGCCGCCGGAGAGGGTGGCCGGCCAGGCGTCGGCGTGGCGCTCGAGGCCGACCTCGGCGAGCGCCCTCAGCCCGGTCTCCCGGGTGGCGGCACCACGCGGCAGGCCGACCGTGACATTGGCGAGCACCCGCTTCGAGGGGACCAGTCGCGGTTCCTGGAAGACCACCGTCCGTACCGCCGGGACGAGGACCGTTCCGCCGTCCGCCCGGTCCAGCTCGCCGAGGATGCGCAGCAGGGTGGTCTTGCCGGTGCCGCTGGCGCCGAGCAGGGCGACGAACTCGCCGCGGGCGATGGAGAGGTCGACCCCGTCGAGGACGGCCCGGGTGCCGAACACCCGGCGCAGGCCGCGCAGATGGACGGCCGGGGTGCTCCCGGCCCCGGTCTCCGGCTCGGCCCCGGCAACGGTAGGGGTAGGGGTAGGGGTAGGGGCGGGCACGGGGGTGGTGGTCATCGGGTGCCTCCCTGGGCGGCCCTGCGCCAGGGCATCAGGACCCGCTCCAGCAGACGGACGATGCCGTCGGCGGCGAGTCCCAGGACCCCGTAGATCAGGATGCAGACGGCGAGGATGTCGGTGCGGGAGTAGTTCTGCGCCTGGGCCATCAAGTAGCCGATGCCCTCGGTGGAGTTGATCTCCTCGGCGGCGATCAGGGCGATCACGCTGAGCGTCATGGAGAGCCGCAGGCCGGAGAGGAGGGCGGGCAGGGCGCCGGGCAGGACCACGGTGCGCACGATCGCCCAGCGTCCGAGGCCGAAGCTGCGCATGGCCTCGATCAGCTTGGGGTCGGTGTTGCGGACCCCGCCGGAGGTCGACACGTACATGGGGAAGCTGGTGGCGACGCCGATCAGGGCGACCTTGGCGGTCTCGGTGATGCCGAACCAGACCATGAACAGCGGGACGAGGGCGAGGAAGGGAACGGTGCGCAGGACCTGGACCGCCGAGTCGAGCAGTTCCTCGCCGAGGCGGAAGAAGCCGGTCACCACACCGAGCACCAGGCCGGTGCCGGCGCCGATCAGCAGGCCGAGGCCGGCCCGGGTGAGCGAGACGCCGAGGGCGTCGGTGAGCTGGCCGTTGCCCCACAGTTCGCCGACCGCCTCGGCCACCTGGGCGGGCGAGGCCAGCACGTCCTGGGTGAGCGCGCCGGTGGCGGAGGCGAGGGCCCAGCCGCCGAGGAGGGCCAGCGGGCCGAGGGCGCGCAGCGTCAGGGCGAGGGCGCGGGGGCGGGAGGTCCGGCGGCGGGCGCTCGGTTCGACCAGTCCGGCCGCGCGGGCGGCGGCGGTCTCCGGATCCGCCGCCCGGTCGCCCGACGGGTGGGTGGCGGTGGTCACTTGGCCGCACCGCCGAGCGCCCCGAGGTCGATCAGATAGGGCTTGACGTCGACCTGCTGCTTGGTGACCTTCTGCTCCGCGAAGAACGCGGCGACGGTGCCGAACCGGGCGACGTCGGCCTCGCCGATGGCGTCGGCGGCGGCGCCCTGGCGGGTCACCTCGACGGCGACGTCCTTCTCTGCGGCGGTGACGGCGGTCGGCCCGGAGTCGGTGAAGACGTTGAGGTACGCGGCCGGGTCGGCCTTCTCCTTGAGGCCGTTCTCGCGCAGATAGGCGTAGAAGGCCTTCACCACCTCGGGGTGCTTGTCGGCGAAGCCGTTGCGGACGGCCCAGACGGCGTAGTTGTCGGAGCCGACCTCCTTGCCGTTGACCAGGAAGTGCGCGCCCGAGTTGGCGATCGACGGGGTGGAGAAGGTGTTCCAGGTGGCCCAGGCGTCCACCTGTCCGGAGTTGAAGACGCCCGCCGTCTGGTCGGCGCGCAGATAGACCCGCTCGACCTTGTCCGCCGGGACGCCGTTCTTCTCGAGCGCCTTGAGCAGCAGGTACTCGCTGGTGCCGCCCTGGCTCACGGCGACCTTGCGGCCGACCAGGTCCTGCACGCTCTTGATCGGCGAGCCGTTCTTCACCAGGATGCCCTCGCCGACGCCGTCGGGGGCGGTCTGGGCGAACAGCTTGAAGCCGGGCTTCTGGGCCAGCGCGGCGACGGCGGAGGTGATCGACCCCTGGGCGACGTCGAGCTGGTCGGCGGAGAGGGCCTGGGCGGCGGGGGCGAACGGGCCGGCGCTGCCGGTCCAGGCGACCTTGGCGTGGACGGCCGCGAGGGCGCGGTCGAGCGAGCCGTCCTTCTTGCCCAGGGCGAGGAAGCCGTTGTTCCCGGGGTCGGGCAGCCGGAGCACCGCGTCGGCCCGGTCGGCCTTCCCCCCTCCGGCGGCGGCCGCTCCCCCGTCGGCGGAGGAGCCGCAGGCGGCCAGCAGGGCGGTGGCGAGCAGGGCGGTGGCGGCGAGGACGGGGCGGGAGGGATTCACGGGTCGGCTCCTGTGGTCGGGGGCGCGGGGGGGGGGAGAGGGCGGAGAGGTGCGGGAGGAGGCGGGGTGCA
Source organism: Streptomyces sp. TLI_053 (assembly GCF_900105395.1). Taxonomy (NCBI): domain Bacteria; kingdom Bacillati; phylum Actinomycetota; class Actinomycetes; order Kitasatosporales; family Streptomycetaceae; genus Streptomyces; species Streptomyces sp. TLI_053. Next base: position 2,379,761 of record NZ_LT629775.1, read on the forward strand.
GGGGGAGGCAGCGGGGTGCGGTGCGGCGGAGGCGTACGGACGGCCTTCGGGAAGTGTCGGCCGCTACCCGTCAGTCACCGTGCGTCCGCCCCTCGGCGCGGCGGGCGGCGAGCAGCTCGCGGGCGGCCCGGAGCGGCTCCGGGTCGGCCCAGGCCCGCACGTCGACCGGTCCGGCCAGGAATCCGTGGCGGTCGAGGAAGCGTTCCTGCTGCTCCAGCAGGGCGAGGCGGTCCTCGGAGAGATCGAGGTGCAGGGTGCGGTGGCCGCCCTCCGCGTACGCCCCGGCGACGCCCTCCTCCCCGGCTCCGGTCTCGGCGCCCAGGATCCGGGCGACCTCCGCCGGCTGCCCGGCGGCCCAGTCGGCGGCCTCCAGCAGCACGGCGAGGAAGCGGGCCACCAGGTCCGGGTGCGCGTCGAGCAGTTCCTGCCGCACGGTGATCGGCCGGGGCGTGCCGTTGTTCACCCGCGCCCGGCGGTCCGGGACGGCGTCCAGGTCGACGGCCACCTCCGCCCCGATCCGGCGGGCCGCCTCGACCGCGAGCGCGCCCTTCACGTAGACCGCGTCCACCACGCCGTCCCGCAGCGCCGTCAGCTCCGCCTCCCACTGCCCCTCCCCCGGCGCGGCCGGCACGTCCACCAGTTCGGCGTCCGCCGGCGTGAGACCCGCCAGCGAGAGTGCTCCGTGCAGTCCGGCCAGCGCCATCGCGCGCCAGAAGTCGATGGCGATCCCATGGTGTGGGACGGCGAGCCGCAGCCCGCGCAGTTGTCCGGGTTCGGCGACCCCGCTGCCGGAGCGGACCAGGACGACCTGGCGCTCCTCGATCCAGGTGAGTCCGACCAGCCTGGTCCGCTCTCCGCGCGAACGGGCCCAGAGCGCCGGCACATTGCCGCCCTCACGGAACAGCCCGGTCAGGGCGTGGGTGTAGTGGTGGTCGGCGGCGACCTCCGCGGGCACGTCCTGGAGCGAGCGGACCGCGATGCCGTCGGGGGCGAACTCCCGGCCCAGCCAGCCCCGGTCGGCCGCGATGCCGGTCGCGGTGGGCACCGGGCAGCGGGTGAACCAGAGGGTGTCGGGCACCCCGGGGGCGACGGCTGCGGCCGGGAGGGCGGCAGTCGGGAGAGCGACGGCCGGAAAAGCGGTAGTCGGGAGAGCGGCGGCCGGGGCCGGCTGGGCCGGGGAAGCGGCGGCCGGCGAGGGCTCGTCGGCCGAACTGCGGGCGGAACTGGGCACGGTGGCTGGTCCTCTGCGGCGGGGGCGTGGTGCGGGCGCGGCGCCGACGACGGGGCGGCGGGCGCGGTACGGGGTCACCAGGCGCGGTGGAACGGAACGGGGGCGGGGCGGGAGTCCTGCGGGACCGGCGCGGGCCGGGGCGCGTCAGCGACAACACGCGCAGGAGGAGAGGCACCGGTGGGTCGTCACGGCACTGCTCCTTCCCGCGGTCCGGGCGCCTCCGGACGGGACTGTCCGGTGCGCTGCGCCGAGCGTTCCACGGCGGGCGAGCCAGGAGCAAGGGTTTGCCACATCATGGGATTGCTTGTTCATGAACGGCATCCTTTTGCAACGCCGTTGACACATTCCCGCAGCACACGCTGCCATAGTCTGGGAGCGACTCCGGTGAACGACCGGAGCCACGGACAGAACGAGAGATGCCATGGCCGAGGCCGTCACCGCCGCCCAGAGCCCGCCGGCCGGGGCCCAGGCCGTTCAGCGGGCCCTCGGACTGCTGCACTGCTTCCACGACAACGGCCCCGATCTGAGCGCCTCGGACCTGGCCCGCCGGATGGGCCTGTCCGTGTCCACCGCGCACCGGCTGGCCCGCACCCTGGTCAGCGCCGCGTTCCTGGAGCAGGACGAGCACACGGCCCGCTACCGGCTCGGCCCGGCGGTCGCCGAGCTCGGCCAACTCACCTTCCACCAGCGCGGGCTGCACCTGGCCGCACCCGAGCTCGACCTGCTGTCCCGCCGCACCGGTTCCGCCGCCGATCTCGCGATCCGCAGCGGTCCGCACGCGGTGATCCTGGTCGGCGCCTCCGTGCGGCCGGACACCGGGCTCGGACTGCGCCGGCCGCTCCACTCGACCGCGCTCGGCAAGGTGCTGCTGGCCTGGCCGCGCCCCGGTGACGCGGGCGTGGCGACGCTCGGCCCGCTGGCGCCGTTCACCGACCGGACCATCACCGCGCCGGAGCGCCTGGCGGAGGAGCTGGCAAGGGTCAGGGCGGCCGGTCACGCGCTCAACGACGGCGAGTCGGAGACCGGGGTGCGCACGATCGCGGTACCGGTACTGGACGGTGCCGGGCAGGCCAGGTTCGCCCTGGCCGTCCGCTCCACGCCCGCGCACCTCACCGACGAACGGCTGGACTGGTTCCTCGGCCACGCCCGGGCCTGCGCCGGCGCGCTCGCGGTCCTGCTGCTGCCGCCGGAGCAGCGGATCTGATTGCACGTCAAAACAGGCGAGGGGACCGGGCGTTCGGTGAGAACGCCCGGCCCCCGGCCGATCGGTGGAGCGACGTGCGGTGGAGCTACGTGCGGTCGAGCGACCTGCGGTGGAGCGCGATGCGGGAGCGACGTGCGGCGGAACGGGCGCGCCGTGCGGCGAGAAGCGGGGTGAGCACTCAGGCCACCGGCGTGTACTTGTAGCCGACCCGACGGACCGTCACGATGCTGTCGCGGTAGGCCGCTCCGAGCTTGCGGCGCAGCCTGGCCACGTGCACGTCCACCGTGCGACCGTCGCCGACGTGGCCGTAGCCCCAGACGGCGGACACCAGGTGGTCCCGGGTGTGCACCCGCTGCGGGTGCTCGGTCAGGTGGGCGAGCAGCTCGAACTCCAGATAGGTCAGGTCGAGCAACTGACCGTCCACATAGGCGTTCCGGCGCTCGGTGTCGACCGTGATCCCCCGGCCGGCGGGCCGCACCGGACGCGTGCCGGCTCCGGCGGCCGAACCGAGGCCGGTGGCACCGGTCCCGCCGGCGACGGGCCCGCCGAGGACCGGAGCACCGAGGGCCGACGCGCCGGCGGCGACGGCCGGACCGGCCTGCGGCGCAGGGATCGTGGCGGTCGGGAAACCCTGCTGCCCGGCGCCCGGTGCCACGGCGACGCCGCCGCCCTCGGCCGGGACCAGCACCAGGTAGCCGACCATCGGCTGCCCCGCCGGGGCGCCGAACTGCGCCCCGTACTGGGCCAGCAGGGCCTGCGGCAGCGATCCCTGCGGCAGCGCCGCGACGACCGCCGCACCCTCGGGCAGCGCCGCGAGCAGCGCCTGCGGCGGGAGCGCGGGAACGATCTGCGGGACGGCCGACGCGACCGGGGAGACCGGCGGGACCGCGGCGGTGACCCGCTGCGGCGCGGGGCCCCCGTGCCGGCGTTCGGCGGGGGACGGGACGGAACGGACCGCGCGCAGGTGCGGGGTCGCGGAGGGGAGGGGAAGAGTGGCCGTGGAGGTGGAGGACATGGTGTCGCTCATTTCGCGCGTGACGGACGGGGTGGAGTCGTCTGCGCGTCTACCGGGCGTGCTGCCGTGGACCGACCCGAGGTCAGCGGAGGGAGTGCCGGGACGCGCTGGGCGAACCCGGACACGTCTGGTCGAACAGGTGTGGCTGGCGGGACGGCCAGAACGGTTCGAGGAGGTTCACTGGTGCTCTCCGCAAAGCGGGCAGGGCCGACGACGGCCCACCGGACTGCTGTCCGGTGCTGCCGGGTCGACGATGCGATGGACCGTCAGTGTCCGCCGGGCCCGTCCGGCGACTCCGGAAGGGGCGCTGCGGCCGGGGACTCCCCCGGACGGCGAACGGCGGTGACGGTGAGGTGGCTGGCGACGGTTGGCGAGGTCAGCGACAACAGGCGCTGCAGATCAGCGCGTGGTCGATGTACCGCCGGACGGTCAGCGCCGGGGTGACCGGCATGGCGAGATCGGCTTGGGCGGACCGGCGCGCGGCACATCGCTGCTCGACGTTCATGGCTCGGTCCTCCCCCCTCGGTCTGCCGGTACGTGCCCGTACCGCGCTGCGACACGCGTGCCGGACGCACACCGGGTGCGTGGCACGGTCGAGGCATCCCGGCAGTGGGCCCGGGCGGCCTTCGTCACCAGAGCCTTCCACGCCGGGCCCGTCGAGGCAACCTGCTCGGCCGGGATCGTCCGGCATGTGAACACCCTGATGAGACGCCGGCTGTCGGGCGGGGCGGTGGACCGGGCCGAGCCGGAGAGGTGCCGGAGCGGGGCGGGGTGGACCGGGCCGGGGCGGCTCATCGTGCCCCGGTGCTCGTCCCCCGCCGCGCCGCCGCGTGCTCGACCAGGGCCACCAGCAGTTCCTTGCCGTCCTCGCGACGGCGGGCGTCGCACAGCACCACCGGGATGTCCGGGTCCAGGTCGAGCGCGTCCCTGACCTCCTCCGGCGAGAACAGCTCACTGCCCTCGAAGCAGTTCACGGCGACCAGGAACGGGATGCGCCGCTGCTCGAAGAAGTCCACCGAGGGGAAGCAGTCCGCGAGCCGCCGGGTGTCGGCCAGCACCAGCGCGCCGAGCGCGCCCCGGGCCAGCTCGTCCCAGACGAACCAGAACCGGTCCTGGCCGGGCGTGCCGAACAGGTAGAGCGCGAGCCCCGGCCGCAGGTCGATCCGACCGAAGTCCATCGCCACCGTGGTGGTGCGCTTGGCCTCGACGCCCGCGGTGTCGTCCACCGGGCGGCCCAGCTCGCTGAGCTCCTCCTCCGTGCGCAGTGGCCGGATCTCGCTGACCGATCCGACCAGGGTGGTCTTGCCCGCGCCGAAGCCGCCGGCGACCAGGATCTTCACCGCGACCGCCGGACCGCCCCGCCAGCGCGGGTCGTTGGCCCGCTCGGCGCCCCCGTCGTACGCGGGGCCCGGGGCGGTGGCGGCAGGGGCGTGGAGGTCAGAGCGCACGGAGTCCATTGATCACGTCTCGCAGCAGGCGCTCGTCCGGCAGCTCGGCGAGCGGAACGGGTCGGGTGACGCTGATCAGTTCGGCGTCGTAGAGATCGCCGAGCAGGACGCGTACGACGCTGACCGGCAGGTCGGTGTAGGAGCCGAGCTCGGCCACCGAGATCGGCTCCCGGCGGCACCAGGCCAGGATGGTCTGGTGCTCGGGGTCCAGCACATGGGCGGGGACGGCCGCGGCGACCGGCGCCGGGTCCTTGGCGACGATCAGCGAGATCAGGTCGAACAGACCGTCCTCGACCGGCCTGGCCCGGCCCCGGGTCATCGAGTAGAGGCGCACCACCGGGCCGGCCTCGTCGTCGAACCAGCGGTTGTCGACCGGGGTCCGCGGCCGGAACAGGTCGAGGTCCGACCCGTCGCCGTCGCCGTCCCCGTCGCCGCCCTGACCCCGGCCGGAGGCTTCGCCCCCGGCCCCACCGGCCGGGTCGGCCGCCACCGCCTTCGGCTCCTCGTCCGCCATCGGACCGCTCATCTCCCGGGCGGGGCCACGTCGGCGCGCGGTTCGGCGGCCAGGTGCTCGCCGACCCGCTTGACCAGCAGAGCCATCTCGTAGGCGATCTGGCCGATGTCGGCCTCGGCCTCGCTCAGCACCGCCAGGCAGCTGCCGTCGCCGGCCGCGGTGATGAACAGGAAGGCCTCGTCCAGCTCGACCATGGTCTGGCGCACTCCGCCGACCTTGAAGTGCCCGCCGGCCCCCTTGGCCAGGCTGTGGAAGCCTGCCGCGACGGCCGCCAGGTGCTCGGCGTCCTCCCGGGCGAGGTCGCGGGAGGCACCGGTGGCCAGTCCGTCGCCGGAGAGGATCACCGCGTGGCGCAGCGCGGCCACTCGGCCCACCAGGTCGTCCAGGAGCCAGTTGAGGTCTCCGGACGACTGCGTCGAAGTGGTCATGAATCAGTTCCTTCTGCTGGAGCGGGTCGTGCGGATGGTGCGGGTCGTGCCGGCCCCACCGGTCGTACGTGCGGTGCGGGCCGTACGGGCCGTACGGGTCGTGCGGATGGTGCGGTGCCTTCGGGCGGCCCGTCGGACAACGGACCGGCGGGTGCATCGGGTTCCGTCGCCTGGCGCGGCGGCCGGACGAACCTGGTCGGCGGCGGCACCGGCGCCCGTCGGGCCAGCGGCGCCGGCTCACCCGCGGACGGGCCGGGCAACGCCGCCGGGGCGGGTGCCGGGGCCAGCGCGCGGCGCGTCGACGGCACCGGGAAGGGCGTTCCGGACGGCGCCGGTGTCGGGGCGGGCGTCGGGGCCGGGGCGGGCGACGGGGCGGCCGCCGGCCGGGCGGCGGGGGTGCCGCGGCCCCGGGTGAAGCCGCGCTGGAAGGAGGCGAAGGCGGCCCGCGCCTCCTCGGGCGAGCGCTCGCGCACCGGTTCGGCCTCGCTCCCCCGGGCACCGGAACCACCCGGGCCGTCGGCCCGTCCGGCGGCGGCCTCCGCCGCGCGCTCGCGCAGCTGCGGGGCGAGGCTCGCCTGCCGCACCCGTCGCGGCAGCCCGCCCGGCGTGGCCGCGGTGGCGGTCCGCGTGGGCGCGGAGTCGGCGGTGGCCGCACCCGCCGTCGCGGGCGCCGCGACCGGCCGGTCGGTGACGGCCCCGGTGGGCACGGCCCCGGTGGCCACGACCTCGGTGAGCACGGCCCCGGCCGCGTCGGCGGGCCCGGTCACGGTGCCGGGCCGGACCTCGGCCGGCCCGGGTGCGAGGGATTCGACGTCGTCCGCCGTGGCCGCCGGGTCGTCCGCGCGCCGGTGGCGGCCGGTGCCCGGTCCGGTCGCGTCGCCGGCGGCGGCCGTGACCAGCACGGGCCCGCCGCCGCGCGAGCGGCGCGGCAGACCCCCGGGGGTACGGGCCGGTTCGGGCGCCGAGGGGCGCGGCCCGCCGACGATCCGGTGCCGGCCGCCCGCTCCGTTCACGCCCTTCAGCGCACCGCCCGCACCGCTGTCGCCGGTCGCGCCGTTCGCGCCCCGGGCGGTGGGCGGGTCGTCGTCGGGGCCGTCCTCGGCCAGGGCGGGCACCGCGACCAGGTCGCGCTGTCCGCGCCGCCCCACCGCTGCCCGCCGGCCGCCGACCGGTCCGGGGGCGGTGCCCGGCCCCTGTCCGGCCCCCGTAGCCGTGCCGGTGCCCGCGGGCGGCTCCGGCAGCCCGTCCGGCGCCTCCGCCAGCAGCTCGCGCGGGATCAGCACCACCGCCGTCGTCCCCCCGTACGGGGAGGGCCGCAGGTGCACCCGGATACCGTGCCGGCGCGCCAGCCGGCTGACCACGAACAGGCCCAGCCGGTCGGTGTCGGCGAGGTCGAACTCCTGCTCCACCGCGAGGCGTTCGTTGATCTCGGCGAGCGCCTGCTCGCTCAGACCGAGCCCGCGGTCGTCGATCTCCAGCGCGAAGCCGTGCGCCACCACCTCGCCCTGCACGGTGACCTGGGTGCTGGGCGGGGAGAACACCGCGGCGTTCTCCACCAGTTCGGCGATCAGGTGGGTGACGTCCGCGACCGCGCTGCCGAGCAGACCGGTGCCGGGGAACGGCCGGACGATCACCCGGGCGTAGTCCTCGACCTCGCCGACCGCCGCGCGGACCACGTCCACCATCCGCACCGGCTTGCGCCAGGCCCGGCCGGGCGAGCCGCCGGCCAGGATGATCAGGCCCTCCGCGTGCCGGCGCATACGGGTGGTGAGGTGGTCGACCTTGAAGAGGTCCTCCAGCTCCGCCGGGTCCTCGGCGCGCCGTTCCATGGTGTCGAGCAGCGTCAGCTGGCGGTGCAGCAGGACCTGGCTGCGTCGGGCCAGGTTGACGAAGACCGCCGAGACGCCGCGCCGCAGTTCGGCCTGCTCGACGGCGGCCTCGACGGCGGCCCGCTGCACGGCGTTGATCGCACGGCCGACCTGGCCGATCTCGGCCTGGCCGAACTCCAGCTCGGGGGCCTCGGTGGCGACGTCCACCGACTCGCCCTTGCGCAGCCGCAGCATGACCGAGGGCAGCCGGGTGCCGGCCAGTTCGTTGGCGGCGTTGCGCAGGCCGATCAGCTCGCGGACCAGGCCCCGGCCGATCCGGAAGGAGATGAGGACCGAGAGCACCACCGCGACCAGGCCGATCAGGCCGGCGATGCCGCCGCGCCAGAGCAGTCCGATCGCGTAGGAGTGGTCGCGGTCGTCGATGGTGCCGCTCAGCCGGGCGTTGATCGCCGCCAGGTCGCCCAGGGCGCGGTCGGCGGTCTCCCGCCAGGCGTCGCCGTTGATCGCCTGCACCACCCGCTCGGGTCCGCCGGCGCCGACGAAGTCCGCCTCCGCGCGGGCGAGCGCGGCCCAGGCCTCGCCGCCGCGCAGGGCGATGTAGTCCGCCTGGTCGACCGGGTCCAGCTCGGCGATGTAGACGGTGAACAGCGCCTGCTGGTTGTGCAGGGCGTCGAGCGCGACCTGGTACTGCTCGGAGGTCGGCCGGCCGGGCGCGGTGCGCAGCCCCTCCATCGCCGCGTCCTCCTGGGCGAGGTACTCCCGGGCGCGCATCAGCTCGATCATGATCGTGCCCTGCCTCGGCAGTTGGCCGCTCTGGCGGGCCACGAAGGCGGAGCGGAAGCCGAAGACGGGCTTGATCAGGTCGGTGTACTGGCCGAGGGCGAACTCCCAGTTCAGCGCGGCACGGCCGATCTGGGCGCGCAGCGGGCTGAGCTGGTCGGCGGCGGCGAGGATCTGCAGGTAGCGGCCGCGCTGGGCCTCGTCGAGCCGGCCGCCCTCGGCGTCCTTCTTCTGCTGCAGCACGGCGAGGTCGTGGTCGGTGGCGGCGCGGGCCTGCTCGAAGGCGTCGCGGGCGGCGCGGGAGGCCGGATCGGCGAGCCTGCGGACGGCGGCCCGGCGCTCGTTCTGCAGGTCGTGCGCGTACACGTCGACCGGGGCGCCGAACTCCTTGTAGGTCGCGCTGACGTCGAGCCGGCTCCAGACGTCGCCGGTGGTGGCGAGCGTCGCGTACGCCCAGAGGGCGGTGAGGGCGACGATGGGCACCAGGAGCAGCGCGATGATCTTCGCGCGGATCGAGCTGCTGCGCAGACGCATGGAGTCCTCGGTCGGGAAGTGCCAGGCGCGGACGGGGTGCGGGGAATGCGGGAGGCGTGAGGGGGCGGGGCGGCCTGGGAGCGGGAGCGTGGGGCGGGCGACGCGGAAGCGGCTCGACCCGGAGGCGGGTCGGCACCGACGGTTTGACACGGACGGGTTGACACGGACAGGGTTGGTACGGACCAAGCGTCGGCCGGGGGCAGCGCTCGGCCGCGACCGAGGGCCCCGGCCGCAGGTCTGCGAGACTCTACTACGGCCTGACCACTCGTTCGAGGGTCGAACCCACCCTCTCGTCGAGCCGGGCCGGATCGGGTCCGGATCGGGTCCGGATCAGGCCCGGACCGCCGTCGCGATCACCGTCCCGATCACCGCGGTGATCACCGCTCCCGCACAGCCGTCCGAAGCCCTCGACGGCTCCACGACACTTTCCGCACACACCGGTGCCGATCTCGTCGCGCCGCAGTCACAACCCTGGGCAGTCGGCGAGGGATCCGATAGTTTCGCTGCACCTGCAGGACTGATCGGGGGGATCGTGCGCGAGTTCACCACCCCCGCCCCGGCCGGACCGCCGGTCGCCGGAGGGCTGGCCGACTCGCTCTACGACACCGCCGAGCGCTCCCCCGCCCTGGTCCAGCTGTCCCGGCGCGCCGACCGCTACCGGCGCGGCACCACCGGGGGCGCCTGGCAGGACATCACCGCCGCGGACTTCCGCGACGAGGTGCTCGCCCTCGCCAAGGGCCTGCTCACCCGGGGCGTGCGCTACGGCGACCGGGTCGCGCTGATGTCCCGCACCCGCTACGAGTGGACCCTGTTCGACTACGCGCTCTGGTCGATCGGCGCGATCTCCGTCCCCGTCTACCCCACGGCCGCGCCCGAGCAGGTCCGCTGGATCCTCGCCGAGACCCAGGCGGTGGCCTGCCTGGTCGAGGACGAGGACCACGCGATGACCGTCGGCGCGGTCTGCGACGCGTTACCCGACCTGACCGGCATCTGGCAGCTGGACCGGGACTGCGTCGAGGCGATCGTCGAGGACGGGCACGGGGTGCCCGACTCGCTGGTCCACCGGCAGCGCCTCGGCGTCACCACCGACACCGTCGCCACCGTCGTCTACACCTCCGGCACCACCGGGCGCCCCAAGGGCTGCCTGATCACCCACGGCGCACTGGCCGCCGCGGCCGACGCGCTGCTCGACGGCTGGGGCGAGGCACTCCGCGACACCGGCGGGCACCCGCCGTGCACCGTCCTGTTCCTGCCGCTGGCACACGTCTACGGACGGATGGTGCAGATCGCCTCGATCCGCGGCGGCTTCCGGATCGGACATGTCTCCGAGGTCTCCACGGACGCGCTGCTGCCCGCACTCGCCGCCCTCCGCCCGACCTTCCTGCTCGTCGTCCCCTACGTCCTGGACAAGGTCTTCCAGCAGACCCGGCGCGCCGCCGAGGAGGCCGGCCGCGGCGAACTCCTCGAACAGGCCCGGCAGGTGGCCGTCGACTGGGCGGCCGCCCGGGAACAGCGCGCCTTCGGACGCGGCCCCGGCCCCGGCACCGCGCTGCGGCTGCGCCACCTGGCCTACGAACGCACGGTCTACCAGCGGCTGCGTTCCGTGTTCGGCGGCCGGGTGCGGGCGCTGATGTGCGGCGGCTCCACCCTCGACCGCGAACTCGGGCTCTTCTTCGCCGGGATCGGCTTCCAGCTGTTCGAGGGCTACGGGCTCACCGAGACCTCGGCCGCGGTCACCGGCAACCCGCCCGGACGGTCGAAGATCGGCTCGGTCGGACGACCGGTTCCCGGCGCGACGGTGGCGATCGCCGACGACGGCGAGGTGTGGGTACGCGGCCCCGGCGTCTTCGGCGGCTACCTGAACCATCCGCGCTGCACCGCCGAATCGCTCTTCGAGGGCTGGTTCGGCACCGGCGATCTCGGCAGCCTGGACGAGGACGGCTACCTGACCATCACCGGCCGCAAGAAGGACATCATCGTCACCAGCAGCGGCAAGAACCTCGCACCCGCCGCGCTGGAGGTCCGGGTGGAGTCCCACCCACTGGTCTCGCAGTGCCTGGTGGTGGGCGACGACCGGCCGTACGTGGCCGCGCTGATCACCCTCGACCCGGCGGCGCTGGCGCACTGGCTGAAGCGGCGCGGGCGCGGACAGTCGGACCCGTGGACCGTGCTCGCCGACGAGGATCTGCACACGGAGGTCCAACGGGCGGTGGCGGCGGCCAACACCGCCGTGTCGCGGGCCGAGTCGATCCGCGCCTTCCGGCTGCTGCCCCGGGAGTTCGGGATCGAGCAGGGTCTCATGACGCCCTCGCTGAAGCTGCGGCGGGCGGCGATCGTCGAGTACTACGCGGCGGACATCGAGGAACTGTACGCCCCCTGACGTCTCGTCTTGTCCCGTTTTACGCAAGCGAATTGGGAGTCCGTCGAGTACGACCGGTCCCTTGACGATCGCGGTGGTCCAGTCCATTGTTTTGCTCCGGTCCGAGTGCGGCACGCCGACGCTCCCGCCCCCTCCGGGAGCACCCCCACATCCCGTTGTCCGCGCGTCCGCCCCACGGACGCGTCCCCCACGCTGGAGTCCCCACGTGTCCATCTCCTCGCGCATGTCCACGCGCCTTTCGGCGCTCATGTCCACGCGCATGTCCCCGCGCATGTCCCCGCGTCCTTCCGCGCTCGGGTCCGGGCACCCGCCCGCCCGGCTGTCCACCCGCCTGCCCGCGCTGACCGCGTCGGCCGCGCTGCTGGTGGCTGGCCTGGCCGCCGTGCCCGCACACGCCGCCGAGGCCACCGCGGCCGCGCCCACCGCCGCCGCGCCCACCGTCAACCTGGCGACCAACCCCGGGTTCGAGATCCCCGCCTCCTCGCTCGCCGACTGGGGCAGCGTGCCCGGCTGGCGCTGTTCCGGCGGGCCCGCCGAGGCCGCCCTCACCGCCGCCGCCCCGCACTCGGGCACCTCCGCCCTGGCCGTCGCCCCGGCCGGCGACGAGTCCACCGGCGAGTGCGTGCAGACCGTCTCGGTCCAGCCCGGCACCACCTACACCGCTTCCGCCTGGGTCCGCGGGAAGTTCGTCTTCCTGGGCGCCACCGGCGGAACCGACCGCCCGACCGCGCCCGCCTGGACCGAGTCCACCAACGGCGGCTGGCAGAAGCTGACCACCCGCTTCACCGCCGCCCCCGGCGCCACCACCGTCCGGCTCTCCGTCCACGGCTGGTACCAACAGGGCCCGTTCGCGGTCGACGACGTCCGGGTCGACGGCCCCGCACCCGCCCCGGCGACCGCCGCCGCCTCGGTGCCGACCAGCGACAAGGTGGTCTTCTTCACCGTCGACGACGGCTGGCAGACCACCCCGGAGGCGGAGCAGGTCATCGCCGCCAACAAGCTGCCGATCACCGCCTTCCCGCTGCCGATGGCCGCCGCCAACAACCCCGACTACTTCCGGCGGGTGACCGCCGCGCCCGGCTCCTCGATCCAGGACCACAGCGTCTCCCACACCGACCTCACCACCCTCTCGCCCGCCGCGCAGCAGGTGGAGATCTGCGACGCCCGGGACTCGCTGACCCGCCTCTTCGGCACCGCGCCGACCGTGTTCCGGCCGCCGTACTTCGCCTGGAACGCCGACACCCTCCAGGCCGCCGCCAACTGCGGCATGCGCACCATACTCACGGCCGACGCGGACTTCAGCTGGGGCGCCTCCAACATCTGGCACGAGGGCACCCTCTCCCCCGGCGACGTCGTCCTGATGCACTGGACCGACACCCTCGCCGACGACCTCCGGCGTGCCCTGGCCGCCGCCGAGGTGGCCGGCCTCAAGCCCGCCGGCCTGGCGTCCTACCTGCGCTGACACCGCCGACAGCCGCCCGCACCGCGCACCGCCGACCCCGCACCGGGGCCGGCGGTGCGCCGTTTCCCCGACCCGATGACGCGTTGACAGCGGAACCGCGCGGATGCTGGGATGAGTCGCGTGCAGCGTGGCGCCGGCCAAAGAGATGTGGGCCGGCCGGCAGCCGGGCCGGCACCCGACACCGAGGGACGACGCGTGATGAGAACGTTCTCCGCTCCCCTTTCCTGAGCCTCTCCGCGGCCGCGGCCGGGTCCTTTCCCGCAGCGGTGGCCGCCGCTTCCCCGTTCCCCCGTTCCGGAGCGAGCTCCGGAGAGAGATCCCTTCAGACGCATGCCCATGTCTTCTTCTTCGTCCATCCCTTCGTCCTCTTCGTCGTTCAACCAGACCGTCATCGATGAGTTCCGCGCCCGGGGCGGAAGGGTCGGCGGACCCTTCGAGGGCGGCGACCTGTTGCTGCTGACCACCGTCGGCGCACAGTCCGGGCGGGAACACACCGTCCCGCTCGGATTCGTGCGGGCGGACGGCCTGCTGCTGGTCGTCGCCTCGGCGGCCGGGGCGCCCGAGCACCCGCAGTGGTACCGCAATCTGCTCACCCACCTGCTGGTCCGGGTGGAACTCGGCACGGAGGTCTTCGACGCGACCGCCGTCCCCGCCGAGGGGGAGCGGCGCGACCGGCTGTTCGAGGCCGTCGTCCGGTCGGCCCCCGGGTACGGGGACTACCAGCGGCACACCGCCCGGCTGCTGCCGGTGGTCGTCCTGGAACACCCCGGTGCCGGGGCTGAGCCCGGGGCCCGGACGCGCGAGGCGGCGAGCCTCGCGGACAAGCTGCTGGAGGTGCACGACTGGCTGCGCGCCCGACTCCGGCAACTGCGGACCGAGACCGAGGCACACCTCGCCGGAGGCGCCGGGCAGGCTCCGCCGCTCGGACTGCAGCTCCGACAGCACTGCCTGGCGTTCTGCCAGGGCCTGACCGTCCACCACACCGGCGAGGACCGGGGCGTCTTCCCCGCACTGGCCCGCAGCCACCCGGAGCTGCGGGGCGTGCTGGAACGGCTGGCCGAGCAGCACCGCGCGGTGGCGCGGCTGAAGGAGGAGCTGGTCGCACTGGTCTCCGACCTCGGCTCCGCCGATCCGGAGTCGTTCCGGGCCGCACTGGCGCGGACGACGGACGCACTGGAGGCCCATCTCGCCCACGAGGAACGGGAACTGCTGCCCGCCCTGGCCGGCATCCCGTTCCCCCCGCCGAACCGGTGACGGGACGGGCTCGCCGGTCCGTCCCGCATGGGGGGACCGGCGGGCCCGCCGGGTCGTGCGGTCGGATCCGGCGCCGGCCCTGACCTCGGCGCCGAGGTCAGGGCCGGGGTCAGGGCCGGGGTCAGGGCCGAGGGTCGCTGGGTTTGGTCGGGGGGTGCGGTCGCTGGGTGCGGTCGCGGGGTGCGGTCAGGCCTGCGCGGTGAACACCGGCAGGAAGCCGCCGGAGTGGCCGGAGGCCTTCGGGTGGTAGCTCTCCTCCACCGGCAGGGTGGTGCTGTTCAGCCAGGTGGTGCTGGAGCCGCAGATCTCGTGCTCGCGGAAGATCGACCGGACGTCGCCGAAGGCGAAACCGGCGTTGGCGGCGCGCTTGGCGATGACGTCGTCCAGCACGTCGGCGGCACCGTTGATGGCGGCCCGCTTGGTGTCGCCGATACCGAAGATGCAGCTGCCGCCGACCTTGTAGAGGTGCGGGTAGCCGAGCACGACCACCCGGGCGTTCGGGGCCTTGGCGTGGATCGCCGAGTAGACCTGGTCGAGCTTGCCGGGCAGCGTGCCGGTGGCGTAGTTCTTCGCGGTGGCGACCGCGTTGAGACAGGCGCTCTCCGAGTCCAGGACGCAGGTCTGCATGGTGCTGGCGAAGCCCGCGTCGTTGCCGCCGACGCTGATGCTGACCAGCGTGGTGGCCGAGTTCAGGGTGGAGAGCTGGTTGTTGAGCACGTCTCCGGTTCTGGCGCCGGAACAGGCGAGGAACGAGAAGGAGGACGGCGCGTGCGCGTTCTTCCACAGGTACGCGTACGCGTTGGTGCTGCGCTTGCAGCTGCCGCTCTCGCTCGTGTAGCTGCCGGCCCCGAGGCCGGAGGCGTAGGAGTCGCCGAGCGCGACGTAGTTGACCCCGGCGGCGTGGGCCGAACCGGCTGTGACGAGGGTGGTCAGGGAGAGGAGCGCCGCAGTGACGGCGACGGACATGGCACGGGCAGGGCGTAGCATGACACCTCCTGGGAGTGACGTGCGTCACACAATTTGATACCAGGCGGTAGCTAACTCTGGAAGTTGTCATGCCAAGGCAATTGACGGTCGGTCTGACAACAGTGCGGTGAACTGCCCCTTCTGGCACGGTAAGTGCCCTCGTGCACCGGTCTCGGGACATCGCCCGATCGAGGGACGGAGTTCGGCCGGACGTGCGACCTCCGGCGGCGACGCGCTCGGGCGCGCGGCCCGGCGCCCGAGCCCCTCGCCCGGGCCCCTCGCCCGGGCCCCTCGCCCGGTCGGGCGGACGGCAGGCCGGCCGACCGACCGACCGACCGAAGGACGACGCGGCAGGCCGGACGGCGAGGTGGCAGGACGGCGCTCGGACGGACGGGCGCTCAGGCGGACGGGCGCTCAGGCGGTCGGCGGTTCCCCCGGCGCGGCACCCGGCGCCGCGCCGGGGAACAGCTCGCAGCCCGCCGCCGGCAGTTCCTCGATCGTCTCGTTGGCGGCCGAGGGCACGCCCAGCCGCCGGACGGCGGTCGCCACCGCAGCCCGGGCCTGTCGCAGACCGGGCACACCCCAGCCGAGCAGCTCGACCGCGAGGCCCGGCGCGACCAGCAGCCGCCGGTAGTGCCGCCCCGAGGCCGGGTCCGGCGCGCTCGGACCGACGGCCCGCAGCGCGGCGGCCATCCGGACCCGGGCGCACTCGTGGCCGCCGTTGGCCGAGCCGACCCGGTCGTAGAGGTAACCGAGGTAGTACGGCGTGCCGATCAGTGCCTGCGCCTCCTCGGCCGCCTCCCGGGCCAGCGCCGAGCCGGGGTCGCCGCCGTCCTCCGGCTCCAGCGAGCCCCCGGGCAGCGAGACCACGCCGTCCTTGGGGTTGACCAGGGTCAGCACCCGACCGTCGGGGGCGAACAGCCACCCCCAGGACTGCTTCACCGGAAGCCCACCGGGCACCTGCTCCCCCGGCCGCCACGGCCAGCCCGCACTGGGACGCCGGCGCACCCGGCCGAGCAGCTCGGCGATCTCCGCGCTGTACTCGATCCGGCTCATGCGTCCCCCCTTTCGGTGTCGGGCTCGCCGGACCGACGGTGCGCGGGGACGGTTCGCGGTACGCGGTTCGGGGCGGAGCGGCGGGCGCGGCGGCGTGGGGTACCGGCCGTTCCCACTGTTGATCTTCCCCGAAATCTTCCCCGAACAGGCGGTCGATGAACAGTCCCCAGCGCCGCATGGTGGACAGCCGGGGCCGAACGCCCTGGTCAGCCGCGATCAGGCCAGGGGCTCACCCCCGCCCCCGGTCGGCCGCTCCCCGGGCGGTCCGCCCCCACCCGACGGCGGGCCCGGCGGCGGCGCCGGCAGCGGGAAGCCCGGCAACGGGACGACGGCCGGCGGGAAGGGCAGGCCCCGGCCGACGTCGTCGGCGAGCTCGTCCAGCACCTCGCGGACGGTCATCGGCCGCAGCCTCCCGCCGCACAGGGCCCACCCCCGCACCGTCTGCCCGCCGGGGGCCGCCGGATCCCCGTGCAGCACCATCGCGCCGGTGCCGCCCACGGCGAGGCCCGCCGCCAGGGTCACGCAGAACGCCTCGGCGTCCCGCCCGCCGGGCGTCGGCCGACCGCCGTCGACCCGGACCTCGGTCGCCGAGGTCAGCTCCTCGCCGTCCTCGGGACCGTGGCAGCGCAGGGTCAGCAGGTGGATCCCGTCACCGGCCCCCGCACCCACCGCCAGCTGGACCTCGACGACGTGCCGCATCACCGCCACCAGCCGCCGCTCCCCCGGCGGCCCCTCGCCCGCCGCCGTCAGCAGGGCCGCCATCGCGACGGAGATCCGGACCCGCGCCCGGTGGTCGTCGGCCAGCTCCGGCAGCAGCACCGCCAGCCGCTGCCCCGTGTAGAGGAACGGCTCCCCGGCGAGCTCCGGATCGGCCGCGTACGCGACCCGGGCCGCCGCGTCCCCGGGCGCGAAGCCCAGCGCCTCGCAGTACTCCCCGTAGTCCACCGGGTCGAGCACCCGGAGGTGGACCTCCAGGCCCTGCCCGCGCAGAGCGCGCAGCTGGACCGCGACCCGGCGCAGGTAGGAGCGGAAGGTCAGCCCGCCGAACAGCCCGCACCGCGCCAGGTCCGCGAAGTCGTCGGCGGCGACGGCCAGCGCGAGCGCCACCGGCTGCGGCGGCGGCGCGCCGCGCGGGAGCACCCGGCGCCGGTCGCGCCCGCCGGGCCCGGCCGGCCCGCCCGCACCGCCCGTCCGGGACACGCCCGCCCCGCCGCCCGGCGGCCGCCCGTCGGGGACCCTCCCGCCCGGCCCCGCCGGTCCGGGCCGGCGCCGCTCCGGGCCGGGACCCCACAGCCGCACCACGGGCGTGCGCCACCGCGCCCGGCAGCCACCCGCCCCCGCACGCCGCTCCCGGTCCCGGTGCCGGTGCCGCCTCCGGGGCCGCTCCCGCTCCTCCTCCCGCACCCTCTCCGGCTTCTGCTCCCGCTCCCGCCACTGGTCCGGGCCCTGGAACCCGCTCCGCATCCGCTCGCGCACGGTCGTCTCCCTCCGTCGTCGGCACTCCCGCACCGGCCCCACGAGCCCCTCGGCTCCCGGTGCCGCGAACGTACACAGCGTCACTGACAATCGACCCGCAGTGATGCCCCCGAGGCCCCGCAGACGGTCTCCGGGCGGTCTTCGGACCGACCTCGGACAGTCCCGCGGAGAGTCCTCGGACCGCCCCGGAAGCGACCCCGGACCGGCCCCGGAACCGGCCCGGGGACGGCGGGCGGGACCCGTTCCGCACCGGGTTGTCGGTGGCGCCCGTTATGGTCGGGAACCATGCGACTGCTGCATACCTCCGACTGGCATCTCGGGCGCTCGTTCCACCGGGAGAGCCTGCACGACGCCCAGCGCGCCTTCCTGGACCACCTCGTGGCGGTGGTCCGGGACGAGCGCGTCGACGCCGTGCTGGTCGCCGGCGACGTGTACGACCGCGCGCTGCCGGGCCTGGAGGCGGTGGCGCTGTTCGACGACGTGCTGCACCGGCTGGCCGACCTCGGCGTGCCGACGGTGTTCATCAGCGGCAACCACGACTCGGCCCGCCGCCTCGGCGTCGGCGCGGGCCTGATCGGCCGGGCCGGCGTCCATCTGCGGACGGACCCGGGCGAGTGCGCCGAGCCCGTGGTGCTGGCCGACGCGCACGGGCCGGTCGCCGTCTACGGGCTGCCCTATCTGGAGCCCACCCTGGTCCGGGAGCGCTTCGGACTGGCCCGCGGCGGGCACGCCGCCGTGCTCGGCGCCGCGATGGACCAGGTCAGGGCCGACCTCGCGGCCCGCCCGGCCGGCACCCGCGCGGTCGTCCTGGCGCACGCCTTCGTCACCGGCGGCGAGCCCAGCGACAGCGAGCGCGACATCGCGGTGGGCGGGGTCGCGGCCGTACCCGCCTCGGTCTTCGACGGCGTGCACTACGCCGCGCTCGGCCATCTGCACGGCTGCCAGACCCTCGCCCCGCACCTGCGCTACAGCGGCTCGCCCCTCGCCTACTCCTTCTCCGAGCACGAGCAGCGCAAGAGCATGTGGCTGGTCGACCTCGCGGCGGACGGCGCGGTCACCGCCGAACGGGTGCCCTGCCCCGTCCCCCGCCGGCTGGCCCGGCTGCGCGGCCGGCTCGACGAGCTGCTCACCGACGAGCGCCACACCGCCGACGAGCAGTCCTGGGTCCAGGTCACCCTCACCGACCCGAGCCGCCCCGCCGAGCCGATGGAGCGGCTGCGCCGTCGCTTCCCGCACACCCTCCAGCTGCTGTTCGACCCGGAGGAGAGCACCGCCGGCGCCTCCCCCTCCTACGCGGCCCGGGTCAGCGGACGGACGGACCTGGAGATCGCCGAGGGCTTCCTGCGGCACGTCCGCCCCGGCGCCGACCCCGACCCGGACGAGCTGGGCTGGCTGCGCGAGGGCTTCGAGCGCGTCCGGGAGACCACCGACCGGAAGGCGGAGCTGCCCCGATGAGACTCCACCGGCTGACCGTGACCGCTTTCGGCCCCTTCGCCGGCGCCGAGACGGTCGACTTCGACGCGCTGGCCGCCGGCGGTCTGTTCCTGCTGCGCGGTGCCACCGGTGCGGGCAAGAGCAGCGTGCTGGACGCGGTCTGCTACGCCCTCTACGGCGAGGTGCCGGGCACCCGCCGGGCGAACCGGCTGCGCAGCGACCACGCCGAACCCGGCCGGCTGACCGAGGTCCGGCTGGAGCTGACGCTCGGCGGCCGCCGGCTGGAGATCGTCCGGATCCCCGAGCAGCCCCGGCCGAAGAAGGTCGGCACGGGCATGACCGTCGAGCGGGCCCAGACCCTGGTGCGCGAGTGGTCGGCGGACGGCGCGGGCGCCGGCGCGGACGGGCCCGGCTGGCGGGCGCTCAGCAAGTCGCACCAGGAGGCCGGCGAGGAGATCCACCGGCTGATCGGGATGAGCCGCGACCAGTTCTGCCAGGTGGTGCTGCTGCCGCAGGGCGACTTCGCACGCTTCCTGCGGGCCGACTCGGAGGAGCGCGGCAAGCTGCTGCGCCGGCTGTTCGACACCGAGCGGTTCCAGTCCGTCGAGGCCTGGCTCGCGGAGCAGCGCCGGGCCCACGAGGTCGCCGTCCAGACCGGGCGCCGCCGGCTGCGGGACTTGGCCAGCAAGGCCGAGCAGGCGGCCGGGCCGGGCGCCGAGCCCGCCGGGGGCCCGGTGGCGGCCGAGGACGGGGCGGCGCCGAGCGCGACAGCGGACGCCGAACTCACCACCGGGGTGCTGGGCTGGGCGGCGGTGCTGCGCGGCGGCGCGGCCGAGCAGCTGGCCGTCGCCGGGGCCGCACTGGCCGGCGCGGAGGAGGCGCACCGGGCGGCGCAGCGGGCCCGGGAGGCCGCCGAGCAGCGGGCCGACCGGCAGGAGCGGCACCGGCAGGCGGTGCGGGAGGCGGCCCGGCTCGCCGAGGACGGGCCCGCCCGTGCGGCGGACCGGCGGCGGCTGGCGGCGGCGCAGGCGGCGGTCGGCGTCGAGTCCGTGCTGCACCTGCGCGAGCGCGCGGCGGCCGCCTACCGGAAGGCCCGGGAGGAGGAGCACCGGCACCGGGCGGTCCTCGCCGAGGTCGCGACCGGCCGGGCCGGCGGGGCGGGCCCCGAACACCTGGATGACGGCGGCGACGGACCGGCGGGCGGCGGCCGGGCGCTGGCGCACGCCGAGGCCGAGGAGCTGGCCGCGGCCGAGCGGCGGCTGCGCGAGGAGATCGTCCGGCTGGAGGCGGCCGGGGCGGACGAGCGGCAGTGCGCCGCGCTGGCCGGCGCCCGGGCGGAGCTGACGGCGAAGCTGCGGCGCGCCGAGGACCTCGCCGAGGAGGCGGGCGAGTGGCTGGCCGGGTTCGACGGCCGGTCCGCCGCCCTGCAGCAGGAGCAGTCCGCCGCCCGGGAGGCCGCCGCGCTGGTCGAGCGGCTGGACGCCCGGCGCGCGGAGCTGGACACCCGGCTGTCCGCCGCCCGGGCCCGGGACGCGCTGGACGGCGAGATCGGCCGGATCGGCCCGCGCGCCCTCGCCCTGCGCGCCGAGGCGCTCGACGCCCGCCAGTACGGCCTGGACCTCCGTGAGCGCCGGCTCGCCGGGATGGCCGCCGAGCTGGCCTCGGGGCTGAACCCCGGCGACCCGTGCCGGGTCTGCGGCTCGGCGGAGCACCCGGCGCCGGCCCGCCCGGTCGGCGAGCCGGTCCGGGCCGAGGACGAGGAGCGGGCCCGGCACGCCCAGACGGCCGCCGAGCGGGCCGCCGACGCGGCCGAGCAGGAGCTCGCCGGGCTCCGGGTGCGCCGGGCGGCGGCCGCCGGAGCGGCCGGTGAGGAGCCCGCCGACACCCTGGCCGGGATGCTCGGCGCGCTGGGCACGGAACACCGGGAGGCGGTCCGGGTCGCGGAGCGGCTCGGCGCGGTCGGACGGGCGATCGAGCGGCTCACCGAGGAGCAGACCGTCCGTCGCACGGCGCTCTCCGAGGCCCGGGAGCGGACCGCCGAACTCGCCGCCCAGGCCCGCGCCCTGCACGCCGAGCAGGAGAAGCTGACCGCCCGGGTGGCGGCGGCCCGCGGCGACGCCCCGTCGGTGGCCGCCAGGGCGGCCGCGCTCGACCGCCTCGCCTCGGCGGTGGCCGCGCTGGCCGGTGCCGCCCGGGCCGCCACCGAGGCCGCGCACCAGCTCAAGCAGGCGGACGACGAGCTGGCCGACGCCGCGGTGGCGGCCGGGTTCGCGAGCGCCCAGGACGCCGTCGCCGTCCTGCTGCCGCGGGCCGAACGGGACGGGCTGGAGTTGCGGATCGACCGGCACCGGGCCGAGCTCGCCGCGGTGGAGCGACGGCTCGCCGAACCGGAGCTGGTCGCGGCCGCCGCCCTGCCGCCGGCCGACCTGCCGGGCGCCCGGAGCGCCCTCGGCGCCGCCACCGACCGGTTGCGGGCCGCGCACGCGGCGCGGGACGCGGCCCGCCTGCGGTGCGAGGCCCTGGCGGCCATCGGGCGGCAGCTGTCCGAGCTGGCCCGCTCGCTGGCCCCCGAGCTGGCCAGGTACGCACGGATCAGCCGGCTGGCAGCGCTCGCGGCCGGCACCTCGACCGACAACCGGCTCCGGATGCGCCTGGAGTCGTACGTCCTGGCGGCACGGCTGGAGCAGGTGGCGGCCGCGGCGAGCGACCGGCTGGTCCGGATGTCCGGCGGCCGGTACACGCTCGTCCACAGCGACGACCGGGGCGGCGGCAACAAGCGCTCGGGGCTGGCGCTGCGGGTGGTGGACGCCTGGACGGGCACCGAGCGCGACACCTCGACGCTCTCCGGCGGCGAGAGCTTCTTCGCCTCGCTCTCCCTGGCACTCGGTCTGGCGGACGTGGTCACCGACGAGGCCGGGGGCATGCCGCTGGACACCCTGTTCATCGACGAAGGATTCGGCAGTCTCGACGAGCACACCCTCGAGGAGGTGATGGACGTCCTGGACGGGTTGCGCGAGCGGGACCGCGCGGTCGGCATCGTCAGCCACGTCGCCGATCTGCGCAGCCGGATCCCGGCCCAGCTCCTGGTGCGCAAGGGCCGGCACGGCTCCACCCTGGCCGCGGCGGGACGCGAGGACGCCTGACCGGGGCGAGCCTCCGGGCCGGGCGGCCCGCTCAGCCGGAGCAGGCGATCCGCTGGGCCTGCTGCCAGGTGCAGACGGGGCACAGGGTGCTGCCCGGGTGGTCGGCGGGCAGCTCGGTCGGCTCGCCGCACAGGACGCAGTCCGCGCGCGGGCCGGTCGATCCGGGGTCGGGCAGCAGTGCCGCCTCCGCGCCGCTCGGGGCGAGCTCGCAGACCTGCCCCGCCGCCGGGGTGTCGTGACTGCCGGGGACGGCCGTGTCGCTGCTGGCTGTTTCGCTCATGTCGCCTCTCTACTCCCCGGACCGGGCAGGGCGCAAGGCGGTCCCGGGCGAGGCCGCTCCCGGAGCCGTCGCTACGGTGGGCCGTATGCCCGACTCTCCCGGTCACGAGGTGTCCAGCTCCGTTCCCTCCGTCCCGTCGCCGCTCCCGCCGGCCCCCTCCGCCCGGAGCGCGGCCGCCGGGTCCGTCGGGCCGGCCGGGTCCGCCCTGGCGCGGAGGCTGCGCGCCGCCCGGGCCACCGCGCCCAACTACCGCGAGGTGGGCGCCACCGCGGACGCCCGGCTGCCGGAGGGCTACACGCACCTTCGGCGGCGGGTCCATCTCGGGCACGGCCCCGAGGTCCTGGCCCGGGCCGGCCGCTTCGTCCTCGGCTGGGGCTGTCAGCTGGGCACCGGGTTCGCCGTGTTCCCGTACGCGCCCGCCGAGCCCGGGGGCGACCGTCCTGCTGCGGCTCGGCCTGCCCGGCAGTCGCTGGCCCCGCCTGGTGATCCCCTGCCGGGTGGTGTGGACGGTGGACGAGCCGGACCGGATCGGCTTCGCCTACGGGACGCTGCCGGGGCACCCGGAGTGCGGCGAGGAAGCGTTCCTGGTGTCGATGGACGCGGCGGGCGAGGTGTGGTTCGAGGTCGTCGCCTTCGCCCGGCTCGCCGCCTGGTACGCGCGGCTCGGCCGCCCGGTCGCGGTGCTCTGCCAGTACTTGGCGATCGAGCGGTACCTCGCGTCCGTGCTCGCGGCTGCCGCGGACCCCGGCTCCGACCCCGACCCCGGCTCCGGCTCCGGCTCCGGGGCGCCGCTGCGGGAGTCGCCGAGTGGTTCCGAAGTCGGTGAGCGGTCGTAGGCGATCAGCGAACGGGTGGCGGATCGGCCCCGGCGGGTCCGGGGTCGATCCGGGCCCGATCCGAGGGCCGGGGTCGATCCGGGGGCCGGGGCCGGGCCTCGGGCTCAGCCCAGGAAGGAGAGCCGGAGCGTGCGGTGCGGGTTGTCGCCGTTGGTGTCGACCAGCACCACCGACTGCCAGATGCCCAGCGCGAGCTGTCCGTCGACCACCGGCAGGGTGGCGTGCGGGGCCACCAGTGCGGGGACGACGTGGTCGCGGCCGTGGCCGGGGCTGCCGTGCCGGTGACGCCACCGGTCGTCGGCCGGCAGGAGGTCGCGCAGGGTGGCGAGGAAGTCCTCGTCGCTGCCGGAGCCGGTCTCCAGGACGGCGATCCCGGCCGTGGCGTGCGGGACGAAGACGTTGAGCAGGCCGTCCCGCCCGACGGCGTGTTCGTCGAGGAACCGGACACAGCGGTCGGTGATGTCGAGCGCGACCTCATGGATTCCGGTGGTGATGTCGAAGGTCTCGGTCCGGAAGGAACTGGAGGTGGGAGTGGAGTGGGACGAGGTTCGGGAGTGGGTGTGGTCCGCCATGGCGCCATCCTGACCCACGGCCGGGGGTGGACCCGCAAGCCTCGCCGACTCCCGGCGCCGGAGGGGCCGGCCGTCATAGGCTGAGAGGTTCAGACCAAAGATGACATCTGGTGACCGGTACGGACCGTTGACGATCGGGATCGCGAACGATCAGCCGGGCCGGTGCTGGATCTGCCCGTATCGGTACGGTCCCGGGAGCGGAAACGCCGAAGACCCGACGGTCGTCAGGATCCGTCGGGTCGTGCCGAAGGGCTGTGTGCGCAGGAGCCGGACCGGATACGACCGGACCAGGACGCGACCGGGCCGGTCGGCTCAGCCGCGGCTGCCGAAGAGCCCCCGCCGCAGCCGGCGCAGCGGCGCCAGCAGCTTGACCCGCGCGTGGCGGCGAGGCGGCGCGGTCGGGGCCCCGACGCCGCGCGGCGTCAGTTCCCTTATCAACCCGAGCGCCTCGGCGGTGTCCACCGCCGGGAGTGCGGGCGCGCCGAGCACAGCCAGGTGTCGCTCGATCCGGCGGCCGGTCGCGCCGACGCCGCACTGGATCGCGGGCACCCGAGGCCGGGTCCGCACTTGCATGTGTTCCATCAGTTTTCCCACCCCTACGAGGCGCCAGGGCCGTGAGGCGAAGACTATCCGTGACAGACGGCCTTCGCGCAACCGTCCTGGTGTTCTGCAACCGTACCGTGCTGCGTCAACTGACACTGCACCAGGGCCCACCCGGCCGATCACGACTGAGCATCAATGATGGTGCACGACCGGCGGGACGTCACCGGGTTCTCCGGGTCGCACACCCGGCGCCCGCCGTGACGATGTACGCCCGGCGCACGGGGTCACCGCGCTTCACTCGCCGTGGCCACCCGGCGGCCACCGTGCCGCCCTCCCGCGGTCACCCCCGGGACGGCCTGTGACCACCGGTGACGAGGTACGACTATCCGTTTAGGAAGTGAACACAGCCGGGGGATTGACGTCCGAGTCGGGTCCAAGCAATATCTCTATCGACCACGCGGGCGCGAACACCACTGCCCCCCGTGTTCGACTGATGAAGATTCCGGCTCCCCCGTGCCTACTGCCAGGCCGCCTCGACGCTGCGGTGGCCAGGTTCGGGCGGTGCTCGGACCGGCGGCCGGCCGTAGAGGGTCGGCCGGGCCGCCACCAGGCTGCCGGTGCCACCCCGTCCGGGGTCCGGCACCGGCGGCTCCGGCCGCGCGGGTCACACCCGTCGGGGCCCCCGCACCGGCCCGCGCCCCGAGGCCCCGCAGCGGCCCCCGCACCCGTGCTCCGCCCGCCGCGGCCACGCTCGGTAGACTCGGCCAGCGTGCCAGTCCTCCTCAGCATCGTGCTCCCCGTCCACGGGGTGGAGCGCTTCCTGCCCCGCTGCCTCGACTCCCTCCTGGCGGACACCCCGTCCGCCGAGTCCCGCTTCGAGGTGATCGCGGTCGACGACCGCTCCCCCGACCGCAGCGGCGCGATCCTGGACGATCACGCGGCCCGTGATCCGCGCCTGCGCGTCCTGCACCTCGCCGAGAACCAGGGCCTCGGCGGCGCCCGCACCGCCGCCCTCCCCGAGGTGCGCGGCGCGTACGTCTGGTTCGTCGACAGCGACGACTGGGTGCCCGAGGGCACGGTGAGCGCCCTCCTCGACGAGCTCACCGGCGAGCTGGAACGGGAACGGCGCGGCGAGGCGCCCGCGGACGTCCTGCTGACCGACTTCGTCCACGTCTACCCCGACGGCGGGACCGAGCCCAACCCGTGGCGGCACGTGCTCACCGGGTCCCCGCTCGTCGAGGGGGCCACTCTGGCCGAGCACCCGGCCGTGTTCCGGACGGTGATGTCGGTCTGGAACAAGGTGTTCCGCCGGGACTTCCTGCTCGGGCTCGGCGTCTCCTTCGGCCGCGGCTTCTACGAGGACATCTCCGTCACCTATCCCGCGCTGCTCGCCGCCGAGCGGCTGCGCTACCTCGACCGCCCCTGCTACTTCTACCGGCGCGGCCGGGCCGGGGCGATCACCAGCACCGCCTCCGCCAAGCACGCCGACGCCTTCGCCCAGTACGACGCGATCTTCGCCTTCCTGGACCGGCCCCACGGTCACGACAGCGCCGACGCCCCCGACGACTCCGACCGCTCCGGCGCCTCCGACCGCTCCGGCGCCTCCGACGGCCACGACCGGCCCGGCCGGCCGGTCCCCGGGACGCTGCGGACCCTGGTCTTCGAGCGGACCGTGCAGCAGGCGCTCACCGTCTACGACACCCCGGGGCTGGTCCCGGTCGGGCTGCGGCCGGAGTTCTTCCGGCGGATCGCCGAGCACTTCACCCGGCACCGTCCGGCGGGCTACCGCTTCCCCGGGGGCGTGCGCGGCGTGCAGTACCGGCTCGCGGCCCGGGGCTCCCGGCGTGCGTACGCGGAACTGCGCCGTACCGGTCGACTGCCGCGCGAACTCAAGCGCGGGGCCCGGGCGGTGGCGCCGGCCCTGAAGAAGGGGGTGCGCAGCAGCGCCCGGTTCACCGCGTACAACACGTTCCGCCGGATGCCGTTGAACCCGAACCTGGCGGTCTACGCCGCGTACTGGCACCGGGGTTACGCGTGCAGCCCGGCCGCGATCTACGAGAAGGCGAAGGAGCTCGCACCGGGGATCCACGGGGTCTGGGTGGTGGAGAACCGCGCCCGGGCGGCGACGCTCCCGGACGGTGTGCCGTACGTGATCGTCAACACCCCGGCGTACCTGAGGGCGATGGCCACCGCCAAGTACTTCGTGAACAACGTCAACTTCCCCCGGACCATGGCGAAGCGGCCCGGCACGGTGCACGTCCAGACCCAGCACGGCACGCCGCTGAAGGCGATGGGCATGGATCTCAGGGACCACCCGGTGGCCGCCGACGGGATGGACTTCGACCGGCTCCAGGAGGCGATCGACCGCTGGGACTTCCTGGTCTCCTCCAACCCGCACACCAGCGAGCACTTCGCCCGTGCCTTCCCGGGCCGCTACGAGATGCTGGACACCGGGTACCCGCGCAACGACCGGCTGGCCGACGCGACGCCGGCCGCGACGGCGGCGATGCGCGAACGGTTCGGGCTGGCGCCGGGGCGCACCGCGGTGCTGTACGCGCCCACCCACCGGGAGGCGCGCGGCGGCTACGTTCCGCTGCTGGACGTGCGGGAGCTGGCCCGGCGGCTGGGACCGGACTTCACGCTGCTGGTCCGCACCCACTACTTCCACACCGGCGGCCCGGGCGATCTGACGGCGGACGAGGAGGCGGCGGAGATCCTGGACGTGTCGGCGCACCCGACGGTGGAGGACCTCTACCTGGCGGCCGACGTCCTGGTCACGGACTACTCGTCGATGATGTTCGACTACGCCGTGCTGGACCGGCCGATCGTGGTCTTCGCGCCGGACTGGGAGGAGTACAAGCGCGACCGGGGCGTCTACTTCGACCTGTTCGAGCAGCCGCCGGGCGCGCTGACGACGGATCCCGAGGGGTTGGCGGCGGCGCTGCTGGCCGGTGACCCGGAGCCGGCGGCGCGGGCCGACTTCCGCAAGCGGTTCTGCCCCTGGGACGACGGCGGGGCGGCGGAGCGCGTGGTCCGCCGGGTGTTCCCGACCGCCGGCTGAGCGCACGGCGGCCCGACGGGCGGCGCCGGCCCGACGGGCGACACCGCCCACGGCACGACGCGCGACGCGACGCCGACACGACAGCACGACAGCACGGCGGCCCGACCCGCGGCGCCGACAGGACAGGCGCCGACAACGCGAGGACGGGGCCCCGGAGACGATCCGGGACCCCGTCCGGGCCGGTCGGCCCCGGCTTCGTCAGCCCTGGCGCGCGGCCAGGAACTCGTCGAAGGTCAGCTCGCCGTCGTGGTTGGTGTCCATCTGCTTGATGATGGCCTCGGCCACGGCGACCGAGGTGGTGAGGTCGCCGAGCTCGCGCGCGACGAGGGCGTACTCGGCGGCGGTGATCCGGCCGTTGCCGTTCCGGTCGAACTTGTCGAACGCGGCGCGAATGTCGTCGACGTCTGCCATGGGGGCCTCCTGGGACCGAATCAACTGCTGATGTGCATTTCCGACGGCGGTACCCTACCCGCCCGTGGTGAGCGCCACTGCGAGCGGGAGTGGACGGGCTCGGGGGTGGGTGTCGTAGTCTGCGGGTCTGATCCCGGCCCGGCCGGGGAAGCGAACGCCGCTCGTCGTACACCGGGCCCGGGCACCTCTCGGGCATGCGCGTCCAGGGAGGGACCATGCTCGATCTCGTCACCAGGCTGGTGCTGAAACCGCTCGCCCGGGGGATCTGGCGGCCCACCATCGAGGGGATCGAGAACGTGCCCCGCAAGGGCGGCGTCATCCTCGCCAGCAACCACCTCTCCTTCATCGACAGCGTGGTCATCCCGCTCACCGCGCCGCGCCGGGTCCACTTCCTGGCCAAGGCCGAGTACTTCACCGGCAGCGGCCTCAAGGGCGCGCTCTCCCGCGGCTTCTTCCAGGGCATCGGCGCGGTGCCGGTCGAGCGCGGCACCTACCGGTCGGCCCAGGCCTCGCTGGAGCGGGCACTGGAGATCCTGGAGGACGGCAAGGCGTTCGGCATCTACCCCGAGGGCACCCGCTCGCTGGACGGCCGGCTCTACCGCGGCAAGACCGGCGTAGCCTGGCTGGCCCTCACCGCCGGCGTCCCGGTGGTGCCGGTGGCACTGGAGGGGCCGGAGGGAATCCTCCCGGTCGGCAAGCGGCTGCCGCGCCTGAAGAAGGTGACGGTCCGTTTCGGGGAGCCGCTGCACTTCGACGAGCTGCACGGCCAGGCGCGTTCGCTCAAGGCCCGCCGCCAGGTCACCGACGAGGTGATGGCGGCGATCCAGCAGCTCTCCGGCCAGGAGTTCGTGGGGGCGTACAACGAGGTCCCCAAGGCGGCCTGAGACCGGGGCCGCCGGGCCCCGGCCCGCGCCGCTCGCCCGGAGCCGGACCCCCGCCCGGCCCGCGCCGCTCGCCCGGAGCCGGACCCCCGCCCGGCCCGCGCCGCTCGCCCGGAGCCGGACCCCCGCCCCGGGTGCGCCCCGTCAGCGAGCGACGGCCGCGACCGGAGCCTCCCGCCGGAGCAGCGCCGCGTACCGGCCGTCCGCCGCCAGCAGCTCCTCGTGGCTGCCCAGTTCGGCGACCTCGCCGCGTTCCAGGACCGCGATCTGGTCGGCCCCGCGCACGGTGGAGAGCCGGTGCGCGATGGTGATGGTGGTGCGGCCCTCCGCGAGGGTGTCGATGGCCTCCTGGACGGCGCGTTCGGTGCTGTTGTCCAGCGCGCTGGTGGCCTCGTCGAGGATCAGCACGGGCGGATTGCGCAGGATGGTGCGGGCGAGCGCGAGGCGCTGCTTCTCCCCTCCCGAGAAGCGGTAGCCGCGCTCGCCGACCAGGGTGTCGTAGCCGTCCGGCAGCGCGGCGACGGTGTCGTGGATCCGCGCCGCGGCGGCAGCGGCGACGAGTTCCTCCTCGGTGGCGTCCGGCTTGGCGAACCGCAGGTTGTCGGCGACCGAGGCGTGGAAGAGGTAGGTCTCCTGGGAGACCACGCCCACCGCGCGGGACAGGGTCTCGAAGGAGAGCTCGCGGACGTCGACGCCGTCGATGGTGACCCGGCCGCCGGTGACGTCGTACAGCCTGGGCACCAGGTAGCTGAGCGTGGTCTTGCCGGAGCCGGTCTCGCCGACCACCGCGAGCGAGCCGCCCGCCGGGATCCGCAGCGCGATCCCGCCGAGGGTGGGCCGCTCCTGCTCCGGGTCGTAGCGGAAGTCGACGCCCTCGAAGCGGACCTCGCCGCGGATCTCGCCGAGGGTGACGGGGTGCTCGGGCTCGTCGATCTCCACGGTCAGGTCGAGGTACTCGAAGATCCGCTGGAACAGCGCGAGCGAGGTCTGCACGGCGACACCGGTGGCCAGCAGGCTGATGGTCGGGCGGAACAGGCCCTGCTGGAGCGAGACGAAGGCGACCAGGGTGCCGACCGAGACGATCGGCGCACCGCCCGCGGCGGTCATGCCGGCGGCCCAGTAGATCACCGCCGGCATCGCCGCCATCACGATCTGGATGGTGTTCATCCGCCAGCGGCCGGCCATCGAGGCGCGGACCTCCAGGTCGGCCAGCCGGTCGGACTGGCCGGTGAACTCACGGGCGAGCGAGTCGGTGCGGCCCATGGTGCGGCCGAGCAGGATGCCGCTGACCGACAGCGACTCCTGGACCGCCGAGCTCATCGCGGCGAGCTGCTTCTGCCGCTCGCCGGTGATCTTCTTGCGCTCGTTGCCGACCCGGCGGCTGATCCAGACGAACACCGGCAGCAGCACCAGCGAGACGACGGTGAGCCGCCAGTCCAGCGCCACCATGGCGACCACCGAGGCGACCACGGCGGTGAAGTTGGAGACCAGCGAGGTGGCGGTGGAGGTCACCGTGGACTGCATGCCGCCGATGTCGTTGGCGATCCGGGACTGCACCTCGCCGGTGCGGGTGCGGGTGAAGAAGGCCAGCGACATCCGCTGGAGGTGGCCGTAGACGGCGGTGCGCAGGTCGTGCATGACCCGCTGGCCGACGGTGGTGGAGATCAGCGTCTGGAGCACGCCGAAGACGCTGTTGACGACGGCGGTGGCGACCATGCCGAGCACCAGCACGGTCAGCAGGCCGGTGCGGCCCTGCGGGATCGCGGTGTCCAGCACGGCGCGGAGCAGGAACGGCGTGGTCACCGAGACCACGGCGGAGGCGGCCACCAGCAGGCCGACGAGGGCGAGGCGGCCCCGGTAGGGGCGGAACAGCGCGAGTATGCGCCGCCACTGGGTCGGCGGGCGCGGGTCGTTCTCGGTGCGGGCGGGCGGGGTCCACTGGATGCCTTCTGGGCGCACGGTGGGGCAGCCTCCCTCTGACGGGCGCGGGGGCGCGGCGCCCGGGGGCGCACGCCGGCGGCGGGTGGGCGGTCGGGCGATCGCCAGCATAACGAGAGAGGCTCATAGTTAGCAAAGCTAATAGTGAGATGGCCTCCGCTATACCGGTCGGAACCCCGCCTGCCGGCCTGCCCGCCCGTCCGCCCGTCCGTCCGCCCGTCCGCCACCGAGCGGGAACCCGTCATATGGACGAACGACCGCCGGCCGGACACGCAACCGTCCGCCGGACACGAACCGGCCACACGGACCCGCGCCCGCCGACCGGACACGGACCCGTCAGGTGGTCCGGTACGTCCGGGCCGCCTTGGAGGAGACCCCGCCGAGCTTGCCGGACGGCAGCACCCGCGCGATCGCCACCGCCGCCTTGTAGCGCTTGCTCGGCACCGACACCGAACGCCCCCGGGCCAGGTCGCGCATGGCCTCCTCGACCACGCGCTCGGCCGACAGCCAGCCCCAGGACGGGATGTTCCCGGTGCCCATGCCGGCCCGCTCGTGGAACTCGGTGTGCGTGAAGCCCGGGCACAGCGCCATCAGCCGCACCCCGGTTCCGCCGAGGTCCCGCATCACCCCCTGGGTGAAGCTCACCACCCAGGCCTTGCTCGCACCGTAGGTGCCGCGCGGCAGGAAGGCCGCCACCGAGGCGACGTTGACGACCGCGCCCCGTCCGCGCTCGCGCATCCCCGGCAGGGCGGCCGTGGTCAGCCGCAGCACCGCCTCGACGTGCACCTTCAGCATGTCCAGCTCGTCCTGCAGCGGCACGGTGGCGAAGGCGCCGCGGTTGCCGAAGCCGGCGTTGTTCACCAGCAGGTCCACCGGGCGGGCGTCGTCGGACAGCCGGGCCTCGACGTCGGCGATGCCCCGGTCCGTGGCGAGGTCGGCGGTGAGCACCTCCACCTCCACACCGAACTTCCCGCGCAGGTCCGCGGCGGAACCCTCCAGCCGCGCGGTGTCCCGGGCCACCAGGACGAGTCCGTAGCCGCTCCGGGCGAGGCGCCGGGCGAAGGCGGCTCCGATGCCGGCGGTCGCGCCGGTGATCAAGGCAGTGGTCATGCAGCGACCGTACCTACTCCCGAGTACCGGCGACAGCGCCGTGCGGCAGCGCGATGCCTCTTCGTGACCACCGTCACGGACAGTGCCGGGGTGGCGCCGGACGGTTCGTGCTCGTATCGTCGTTCGAGGGGGCGCCGCCGGGCCTGGCGGCGGAACTTCGATGAGGAGGCACCCGATGCTTGCTCAGACCACCCGAACCACGCTCGCCACCCAGGGCGAGATCGACGCGCTCGGCATGTTGATCACGGAGGACGAGGCGACCGTCAGCGACGCGCCCACGTACCGTCCGGAAGCCGCCTCGCTGCTGCTGCTGGCAGGCGCGCTGCTGCTGTCGCCGAAGCCCCCGAAGGAGAAGACGCGGTAGTCGGCCCCGACACGGCCCGGCGACGCGCGGAGTCCCGCCGCGCCACAGCCCTCCGGTCCCGCCTCGGCCACAGGCCGGGCGGCCGGGGCGGCAGGCCGCCGGCCGGGACCCCGGTACGGCCGCCGCGCGAACACGCCGCGGCCCCGTGACACCGCGAAGCCCCCAAGGAGAAGCACGCAACCATGCCGACCGCCGATCTCGCGCTCCGCGACGAATACGCCGCAGCGGTGGAGCGGCTGGCGGGCCGCACCCTCGACGCCCTCCGGGGCGCCGGGGGTGCGGTCGCGCCCGCCTTCCCCGGTACCGGCCCCGTGCCGCGTCCGGTCCTCGCCGCCGCCCGGGTGCTCGGGCCGGACGTCCTCGCACCGCAGGTCCTGGGTGCGACCGGGCCCGACGAGCAGGCCGTACTGCTGCTCGCGGAGGCCCACCGGACCTTCCCCCCGTCCGCCTTCCCCGCACCCGCGCCCGCGCCCTCCACCGACCGCCCCGCCGACGCGGACGAGGAGCGGGCCGCCGGCGCCGCCCTGGTCACCGCCTGGCGGGACTGGGGCACCGCCGTTCTGCTGGCCCGCGCGCTCGGGCCCGCCGCCGACGCCCTGCTCCCCGACGCCCCGCTCCCCGGGGCCGCGGGCGAGGACAGCGCCCGGGGCGCACCGCAGCCCGGCCACGCCCCGCACCCGGAGCCGTACGCCTGGCAGGCCTGGTCGGTGCGGATGGCCCAGCTCTCCGCGCTCGCCCTGCCCGGCCTCGACGGGCCCGTCCACGACGCCGCCCGCGAACACGCCCTCGCCCTGTCCCGCGGCGCCGTCCGCTCCCTCCTGCGCTGCGACCACCGCGTCGCCGCACGGCTGACCCGCTGGCTCGCCTGGCTCGCCGCCGACGGGCGGGAACTGCCGCTGGAGGTCGAACCCGTGCTGGAGCGGATCCGCGCCGTCGGCGACGGCAGCGCCCGCACCGCGCTCGAACTCGCCGTCGCGGAGCGCCTGCTGACCGGAGGAGCGTCATGACCGACCACCGGATCCTCGCCACCGCACAGCAGTTGGGCTCCCGGGCGATGTCCTGGCTGCACAACTGCCACGAACGCGGCTTCGGCAGACTGCCCGAGGACGTCACCATCGACCTGGCCGACCCGAACAACGCCTACAAGCCCCTCGCCGAGTCCGCGCTCGCCGCCTCGCTCGTCCTGCGCGACGGCGTCACCGGACCGGAGGACGCCCGGATCGCCCGGGAACTCCTGGACTTCGGCTGGTCCCAGCTGCGCGAGGGGAACCTCCTGTACGAGCGGCTGCTGCGCTACCCGGTGATGACCGACCCGCTGGAGACCTACGTCCACTTCGCCCGGTCCGGCTACCGGCACCCGGCGCTGGAGGAACTGCTGGAATCGCTCACCAAGGTGCGCGGGATCCAGGCCATCGAGATGATGCCCAACCGGAGGCTGGCCCTCGCCAACGCGCGCCGGGTGATCGGGCTGCGCAACCAGCCCGACGACTGGCCCGCCCTCACCGCCCGGACCTGGCTCGGCGCCACCCCGAGCCCTGGGCGATCGACTGGCTGACCGGCTACCACATCACCCACGCCGTCTTCCATCTCACCGACTGGGGCGCGCGGCCGGAGAGCATGCCCGAACCGATGCGCGACTACGTCCGCAACTGGCTGCCGGTCTGGGTCGACACCTGGCTCGAGGTCGGCCAGTGGGACCTCGTCGGCGAGCTGCTCGTGGCGGACTCCTGCATCGGGGAGCCGGTCACCGGCGCCCAGGGCTGGGAGGCGCTCGCCGCGATCCAGCGCGAGGACGGGCTGATCCCCCGGGAGAGCGCGGAACCGGTCTCGGACGACCCCGAACAGGCGTTCCGGGACCACGAGCACACGGCCGTGGTCGCGGTGGTCGCGGGCACCGTGACGCTCTCCCGCGCGCTCGGCGGCGCGGCGGTCCCGGCTTGAGGGCGCGATGAGCGGGACGGTCACGGGGACGGGCGCGGCGGACCCAGGCATCCCGGGAGCCGCAGAGGCCGAGGGCGTCGCGGAAGCCGAAGGAGTCGCGGAAGCCGAGGGAGCCGGGGAGGCCGGGGGTCCCGGACCCGGTTCGCCCGGGGCGGAGCAGTTCGCCGGACTCGTGCGCGCCGCCGGGCCGCACGCCACCGCCGTGACCCTGGCGGTGGCCCGCGGCGAGCGCTCCGCCGTCCACTGCCACGGTCGGACCGCCCGGGACGGCGGGCCGTGCACACCCGACACGGGCTACGAACTCGGCTCCGTCACCAAGACCTTCACCGCCCTGCTGCTGGCCGAGCTGGCGGCACGCGGCGAGGTGGCCCTCGACGACCCGGTGCGGCGGCACCTCCCGGCCGGACGCCGGCCGCCCGACGTCCGGCGCGGCGGACCGATCCGGCTGATCCACCTGGCCACCCACACCGCCGGTCTGCCGGTTCAGCCGCCGGGCCTGCTGGCCGCCGCCGTCCCGGCCTGGAACAGCAACCCCTACGCCGCCTACGACGAGCAGCGGCTGTGGGCGGCACTGGCCCGAACCACCGTGCGCCGCCCGCCCGGTGAGGTGTACTGGTACTCCAACTACGGCGTGGGACTGCTCGGGCGGCTGCTCGCCGAGGCGGGCGGCGGCCCCGACTACGCCGGGCTGCTCGACGAGCGGATCGGCCGCCCGCTCGGGCTGGGGACCCTCAGCTGCTCCCCCGACGCGCCGGGGTACGCGATCGGCCACCGCCTCGGGCGGCCGCTGCCGCCCTGGCGCATCCCCGCCCTCCCGGGCGCGGGCGCGGTCCGGGCCGGGGGCGCGGACCTGCTGCGCTTCCTCCGGGCCCATCTGGAGCCCGACGGCGGGCCGTTGGGCGACGCCCTTCGGGAGGTGCGGCGACCCCGGCTGCGGCTGCCACGCACCGGCGACGAGGTCTGCCTGGTCTGGAACCACCGCCGCGCGCCGGACGACCGCGACCTGTTCTTCCATTCCGGCGCGACCCGCGGCTTCACCGCGTTCGTCGGCTTCTGCCCGCAGACCGCCACCGCGGTCGCCGCCCTCACCAACACCGGCCCCACCCTGCGGTCCTCGTTCAACCAGACCGCCTACGACACCTTCAAGCGGCTCGCCCGGCCGGACGGGGAGGCGACGGACGACGGCTGACGGCCGGTGGGTCCGCGGACCCACCGGCCGTCAGCCGGACGCCTTGCACCGGACGCCGACCGTCAGTCCCGGCCGGAACGGTCGGAGTGGCCGGAACGGTCGGAACGGGCCGCGCTGTCGGCCGCACCGCCGGCGCCGACCGGGCGCAGGCGGGAGGCGGCGGTGGCGGCGAGCTGGGGCGCGAGCCTGGCCACGTCGCGCGAACCGACCGCGGCGATCAGCGACGGCAGGGCCCAGCGGACCGGCTGCATCCCGCGCAGCCACGCCTGGGCGTAGACGTGCGCGGAGCGCCGGGCGATCCCGGCGGCCAGGCGGTCCACCGCCGGCTCCAGCGGATAGGTCTTGTTGGCCGGCCAGGGCAGCCGGGACCGCATCTGCTTGAGCACCGTGTCCTCGTCGGCCCCGCGCACCATGTCGGTGTCGGTCCAGCTCAGGTAGCCGACACCCACCTTCACGCCCTGGTGGGCCACCTCGGCCCGGATCGCGTGGGCGAACGCCTCGACGCCGGACTTGCTCGCGCAGTAGGCGCTCATCAGCGGCGCCGGGGTCAGCGCGGCCAGCGAGGCGATCTGCAGGAGGTAACCGCGACTCTCGGCGAGCAGGGGCAGGAAGGCCCGGGCGGTGGCCACGCTCCCGAGCAGGTTGACCTCGATCACCCGGCTGAACGCCCGGTGGTCGCTGTCCAGCAGCGGACCGCCGAGGGCGATGCCGGCGTTGGCGACGACGGTGTCGATCCGGCCGTAGTGCGCCTCGATCCGCCCGGCGAGCGCGGTGAGCGCCACGACGTCGGTGACGTCGGCCTCCCAGGCGGTGGCGTCCGGGCCGCACTGTGCGGCGACGGCCTTCAGCTCCTCCGGCTCCAGGCCGACCAGCGCGACCTTGGCGCCGCGCCGGGCGAGGTTGCGGGCCAGGGCGGCGCCGACGCCGCGCGCGGCTCCGGTGACGACGGCGACCTGGGCGGAGAGCGGTGGGGTGGCGGTCATGCGACGGCGGTCCTCTCGGGGTCGGCGGTGGCGGCGGCGGGCTGGTCGGTACCGGCGGCGACGGGCCGGGCCGGGAGGTGGGCGCTCGCCATCCGGTCGATCTCGGCGGCGACCTCGGCCGGCCGCTCGAGCGGCGCCATGTGGCCGACCCCGGGCAGCAGGAGCAGCCCCTGCGGGTCGGTGAGCGCCGCCACCATGCGGTGCGCGTGCACCGGCGGGGTGAGCCGGTCCTCGGCGCCGACCACGACGGCCGTCGGCGCGGCGAGGCGGGCCAGCCCCGGGCGGACGTCCAGCCGGTCCAGCACCCGCGCCCAGTTGGCGCGCACGCCGGTCGGGCAGGCGTGCGCCATCCGGACGGCCACCTCGGTGCGCCCGGCGGGCGCCTGCGCGCCCATGATCGCGTACTTGAGCCCGGCCCGGCTGACCGGTCCGACCGGCCCGAGCGGCAGCCGGGACCGCAGCACCTGCCGGTGCAGGAAGCGGCGCAGCCCCGGCGGGCGGACGGCGTCCGGGACGATCCGCACCTCGGAGAGGAGGTCGGACGGCCCGGTGGAGATCAGGACGGCGGCCGCCGTCCGCGCGGCGACCTCGGGGCGGGCGGCACCCGCCATGACGGTCATGCCGCCCATGCTGTGCCCGGCCAGTACCGCCCGCTCGCCCTCCGGGACCACCCGGGTGAGCACCGCCGACAGGTCCTCGGCCAGTGCGCGGGTGGAGTAGCGGGCCCGGCTCGACGGGATCTCGCTCCGGCCGTGGCCCCGCTGGTCGTAGACCACCACCCGGTAGCGGTCGGCGAGCCGGTGGATCACCGGCGCCCAGAAGTGGGTCGTGCAGGTCCAGCCGTGCGCGAGGAGGACGGTGGGCGCCCCCGGCTGTCCGTGGACCTCGACGTGCAGCCGGGTGCCGTCGGCCGACCGGACGGCCAACTCCTCAGCGGGTACCGGCTGGAGACAGTCGGCGGGGATCGGACGGCGGCTCATGCCATGACCTCCTCGGTCCCGGTGGCGGCCGCGGACGGCCCCGGTTGTGCGGACGATACGGACTTCACGGACGGCCCGGACGACGCGGACGGCACGGACGACGCGGATGGCACGGACGGCACGGACGGCACGGATGATGCGGACGACCCGGACTGAGCGGACTTCGCGGACGGCCCGGACGGCCCGGACGGCGCGGCCCGGTCGTCGCTGCGGAGGATCAGCTCGTACTCGGTCAGGTCCACCCTGCGGGTGGCACGGCGGAACGAGGTGGTCGAACCGGGCCAGAGCACGGTGTTCTTGCCACTCTTGTCCAGGTACCAGCTGCGGCAGCCGCCGGTGCTCCAGACCGTGCGGTCCATCCGGTGCTGGAGTTCGAGGTTCCAGCGCCGCTGCGCCCGGGCGGTGGGCTGCATCGCGGTCGCGCCGATCTCGTCTAGCCGGGTCAGCGCGTCGATCAGGTAGTTGAGCTGGGACTCGATCATCAGGATCATCGAGCTGTTGCCGAGCCCGGTGTTGGGGCCGATGACGAAGAAGAAGTTCGGGAAGCCGTGCACGGTGGACCCGCGCAGGGCCTCCATGCCCTCCTTCCACTTCTCGGCGAAGCTCGTGCCGTCGGCCCCGAACACCCGGGAGCCCATCGGCATGTCGGTGACGTGGAAGCCGGTGCCGAAGACGATCGCGTCCACCTCGTGCTCGCTGCCGTCGGCGGCGACCAGGGTCGAGCCGCGCACCTCGCGCAGTCCGGCGGGGACCACCTCGGTGTTGGCGGCGGCGAGGGCCGGGTAGTAGGTGTTGCTGAGCAGGATCCGCTTGCAGCCGATCCGGTAGTCCGGGGTGAGCCTGGCCCGCAGGGCCGGGTCGGCGACGCCGTCGGCGAGGTGGCGTTCGGCGAGCCGCTGGACCAGCTTGAGCAGGCCGGGCCGCCGGACGAACGCGTCCACCTGGAGCTCGCGCAGGGCGAACAGGGTGCCCCGGCGGGCCTTCGCGGTGATCGGGAAGCGGGTGTGCAGCCGCTTCTCCAGCTCGGTGATCGCCCGGTCCCGGCGCGGCAGGACCCAGGCCGGGGTCCGCTGGAAGACCGTCAGCTTCCCCACCTGCGGCTGGATCGCCGGGACGATCTGGGCGGCGGAGGCCCCGGTGCCGACCATCGCCACACGCTTGCCCTCGAGGGCGAAGTCGTGGTCCCAGCGGGAGGAGTGGAACACCTTGCCGGGGAAGGAGTCCAGGCCCGGAAGGTCGGGGATCTGCGGGTCCGCGAGCGGTCCGGCGGCGGCCACGACGGCGTCGGCGGTCCAGCGGCCGGCCGTCGTGGTGATCTGCCAGCGGGTCCGCTCGACGTCCCAGCGGGCCTCGGTGACTTCGGCGTTGAAGCGCAGGTGGGGGCGGAGGCCGAAGACGTCGGCGACCTTCTCCAGGTACGCGCGGATGTCCGGCTGGCCGGAGAAGCTGCGCGGCCAGTCCGGGTTGGGGGCGAAGGAGAAGGAGTAGAGGTGCGAGGGGACGTCGCAGGCGCAGCCGGGGTAGCTGTTGTCGCGCCAGGTGCCGCCGACCGAGTCGGCGCGCTCCAGGACGACGAAGTCGGTGATGCCGGCGCGGCGCAGCCGGACGCCGGCGCCGAGGCCGCCGAAGCCGGAGCCGATGACGGCGACCCGGACGTGCGGAACCGCCTCCGGTTCGACGGCTCCCGGCTCGGCGGCCTCGGAGGCGACCGCCTCCGACGCGACGACGTCCGGCTCGACCGCCTCCGGCGCGACGGCGTCCGGCTCGACGGCCCCGGGTGCGGTGCGCGACCGGTCCTGGGCGGGCGCCTCGGAGGCTCGGGGGCGGGGGCGCTTGGTGCTGGATGCCATGCGGCGTCCTCCTGGGGGTGGGGGACCGTGGGGCGCACGTCGCCGCTGCTCGGCGCGGCGCGGATCACGCCAACCGTGCCAGCAATCACTGGCACGGTTGGCAGGGTAGCCCTTGTTGACACTTGATGGAAGAAGCCCGACCGCTCCGATCGGGGCGGCGCCGGTCCTATGCTGAGCGCCGTGGACAAGGTCGAAGCTGCCCCCGAGGACAGACAACGCGAGTTCCGGGTGGAGGAGCTGGCCGAAGCGGCCGGGATCACCACCCGTACGCTGCGCTTCTACCGCGAGCGGAAGCTGCTCCAGCCGCCCCGCAAGGAGGGACGCATCGCCTGGTACGGCGAGTCCCACCTGTCCCGGCTGCGGATGATCGCCGAGCTGCTGGACCGCGGCCACACCCTCGGCGGCATCGCCGAACTGATCGGCGCCGGCGAGAGCGGGCGGGACGTCGCCGATCTCATCGGCCTGGAGGCGGCCCTCGTCGCGCCCTGGTCCGACGAGACCGCGGTCCATCTCGACTGGGACGAGCTGAAGGCGGCCTTCGGCGACCAGCTCACCGAGGAGAACACCGCCGAGTCCATCGACCAGGGCTTCATCACCGTCGAGGACGACGGGATCACCCACATCAGCCGCCGCCTGATGGACGCCACCACGGCGCTGGTGGCGGAGGGGGTACCGCTGTCGGTGGTGCTGGCCGCGAGCCGGCGGACCCAGGAGCACGTGACGGCGATAGCCGAGATCTTCACCGCCCTGGTGCGCGAGCACGTGCTCGGCGCGCTGTCCGCCGACACCCCCCTGCCGCCCGGCGAGGCCGCCCGGCTGACGGAGCAGATCCTCCGGATCCGCCCGCTCGCCCGTACGGTCACCGACGCCCAGTTCGCCCTGGCCATGGACCGCCGGGTGCACGCCGAGTACGACGAACTGCTGCGGCAGCGCCTGGAGCACCGGGAGAGCGACTGACGGTCGCGCAGGCGTAACGATCCGTGCCACCGGGCAGGGATCAGCCGCCTCGCCGCCTGCCGCCCGAACGGAGTCGCCCGATGCCCGACGCCCCCGTCCACCGCCGTTCGCTTCCCGCCCCCACCCGCTCCGGCCCCGCCGGGTCCGCCCCCGCCCGCCTCGCCCCGACCCGTCGCGGACTGTTCGTGCTGGCCGCCGGGCTGGCGGCCGGCGCGGCGCTCACCGCCTGCGGGTCCGACGGCCCGGCGGCGGCCGACGGGCCGGGCACGGCGGGAGGCACCGGCACCGGCACCGACACCGACACCGTCGGCACGACCGGCACCCCCCGCACGGTGCGGCACGCCCGCGGCGAGAGCACCGTGCCACCGCGGGCCCGCCGGGTCGTCGTCCTGGACACCGACGCGCTCGACTCCGCCGTCACCCTGGGCCTCATCCCGGTGGGCGCCACCACCGTCGCCGCCGGCGCGCCGCTCCCCGCCTACCTGCCCGCCGAACGCCTCACCGGTGTCAAGGCCGTGGGCGTCATCGGCTCGCCCCAGCTGGAGGTGATCGCCGGTCTCCACCCCGACCTGATCCTCGGCAACCAGGTCCGCGACGACAAGCGCTACGACGAGCTGTCCAGGATCGCGCCGACCGTGCTGAGCAGGACCACCGGACCGGCCTGGAAGGAGAACGTCCGGCTGCACGCCGAGGCGCTCGGGCGCCAGGCGGAGGCGGCGGCCGCCGAACAGGCGTACCGGGCGAAGGCCGCCGAACTGGTCGCCGCACTCGGCGGACCGGAGAAGGCCGCGGCGCTCAAGGTCGGGATGGTCCGGTTCCTCGCCGGCGCGCCCACCCGCCTGTACCTCAACGACACCTTCATCGGCTCGATCCTGCTCGACGTGGGCCTCGGCCGCCCCGCCAACCAGGACAAGCCCGGCTTCTCCCTGGACATCAGCCC
The DNA here is from genome assembly GCF_900105395.1 of Streptomyces sp. TLI_053. Lineage (NCBI taxonomy): Bacteria > Bacillati > Actinomycetota > Actinomycetes > Kitasatosporales > Streptomycetaceae > Streptomyces > Streptomyces sp. TLI_053. Next base: position 2,420,751 of record NZ_LT629775.1, read on the forward strand.
CGAGCAGGTCGACCAGGCCGCGGCCGACGTCATCTTCTACTCGGTCTACGGCGACCCGGCGAAGTCCGACCAGGCCAGGATCGTCGGCGGCACGCTGTGGAACGGCCTCGACGCCGTGCGCGGCGGCCGGGTCCACCAGGTCGACGACAACCTCTGGATGCTCGGCATCGGTTACACCGGGGCGGGCCTGATCCTCGATCGGATGCGGCACGACCTCGTCGGCTGACCCCTGCCCACCCGGTCCACGCGGACGCCGAACCCCGAGAGCGCCCCCTGCCCACCCGGTCCACGCGGACGCGGAACCCCAAGAGCGCCCCAAGGACGGGCGGCCCGAAGCGGAGCCCGCGCGCTCCCCGCGTGAAGAAATCGCGGGTCCCGGGCGGCGGGCCGGGCGTGCGGGGCCCCCGGCCCGCGGCAGGCGTTAGGCTCTCCGCTCGGCTGCCGCGCGGACCACTGCGGCGCCGACCGACCCGGGCCGGCGGACGGCCCGCAGCACGGGGGGAACGACGAACATGAGCGACGGAACAGTGCCCGGCCCCGCCGGCGGCACCGTCAACGGCTCCGGGACCGGCGGATCGGCCGGCCAGGACGGCTACCACGTCAATGTGGGCGGCCTGAACGGCGTCGCCGAGCAACTGGGCCGCACGGCCACCGACATCGCCGAGGCCAGGACGGCCTACGCGGGCTCGGTCTGCTACGCGTCCACCGCCTTCGGCGAGTTCGGCGTGGACCGCGCCTGGTCCGCCTTCGACACCGCCTGGTCGAAGGAGATCGGCGTGACCCAGCGCGCGCTGGAGGAGCTGTCCGAGAAGATGGCCACCACCACGGCGAACTACCGCGACACCGAGCACGCCGTCGCCTCCGGCCTGGTGCCCGCCGGCGGCGGCCGGTGAGCAAGGTCAAGGATCTGGAGCACGCGCGGCACAGCATCGAGCAGTTCACGTTCGTGCTGGCCAACCTGCACCTGCTGCAGGGCATCGAGGAGGCGCTCGCCGTCCCGGAGCCGGTCGGCGACCCGGCGGCGGTCCGCACCCGCGCGCAGGACTACGCGAAGGCGGCGGCCTCCTTCGCCAAGGCCACCACCGATCTGTCCGGGGTGGCGGCCCACCAGCTGCCCTCGGTGTGGACGGGCTCGGTCGCCGAGCACGCGACCCAGGCGGTGCACGCCATGTCGGCCGAGACCACGACCTCCAAGGACACCCTGGCCGAGGCCGCCAAGGTGCTCGACGCCTGGGCCAACGACCTGCAGTGGGCGAAGTCCACCGACGCCCAGGGCCGCCAGCAGCTGCACGACGCCGGCGAACGCGCCCGGCACGACCCGGCCGGCTTCGACCAGGGCGCCCGGGAGACGGCGCTGGCCGGCGTCGACGCCCGGCTCGCGGCCGCACGGCGGGCCGAGAGCTGCGGCACCGGCACCGCCGGAAAGCTCGGCCAGCTCGCCGCCCGGGCCCGCGCCGCGCGGGCCGGCGACGGTTCGATCGACCCGCTGGCGGCGGTGGTGCTGGCCACCGAGAAGAACCCCGGCGCGGGCGAGGACGGCGACTACATCCTCACCCCCAACCAGCTGGACCGGGCGAACCAGGTGCTCGGCGTGATGACCGGCGCCGACCAGGCGGCGTTCCGCGCGCTGCTCTCCGGCGCCAGGTCCCCCGAGGAGTCCGCCTACCTGTGGAAGGCGCTGGCGGCCGGGCACCCGGTCGCGGACATCCAGCGGTTCGACGCGCAGATCCACCCGCACGGCGACGATCCGGCCTGGCTGGCCCAGCACCTGGTACCCGCCACGTCCACCGACGACACCCGGCGCGAGTCCTCCGACAACCTCGACGTCACCTACCAGGGGCAGCCGGTCAGCATCGACGGCTACGGCGTCTACTCGCAGCGCAACGTCAGCGACTGCGTGGCCGCCTCCACCGTCATCGCGCAGGCCAAGCTGGACCCGCTGCTGATGTTCCGGCTCACCACCGGCGGCACGCCCGACACCCCCGGGGCCGACTCGCCGGAGAACTTCGGTCAGCGCCTCCAGGAGGCCTACCTCGGCGAGTACCGGGACGGCCAGCGGGCCGACGGCAACAAGAAGGTCTACCCGCAGGTCGACGCCGGGCTCGGCGCCACCGCCCAGACCTACCTCGCCGACAAGGACCTCGGCCGGGCGACCGGCGCCGACTACGAGCACGTCGAGCTGAAGAGCGACGAGGACCGGCGCGCCGCGGTGGCCCGGATCGAGAAGTCCGTCGACGAGGGCCTGCCGGTGCCGATCACCGTCCGCAACGAGGACTCCGGCCACCAGATGATGATCATCGGCCGGGACGGCGACAAGCTCCAGATCTACAACCCGTGGGGCTTCACCTCCTGGGTGACGGAGGAGCAGTTCATCAACAGCCGGCTCGGCGGACTCACCCCCGGCGACCACCCGCTCGACAAGTCGACCGCCCTGGAGCTGCCGAAATGACCACCGTCCGGTCCGATGCCGAGCTGGCGGACCTCGACGTGCCCGCCGCCGTCACCCGCGGTCTGCTGCTGGCCGGCGGTCCGCGCCAGGCCCTGTTCACCGAGGCGGCCATCGCCGCCGCGCACCGCGCCGAAGCGGCGGGCATCGGCCCGTACCCCCTGGGCTTCCTGGCCCGGCACGTGCGGGCCGGCGGCTTCGGGGCCGCGCTCGCGCTGCCCGAGCCGGTGATCGGCGAGCCCGGCACCGCGCTCGTCCGCGGCTGGCTGCGGGCCGCGGCGGCAACCGGGGCCGACGTGGGGCGCGAGCACCTGTTCGCGCGCTGGCTGGCCGAGGTCGCCGCGCTGATCGAACTGCGCCGGGACGCGCGGGCGGGAGGGACGGCGTGAGGAGGCGCACGGCCCGCACCGCCGCCACCACCGCCCTGGCGGCCCTCGTGGTCGGCGCGGGACTGGCAGGGGTGACCGGCTGCTCGTCGAGCGGCTCCGGCGAGGCCGCCCCGGCCGCCCTGCTGGCCCTGCCCCCGACCTCGACGCGGAGGCGGTGGGCGGCGGAAAGCAGCCCGCGTTCGAGCCGAGCGAGGTCCACCTCGCCGTCGGCCGGACGGTCGGCGTGGACGTGCGGGTCGCGCCGCTGCCGCACGGCTGGCGGCTCGTCGACGGGGGCGACACCGCGCTGCTGCGCCGGGACGCGGACAGCAAGCAGAGCACCTGCGCGCCGAACACCGCCGGCTGCGGCCACACCGTCCGCCAGAGCTGGACCGCCACCGCCACCGGGACCACCACGCTCACTTGGCGGTACGTCGACCTCGCGAGCTGCAAGGAGGCGCAGAACCCGGCCTCCTGCCGGGCGCTGGCCGGCAAGGAGGTCCGGGTCACCGTGGGCTGACGGGCCCCGGCGCCCCCGGGTCGCGGAGCCCCGGGACGGCGGTGCCCGGCCGCACGGAACGCGGGTGCCGGGAACGCGGGTGCCGGGAACGCGACGCGGGGCCTACCATCCGATCATGATCGAAGGTACGGCGGTACGGCTGCGCGCCCTGCGCGCGGAGGACGCGGAACACCAGCTCCGCTGGCGCAACGACCCCGAGGTGGTGCGGCTGGCGGCGGCCGGCGACCCGCGTTTCGGCCCGACCACCGCCGAGGCGCTGGCGGACCGCTTCGGCCGGATCCTGCGCCTCGACCCGCGCGAGAGCGGCGTCCTCACCGTGGAGGAGAAGACCGGCGGCCGCCCGATCGGCATGGTCGACTACCGGGGTGTCGACCCGTACGAAGGCGTCGCCGAGGTCGGGATCTTCATCGGCGAACGGGAGTTCTGGGACCACGGTTACGGTTCCGAGGCCCTCGGTCTGCTGGTGGACCACCTGTTCGGGATGTTCCCGCTGAACCGGCTGGAACTGGACACCTGGAGCGGCAACACCCGGGCGGCCCGGGCATTCGCCCGGCTCGGCTTCCAGGAGGAGGGGCGCCGCAGGGACGCCGTGCTGCTCGCCGGGGTCCGCTACGACCGCCTGCTGTTCGGCCTGCTCCGCCGGGAGTGGGAGGCGCGCCGCCGTTCCGCACCGGACGCCCCCGAAGCCACCGGCGCGACCGCCGTCGTCGGGTAGCCGCGGGGTCGCGTCCGCTCCCGGGCGCCGCCGACGGGCACCCTGGACGGGCCGGACCTCGCTGCGGCTCGCCGTGCCGGTGGGCAACACACCCGCCGAGGCGTTGTACCGGCGCAACGGGTTCGCCGACGCGGACGGGGTCCGGGACGAAGGTGCCACCGGGGCGCGGGTGATGGTCGAACAACTTGCCACCGCCGCCCGTCGAGCGTCGTCCCGCCGCACGCCCGGCCCGGCCGCCGGTGACCGCACCCGGTGCGCGAACCCGGCCGCCCCCGGGGCGACATCTGAGCGGAAGCGTCCGTTTCGCGGTCAACCAGGGGTAAAGTCAGCGAGCATGGCCGAATCGACGGTACCGATCCTTCCCTGCCAGACCCTCGCACCGGTGCTCGACTTCTACACCGCACTGGGCTTCGAAGTGACTGACCATCAGCTGAGTCCCGACCCCTACGCGGTCGTCCAACGCGGTGGAATCCAGCTGCACTTCTTCGGCATGCAGCAGTACGACCCGGACGCCAGCCACAGCACCTGCCTGGTCCGCACCGACGACGTGGACGCGCTGCACGCGGCGTTCCAGGAGGGCCTGCGGTCCGCCTACGGGCGGGTGCCGAGCCAGGGCCTGCCCCGGCTGGGGGCGATCGCCGACACGCTCTCCGGCGTACGGGAGTTCCTGATGACCGACCCCGGCGGCAACTGCCTGCGGATCGGCCAGCCGATCCGGGCCGGGCAGCACCACCGCCCGTCCCCCGAGGAGCCGTTCGCGAAGGCGCTGCACCACGCCGCACTGTTCGCCGACGCCCAGGAGGACCCGGCCGCGGCCGCCCGGGTGCTGGACCGGGCACTGGAATCACCGGACGGGCCGCCCGCCCCGGTGCTGCTGTTCCGCATCCTGGCGCTGCGCGCCGACCTGGCGCACCGCCTGGCGGACGGCGCCAGCGCCGAAGCCTTCACCCGGCGGGCGGGCTCGACCGCCGAGGGGCTCACCGCGGAGGAGCGGGAGTCCGTCCGGGACGAGCTCAAGCACCTCGCGGATCTTCCGGCCTGACGCGAACGACCCCGCACGAAGGACGACAACCGACCTACCAGCGACGACGGATGACGGACCGTGAGAAGTCCGCCATCCGTCCACCGGCCCCCGCGCCGCCGCACTGCGCACTGCCGCACCGCCACAGGGGCCGCAGGGCCGCACCGCCGATCGGGGCGGGCGCCCGGAACGCTCAGGACACCCAGAGCCGGGTGCACAGCACCAGCCGGTAGCCGTCCGGATCGGCGACCGTGACACCGTGTTCGTCCCAGTAGGGATTGTGCGAGGGCACCCGCGTACCACCGGCGGCCTCCAGGCGCCGGACCAGCGCCTCGTCCACCGGCACCCCGAGATAGACGACGAAGAGGTCGTCGACGGTGGGCGCGGGTTCGATCGGCCGCTCGGGGTCGTGGGTCAGCTCGAAGTGCCAACCGCCGCCCGGCGGGCCGACCATGAGGAGGTCGTGCTCACCCGGGACGTGGTCGGCGGTGCGCCACAGGACGGCCAGGCCGAGGCCGTCGACGTAGAAGCGCTCGGCCGCCGCGAGATCCCGGGACGGCCTCGCGACGCGGACGTGGATGGTGGAGTCGATCACGACGAGCGAGCCTACCGAGGTGGCCCCGGGTCCGTCGGCGGTCCCTCAGAGCCGCAGCAGGCGCTCCTCGTCCCCCGTGCGGGGACAGGTGACGCAGGCCCGGCCGGGCTCGATCGCGTAGTAGAGGCAGCAGCCGAGGCGGGTCCGGGTGTGGTGGGTGCGGCCGTCCCCCCCGCACAGGACGCGGAAGTCCGCGGCGCCGAGGAGCGGGTCGGTGCGACCGGGGAGCACGGCCGCCGCGGCGGCGACGGCGGCGTCCTCCTCGGCCGGGACCGCCGACCCGGCCGACTCGTCGAGCCGCTTGCCCAGGTACCAGATCGCCGAGGCGAGGTCGTCGGTGACCATGCCCCACAGCGCCCGGGTGCCGCGCCGGGTGGGAGCGGCGAACGCGGCCAGCAGCGGTTCGACGTGGGTGACGACGGCGGCGCGCAGCTCGGCCCGGAGCTCGTCCTCGCCCGGGAGGGTGACGTGGGCGTCCGGGCGCAGCGCGAAATCACCCGTGGGAGCGTGGAACCACAGGTTCGCGCCGTCGATCGACGGGACGCGACCCGCCAGCCGCCAGGGTCCGGCGATCAGCACGCAGACCGACCAGAGGTAGTGGTGCAGCAGCCGGGAGGCGGCGACGTGCGGGCGCGGCGCGGTGCCGTGCCCGGCGGCGACCGGGGCGATCCGCGCGGCCTCGCCGGCCAGCGCCGCGGCCAGCGCGTCCGGATCGGTCGCGAGTTCCACGGCGGAGTACCAGCCGAGCGCACGCGCCGGGGCGGGCTCGTCGGCCGCGAGCAGCCGCACCCGGAGGACCGGGCAGAGGTCGAGCAGCAGCCGGTAGTCGGTGTCCAGCGGATTCGCGGGACGTGGTGCGACGGGCACGGCGGCAGGCAGGGGCGGACCCGAGAAGATCACCGGCACTCCCGAGATCGTGTTAGGTGAGCCTCACCTTATAGGCACTCACCGGCCGGTTCGCGCCACCCCGGCCGTCCGTGCCCCGACTCGCCCGGTACGTACCAATCCAGCCGCGACTTGACTGACTTAGGTATACCTAACCTAATATCTCGCCCCGTGCTCACCACCGATCCGCCGGCCCGTCCGAGCCCGGCACCGAGAATCCGCTCAGCGGCCCGGCTCCCCCTGGTGCTGGTCGCCGGACTCGGGCTTCTGGCGCTGTGTGCGGCGCTGAGCCTGGCCCTCGGCTCCCGCACGATACCGCTGGGGACCGTGGTCGACGCCCTGACGGCTGGTCAGCACGGCGGCGACGCGGATGTGGTGACCGGCCTTCGGGTGCCGAGGACGCTCATCGGCCTCGCGGTCGGGGCCGCGCTCGGCGTCGCCGGGGCGGTCGCCCAGGGCGTCACCCGCAACCCGCTCGCCTCGCCGGTCACCCTCGGCATCAACGCCGGCGCGAGCTTCGCCGTGGTCGCCGCGATCTACACCTTCGGGCTGACCCGCCCGGTCGAGTACGTGTGGTTCGCCTTCGCCGGAGCGGCGGTGGCGGCCGTCGCCGCGTACGCGATGTCCCGGCAGGGCGGAGACCTCGACCCGGTCCGGCTCGCGCTCGGCGGCACCGTGCTCACGGTGGTCCTCACCTCGTGGACCTCCGCGCTGATGCTGGCCAGTCACCGCACCCTGGACGAGGCCCGGTTCTGGCTGGCCGGGTCGGTCGCCGGCCGGCACCTGGACACCCTCGTGCCGGTGCTGCCGTTCCTGGCGCTGGGCCTGCTCGCCTCCTTCGCCGTCGCGCCCGCGCTCAACGCGCTGGCGCTCGGCGACGAGAGCGCCCAGTCGCTCGGCGTGCCGGTGGCCCGGATCCGGGTGGTCGGCGGGCTGGCCGTCGTCCTGCTCGCCGGGTCCGCCGTGGCCGTCGCCGGGCCGGTCGCGTTCATCGGACTGGCCGCCCCGCACCTGGTCCGGCCGTTCCTCGGCAACGACCACCGGCTGCTGCTGCCCGGCTGCCTGATCGCCGGTCCGGTGCTGCTGCTCGCCGCCGACGTGCTCGGCCGGCTGGTGGCCCGCCCCTCCGAACTCGAGGTCGGCATCGTGACGGCCTTCCTCGGCGCGCCGCTGCTCGCCGTCCTGGCCCGCAAGGTGACCCGATGAACGCCCCCGCCCTGGACCGGAACCCCGGCGACCGGACCCCCGGCGACCGGACCCCCGGCAGCCGGAGCCCCCTCGACCGGACTCCCGGCGGGGCCGCCGGCGACGGCGCCGCCCCGGCCCGTTCCGCCGCCCCGGTACCGGGCACCTCCGCGGCCCGGCGCCGCGCCCGGACCGCCGGCTGGTCGGTGGTCGCCGCCGTCCTGCTCGTCCTGCTCACCGGGATCGCGCTCGGCACCGGGCAGGTCAGGATGACGGTCTGGGAGGCGCTGAGCGCGCTGGCCGGATCCGGCGACCCCGGGAACGTGCTGGTGGTCCAGGAGTTCCGTGCCCCGCGCGTGGTCTCCGCGCTGATCGCGGGCGCCGGGCTGGCGGTGGCCGGATCGATGCTCCAGCGCCTGTTCCGCAACCCGCTCGCCTCGCCGGACACCATCGGCGTCACCGGCGGCGCGTCGTTCGGCGCGGTCCTGGTGCTCGCCACCGGTGCCTCGCAGGAACTCGTCCCGCCGGCCGCACTGGGCGGCGGACTGGTGGCCGCACTGCTGCTCGGCGGTTTCGCCTGGCGCTCCCGGATGGCGGTCACCCGGCTGGTCCTGGTCGGGCTCGCGGTCCAACAGGGCCTCGCCGCCGCCGTCAATCTGATGATCGTTCGGTTCCCGGCCGAGCTGGCCTCCTCCGCGATGCAGTGGACCACCGGCTCCCTCTACGGCCGCAACTGGGACGAGGTCTGGATCGGCGGCTCCGCCATCGCGCTGACCACCGCCGCCGTGGTGCTCGCCCAGCGCCGGGTGGCCGTCCTCGACCTCGGCGACGACTCGGCCGGCGGGCTCGGGCTCGACCCTCGGCGCGACCGCGTCCTGCTGCTCCTGCTCACCATCGCCCTGGCCTCCCTCGCCGCGGCGCTCACCGGGCCGGTCGCGTTCGTCGCGCTCGCCGTGCCGCACCTGGTCCGGCTGCTCGCCGGACCGCCCACCCTCGGCACGCTCGGCCTCACCGCCCTCACCGGCTCGCTGCTGCTGCTCGCCTCCGACCTCCTCGTGCTCCATGTGATCCCCGTCCACGGCCTGCCGGTCGGTGCCGTCACCGCCACCCTCGGCGCGCCCTGGCTCCTGGTGCTGATGATCCGCCAGGGCCGGCTCCCCCGGAGGAACAGCTGATGACCCCCGACGTGACCACCGCGGCCGAGGCCACCACCGGCGCACCCGGCTCGACCCGCGCGACCGGCGCGACCGGCGCGACCGGCGCGACCGGCGCCGCGGACGCCGACCGGTCGGCGAACCGCCTCGCCGCGCACGGCCTCGCCCTGCGCTACGGCAACCGGACCGTCGTGGACGGCCTCGACCTCGAACTGCCCGGCAACGCCGTCACCGCCGTCGTCGGCCCCAACGCCTGCGGCAAGTCCACCCTGCTGCGCGGCCTCGTCCGCCTGCTGGACCCGGCCGCCGGCACCGTCACCCTGGACGGCTCCGACATCCACCGGATGCCGGCCCGCTCGCTCGCCAGGCGGATGGGCCTGCTGCCCCAGCAGCCCGTCACCCCGGAGGCCGTCACCGTCGAGGCGCTGGTCCGGCTCGGCCGGTTCCCGCACCAGCGCATGCTCACCCCGTGGTCCAAGGCCGACCAGGCCGCGGTGGAGGACGCGCTCGCCCGCACCGGCATGGCCGAACTGCGCGACCAGCACGTGGACCGGCTCTCCGGCGGCCAGCGGCAGCGGGCCTGGATCGCGCTCGCGCTGGCCCAGGACACCGACCTGCTGCTGCTCGACGAGCCGACCACCTTCCTCGACCTGCGGCACCAGCTCGACGTCCTCGACCTGGTGTCCGACCTGCACGCGCAGGCCGGGCGGACGGTCGTCATGGTGCTGCACGACCTCGGCCAGGCCGCCCGGTACGCGGACCACCTGGTCGTCCTCAAGGACGGCCGGCTCGCGGCCGCCGGGGCGCCGGGGGACGTCCTCACCGCAGAACTGGTGGAGAGCGTCTTCCAGGTGTCCTGCCGGGTCGTGCCCGATCCGGAGACCGGGACTCCGCTGATCGTGCCCCGGGCCCGGTCGAGACGGGCCACCGCCGCGGCCGCCCCGGCGGTCGCCGCCGCCCCGACCGCCCCGGCGACCTCTGCCGCCCCAACCGCCCCGGCGACCTCTGCCGCTACCGAGCGCTGAGGCTTCCCTCCCGGGCTCCGTTCCCCCCGCCTCCGGCCGTGCCCGCCCCGCGCGGGTCGTTCCGGCGCCCCGCCCTGCCCCGAAACAGAGACAAGGAACCCCTCATGAACCGCTCCGCCCGCGCCCGCAGACTGCCCGTCGCCGTGCTCGCCGTCGCCCTCTCCACCACCCTGCTCGCCGCCTGCGGCAGCAACGGCGACGGCAAGGCCGCCGACAGCGCCAAGCCGGCCGGCGAAGCCACGGCCGCCGCCGGTGCCGCCGCCGTCTTCCCGCGCACCGTCGCCCACGCGGCCGGCACCGCCGAGATCAAGGCCCGGCCCAAGCGTGTGGTGGTCCTGGACAGCGGCGAGCTGGACGACGTCACCCTGCTCGGCATCACCCCGGTCGGCGCGGTCTCCCCGCACATGAAGACCGAGGGCGGCTTCCCGAACTACCTCAAGGACAAGATCAAGGACACCAAGGACGTCGGCCCGATGAACGAGCCGAACCTGGAGCTGATCGCCTCCCTGAAGCCCGATCTGATCCTCTCCTCGAAGGTCCGGCACGCCAAGGTCTACGACAAGCTCAACGCGATCGCCCCGACCGTGCTCGCCGAGACCACCGGATTCCCGTGGAAGGCCAACCTCGCCCTCTACGCGCAGGCCCTCGGCATGGAGGCCGAGGCCAAGAAGGCCCTCACCGACTACGAGGCCCGTGCCGCGAAGCTCGGCGAGGCGATCAAGGCGAAGAACGAGGGCACCATGCCGAACGCCTCGGTGGTCCGGTTCGTGGCCGGCCCGACCCGCCTCTACGCCAAGGCCTCCTTCAGCGGTGTCGTGCTGAAGGACGTCGGCCTGACCCGCCCGGCCTCCCAGGAGGTGGAGCAGAACATCCTGGAGGTCAGCGCCGAGCAGATCAACCAGGCCGACGCCGACCTGGTCTTCGTCACCGTCGCCGACGACCCGTCCAAGACCAAGCAGAGCGAGGTCCAGGACACGCCGGTCTGGAAGGGCCTGAACGCCGTCACGAACAACCACGTGTTCAACGTGCCGGACGAGACCTGGATGTCGGGCATCGGCGTCCAGGCCGCCGACGCCATGCTGGCCGACATCGCCAAGGCCGCGGGGGTCGACGCCCCCAAGTAGGCCCGGGGGCCCACGCCCGGACGGGCGGCGAGGGGGCCGGGGGACGGCCGACGGCCGTCCCCCGGACCGCCCGCGCCCGCCCGCGCCCGCCCCTCCCGCTCGCCCCTCCCGCTCGCTCCTCGCGCTCGCCCGCCCGCTCGCCCGCCCCCCGGAGAGGACCCGCCCTGCCATGCGCCTCTACCTGCTCGCCCTCAATCCGACCGACTCGGTGACCGACGGGTTCCTCCCGGCCGCCGCCCGCCTCGGCCTCGCCGTCACCGTCCTCACCGACCACGCCGAGGCCCACCGACTCGCCTACGCCGGGAAGAAGTTCGCACCGGACGTGACCGAGTGCGACGTCCAGGACTTCCGCGAGGTGATCGGGCTGATCTCCCGGCTCCGGGCCACCGGTACCGCCGACGCGCCGTTCGCCGTCTTCAGCAACAGCGACCACCTGCAGACCCAGACCGCGCTCACCGCCGACTACTTCGGCCTCCCGGCCAAGGACTGGAAGGCCACCCTCCGGGCCAAGAACAAGGGCCAGCTCCGCCGGCACCTCGCCGCCGCCGGCCTCGACGCCGTCCGCTCGGTCGAACTCGCCCCGGAGCAGGACCCGTCCGCACTGCGCACGGCGGACCTGCCCTTCCCCGTCGTGGTCAAACCGCGTGAGGGTGTCGCCAGCGAGGACGTCTCGCTGGTCGCCGACATCGAGGAACTGGTCCGGCGCGCAGGGGAGATCCAGCACCGGCGCCCCGGCGCCGCCCTCGTCGTCGAGGAGTTCCTGGAGGGGCAGCTGTGCACCCTGGAGACACTGGGCGACGGTCACCGCCGGCACGTCCTCGGCGGGTTCCGGACCAGACTCTCCCCGCCGCCGGACTTCGTCGAGGAGATGCTGGAGTTCGTCCCCGCGCACCCCTCCGCCGCGGTCGCCCAGGTCCTTGCCCAGCTGGACGCGCTCGGGGTCGGACTCGGCGCCTGCCACACCGAGTTCGTCGTCCAGCCGGACGGCCGGGCCAGGATCATCGAAGTCAACTACCGCGCCATCGGCGACCAGTGCGACCTCATGCTGGCCGAGATCCTCGGCATCCCGCTGTTCGAGCACATCCTCGCCGCCCACCTCGGCCTCGAACTCCCCGCCGACCTCGGCGAACGCTGCGCCGCCACCCGGCTGCGCGCCCGCAACGAGGTGGTCTGCGCCGACCGGGCCGGCACCCTCACCGCCGCCCCCGGGCCGCACGACGAGGACGCCGACGGAGTCCGGCTCGCCTACCGGCCGCTGCGCCCGGTCGGCGAACGGCACGAGCACTACCGCACCAACCGGGACTATCTGGGCGTGATCTGGGCGGTCGGCCCCGAGCAGGCCGCCGTCGACGCCGCCGTGGCCCGGTTCGTGGCCGCCAACCGCTGGGAGATCACCCCGTGAGCGCAGCCACCCCGCCTGCCGCCGGCGCCGCAGTTGCCGCCGGCACCGCCCCTACTGTCGGCGCCACAACTGCTGGCGGCGCCACAACTGCAGGCGGCGCCACAACTGGTGCCGACTCCCCCGCCGGCCTGCTCACCCTCCGGGTCCTGTCCGCCCTGGTCCGCGAGGACGTGCTCGGACTGCGCACCCGCGGCACGGTCGAGCACCGGGCCGACGGCGCCTGGCTGATGGCCGCCGAGCACGGCATCGCCGTCCCCGTCGCCGCCGAGGGCTTCCAGAGCGAGTACGGCGCGCGCCTGCCGCTGGTCGAGGTCGACGGCCTCCCGGTCGAGGAGCTGGACGCCGCGCTGACGGCGCTGGCCGCCCGCGCCGACGCCGAGGACCGGCCCGGCTGGACCGCGTTCGCCGAGGAGTGCCGCCAGACCCTCGCCACCGTGGAACTGCACGAGCGGGTGCGCACCGAGGTGCACACCGCGCTCACCGACCTCTACGGCGCCGACCCGGCCGACTGGACCGGCCCCGCCGCCGCGCTCGGCCACGACACCCTGGCCGCCTTCCTCGACCACCCGGTCTACCCGACTTCGCGCGGCCGCTCCGGCCTCGACGAGCACGAACTGCGCGCGCACGCACCGGAGTTCCACCCCGCCTTCGAACTTCGCTGGCTCGCCCTGCCGACCGGCACGCTCGCCCGGCACGGCGACCGCCCGCTGCCGCGCTGGTGGCCCACCCCGAGCTGGCTCGGCCTCGACCTGCCCGGTGGCGACGCCGCCTGGGAGACCCTGCCGGTCCACCCGCTGACCGTCGGCCCGGCCCTGGACGAAGCCCTGCGCGCCACCGGCCTGGACGGCCGCGCCGTACTCGCCGAACGCCCCTACCTGACCGTCGTCCCGACCCTCTCGATGCGCACGGTCGCGGTCGCCGAGGACCCGCTCCACCATCTGAAGCTGCCGCTCGCCACCGCCACCCTCGGCCGGCTCAACCGCCGCACCATCAAGCCCGGCACACTGGTCGACGGCGCCGCCGGACAGCGGCTGGTCGAGGCCGTGCTGGCGCGCGAACCCCGCTTCGCCGGGCGGATCCTGCACGCCGACGAGCAGACCTGGGCCCACGCCGGACACGAACTGCTGGCGGTGCTGCTGCGCCGCTACCCGCAGGGGCTGGAGCGGTCCGTGACCGTCCCGCTGGCCGCGCTGCTCGCCCCGGCACCGGCACCGGTCGCGGGGGCCGGCGCCGGACGCCTGGTCGTCGACCGGCTCGCCGACCGGTTCCACGGCGGCGACCCGGTCGCCCTCTACGACGCCCTGCTGGAGCTGCTGCTCGACTGGCAGACCACGCTGTTCGGCCACGGCATCGCCCTGGAGTCCCACCAGCAGAACACCTCGCTCGTCCTCGACCGGGACGGCGGCCTGCGCCTGCTCTACAAGGACGACGACGGTCCGCGCGTCCACAGCGGACGCATGACCGCCTCCCTCGGCGAACACGCCCCCGCCCGTGCGGAGTTCGACGACGCCCGGATCTTCGGCGACGACGACCGGCGGCTCACCGACCTGTTCACCACCATCACCGGCCACCTGTGCACCGGCTCGCTCGCCTTCGGCCTCGCCGCCCAGGGCCGGGCCGGACTCGACGAGCTGCTCGCCCTGCTGCGCAAGCGGCTGACCGAGGCCGTCGAGCGGACCGGAGCGGCCGCCGAACCGCTGCGCGCCGCCCTGCTCGACGCCGAACGGCTCCCGGTCAAGGCGATGGTCACCGCCGGCACCCTGCTCAGCAAGCGGCGCTCGGGCGCCGCCGACATCAACAAGCACTACACCGACGGACCGAACTACCTTCTTCCGTACCGGAGTTACGCCGCCGAGCCAGGCCCCGGGCAGTGACCGTCGACGCACTGCCCCGGCAGTCCGAACACGACACCGCCGCACCCGGTGGACTCGGCCGGCGCCAGGTGCACGCCGTGGCCGCCTGCTACTTCGTCGCCTCCTTCGCCGCCCTCGGCCTGCCGCCCTACCTGACCACGATCCTGCCCGGACTCGGCGACCAGGACGGCCACTGGGCGGGCGTGCTGTACATCGTGCCCACCGTGTTCAGCGCCCTCGGTGCCCCGCTGTGGGGGCGGCTCGCCGACCGGTACGGCCGCAAGCGACTGCTGCTGCGCGCCCAACTCGGCCTCGCCGTCTCCTTCCTGCTGGCCGGAGCCGCCGACTCGCTGCCCGCGTTCACCCTCGCGCTGGTGCTCCAGGGCTTCCTCGGCGGCACCTTCGCCGCGACCAACGGCTATCTCGCCGCCGCCCTCGACGGCGCCCGACTGTCCCGGGCACTCACCCTGATGCAGGGCAGCGCACGGGCCGCGCTGGTGGCGGCACCGGTCCTGGTCGGCCTGCTGTCACCGTGGATCGACCCGCACCGGCAGTACCTGCTGATGGCCGTACTGCCGCTGACCGCAGCGGTGTTCCTCTCCCTGCTGCCCGAACCGGGCCGGGCCGGGACGAGAACCGGGGACGGGGCCGAGTCCGTGGCCGAGACCGCCTCCGACCCCGCCATCGGCCCCGCCGTCGACCCCGCCGACCTGACCGGCGGCGACGGCGGGACGGCCGCGACCGCGGCCACGCCGACGAGCGCCACCGCCACCGGGCCGAAGAGCCGCACACCCCTGCGCGTCCTCTACGGCCTGGAGTTCGCCTTCGTCTTCGCCACGATCATCTCCTTCCCCTATCTGATAGCCCTGGCCGAGGAACGCCTCCCCGGGGTCTCCGGCACCACCACCGGTGTGCTGTTCGCCCTGCCCCACCTGTGCTACCTGGCGTTCGCGGCCCGCACCCACACCGCCTTCCTGCACCGCCCGCACACCGGCATCGCGCTCGGCTTCGGCTTCGTCGCGCTCGGCCTCGCCGGGCACGCCGTGGCAGACTCGCTGCCGGCCTTCGTCGCCGTCCGACTGCTGCTCGGCGCCGGAATCACCCTCGGCCTGGTCTGCCTCTCGGTGCTCGCCGCCGAGGCCTGCCGCGGCCGGGCACCCGGACGACTGTTCGGCTCGCTCGAATTCGTCTCCAAGGGCGGCGCCGTGGCCGCCGGCGCCGTCGCGGCGCTGGTCAACGGCCGGTTCGGCACCACCTCCCCCGTGCTGGTCGGCACCGCCGCCGCACTCCTGGCCGCCGTCGCGGCCACCGCACTCTCCTCCCACTCCCGCCAGCGTTGGAGTCGCTCATGACGCACCAACTGCCCACCGCCGACCATGCCGTGGTCCATACCCTGCTCAACTGCCTGCTGCGCGAGGTGTCCGCACCCGAACACCAGACCGCCGTCACCGGCGGCCGCCTGCTGATCCGCCTCCCCCGGCGCGGCACCCTGCTCCGGGTGGCGCTGCGCCGTACCTCGCTGATCGGCGCACACCGCTTCACCGGACCGGTGGAGGAGGAACACCGCGGCGGCTGGCGCGAGCTGGACTGGCACGAGCTCGCCCGCCAGATCCAGGGCGAGCTGGAACTGCGCACCGGAACGGTCAACGAGGAGTTCCTCGGCCAGCTCTCCTCCAGCCACACCGCGGTCTCCACCGCCCTGGCCGGCCGCCCCGCGCCCGGCCCCAACCGCTACCTGGAGTCCGAGCAGGCCCTGCTGTTCGGGCACCGGTTCCACCCCGCGCCCAAGTCCCGCTCCGCCGAACGCGGCGACTGGCGCGACTACGCCCCCGAGGCCCGCGCCGAATTCCCGCTGCGCCACCTCGCGGTACGGCAGGAGCTGATCGCCGAGGCCTCCGCCGACCCGGCCGCGACCGCCCTGCTGGACAGCCTCGGCGCCGTCCCGGACGGCTACCGGCTGCTGCCCGCCCACCCCTGGCAGTACGAACTCATCGGCGACCACCCGCTGTTGCGCGGGGCACTGGAGCGCGGCGACATCATCGACCTCGGCCCCGGCGGCACCCCGTTCGCGGCCACCGCCTCGGTCCGGACCCTGTACGGCGCGGGCGCGTTCCTCAAGTTCAGCCTCAATGTGCGGATCACCAACTGCCTGCGCAAGAACGCCGCCTACGAGCTGACCGGCGCGGTCACCCTCACCCGACTGCTCGCCCCGGTCCTGGCCGACCTGGCCGAACGGTTCCCGGACGCCGCCGTGCTGCGCGAGCCGGCGTTCCGCACGCTCGCCCTGCCCGGCGCGGACGGCCGGCCCGACCGGGCGCTCTACGAGGGATTCGGCCTGATCGTCCGCGAGGGCCTCGGCGCCTCGCTGCGCCCCGACCTCACCCCGCTGCTGGCCGCCGCCGTCGCCGACGAGTACCCGACCAGCTCGGCGCACATCTCCCGGCTGCTGTCCGACCCGGCCGACCCGGCCCGGGCGCTCGACTGGTGGACGGCCTACCTGCGCCTGCTGCTCCCGCCGGTGCTGTCCGCCTTCTTCGACCACGGCGTGGTGCTCGAACCGCACCTGCAGAACGTCCTGATCGGCGTGGACGCGTCCGGCCGCCCGGCCCAGGTGCTCTTCCGCGACCTCGAGGGGACGAAGCTCGTCCCCGAGCGGCACGCCGAACTGCTCGCCGCACTGCCGCCCGAGGTCGCCGGGCCGATGGCCTACGACGCCGAGCGCGGCTGGGACCGGGTGGTCTACTGCCTGCTGGTCAACCACGTGGCCGAACTGCTGGCCGCCGTCGCCGACCTGCACCCGGCGGCGGAGGGCGCGCTCTGGGAGGCGGTCCGCCGCGTCCTGGAGGAGTACGCGGCGGAGCACGGCCGCCCGCCCCGGCTGCGCGCACTGCTGGCCGGCGTGCCGCTGCCCGGCAAGGCCAACCTGCTCACCCGCTGGGAGCGCAAGGCCGACCGCGCGGCCGGCTACGTCCGGATGGCCTCGCCGCTGGCCCGCTCCGTGCTGGCGGAGGCCGCCCACGGCGCCGCCGCGTCGGCCGTACCCGGACCGCCCTCGGCCCCCCTCCCACCTACCGCCCGGATCCCGCAGCCCGTCCAGGCCCCGCCCGTCGCCGCCGGAAGGACCCGATGACCGCCACCGACGCCGTCCGCCGCCACGTCGCGGAGCTGGACCCGGAACAACTGCCCGCCTACGTCTACGACCTGGCGGCCCTGCGGACGCACGCCGCCGCCGTCCGGGCCGCCCTGCCGGAGCGGGTCGAGCTGTACTACGCGGCCAAGGCCAACCCCGAGGCCCCGGTGCTGGCCGCCCTGGGCGGGGCCGTGGACGGCTACGAGGTCTCCAGCGGAGGCGAACTGGCACACGTCCGGGCGGCCGTCCCGGACGCCCGGCTGGCCTTCGGCGGGCCGGGCAAGACGCCCGCCGAGATCGCCGCCGCCGTGGACGCCGGTGTGCACCGCTGGCACGTCGAGAGCGAACAGGAGCTGTACCGGCTGGCCGCCGTGCTGGCCGACCGGCCGGACGCGACCGTGGACGTGCTGCTGCGGGTGAACCTGCCGGTCGGGGCCGGTGCGCTGGACTCGGTCGCGCTGGCGATGGGCGGGCGCCCGACCCCGTTCGGGCTGGACCCGGACCGCGCCGAGGCGGCGATGCGGCTGCTCACCGAGCCGGTCGGCCCGCTGGCCCCGGTCCGGCGGCAGCTGCGGCTGCGCGGTGTGCACGCCCATCTGGCGAGCGGGCTGGCCGCGTCCGAACAGCTGGCGCTGGCGGAGCAGATCGTCGGCTGGTCCACCCGTTCGGCCGAGCGGCACGCCTTCGCGCTGGAGGAGGTCAACGTGGGCGGCGGCATGGCCGTCGACTACGCCGACCCGGACGCCCGGTTCGACTGGACCACGTTCGGCGAGGGCCTCGGGAAGCTGCTGGACCGCCACCCCGGCCCGGTCCTGCGGATCGAGCCGGGCCGGGCGCTCACCGCGTACTGCGGCTGGTACGCGACCGAGGTGCTGGACGTGAAGCGCAGCCACGGCGAAGACTTCGTGGTCGTCCGCGGCGGCACCCACCACCTGCGGACCCCGGCCACCCGGGGCCACAGCCAGCCGTTCGGCACCCTGCGGGTCGAGGAGTGGCCCCATCCGTGGGAGCGGCCCGCCGTGACCACCGGCCGGGCCACTTTGACCGGCCAGCTCTGCACCCCCAAGGACGTGCTCGCCCACGCGGCCCCGGCCGCCGCCCGCCTCCGCGCGGGTGACCGGGTGCTCTTCGACCTGGCCGGGGCGTACGCCTGGAACATCTCGCACCACGAGTTCCTGATGCACCCCCGCCCGGGCTTCCACCATCTGGACGGCCCGGCGGAGCAGCACTGACGGGAGGCCGCCGAGGGTCGGCCGCCGGCGTCGGACGGAACGGCGGAGAGCGGCCGACGCGCGGCGGACGGCCGACGGACGGCGGGGACCGGACACCCGGGTCCGCCGTCCGCCGGCCGTCGGCGGCCGCCCTCCGTGCACCGGAACCGCACTGGCGTGCGAAGGTGGTAGCAGCGAAGGGAGCGCGCACGTGCTGATGGAGAAGGTGGCGGAGATCATCGCCGAGGCCTCGGCCGAGGCGGTGGAGCCCCGGTTCCGGGCGCTGGCCTCCGGCGAGGTGATGGAGAAGGCCCCCGGCGAGGTGGTCACCGTCGCCGACCGCGAGGCCGAGCTGATCATCTCGCGGCGGCTGCGCGAGCTGCTGCCCGTCCCGGTGGTCGGTGAGGAGGCGGTGGCCGCCGACCCGGCGCTCGCCCGGGCCCTGCACGCCGAAGCGGCCGTCTGGCTCGTCGACCCCGTCGACGGCACCGCCAACTTCGTCGCCGGCCGCCCCGACTACGCGGTGATGGTCTCCCTGGTGCGCGACGGCCGGACCGTCGCCGCCTGGATCCGGCAGCCGGCCACCGACACCACCTACACCGCCGAACTGGGCTCCGGCGCCTGGCGCGACGGCCACCGGCTGACCCGCACGCCCGCCGGCGACGATCCGGCCACCTGGCGCGGCTCGGTGAAGAGCCGGTTCCTGGACCCGGCCCGCCGCCGGCTGATCGAGTCCAACGCCACCGCCTTCGGCGGCCTGACCGACGGGCGCCACGCCGCCGGCATCGAGTACCCCGAAGTCGCCGACGGCAACACGGACTTCGTGCTCTACTGGCGCACCCTGCCCTGGGACCACGCCCCCGGCTCCCTCCTGGTGGCCGAGTCCGGCGGCCGCGCCGCCCGTCTCGACGGCACCCCCTACCACCCCGAGGCCCCGGGCGGCACGGACGGCCTGCTCGTCGCGGCCGACCCGGCCACCTGGGAGCGGTGCCGCGAGATCCTCTTCGCTCCGTAGTCCGCACCGTGGTTCGCGCCCGGTTCGCGCCGTCGGCCCCGCCCGCGCCGGCCGAGGAGCCGTCGGAGTCGCCGAGCCCGCCGCTCGCGGTGCACTCGCTGACCTCGGCGGAGGTGCAGTACGGCTGGTGGAACTGGGCGTCGGGCAGCGAGGCGAACCGCAGCCCGGTGCTCGACCGGGACGGCCGGTGGTGCGGTGAGCGCCAGCACGAGGACATCTGGTACCTGGCCGGAACGACCGGCGGGGGCCCGGTCGGGCGGACCTGCGCCGTCCCCGTCGGGCTGCCGGTGCTGTTCCCGCTGGTGACCATGGTCGGCGAGGCCGCAGACTGCACGGTCTTCATGGACCGGGCCCAGGGCAGCGCCACGCTGGACGGCGTCCCGCTGAGGGCCGAGCCGCTCGGCGCAACCCGGATCCAGCTGTACTCCGTCGCCGGCAACGCCTTCGGGGCGACCGCCACCGGCTCCGAGAACACCTGGTCGTGCGGCCTGTGGGTGCGGCTGGACCCGCTGGCGCCCGGCAACCACGAACTCACCGTCCGGGGCAGGGCCGAGGAGCCCGCCGTCTCGGTGGAGGTGGACTACCACCTGCGGGCGGCCGTGCCCACCCCCACCGGAGCCGTCTGACCCGGCGGCCGTACTACCGCCCGACCCACCGCCAGGTCTCCCGGCCCGCACGGACGACCTCGGCGATCAGTCCGGCCACCTCCTCGGTGGTGGTGTGCGGGTTGAGCAGCGTCAGCTTGAGCCGGACCCGGCCGGGGCCCTCGCCGGGCAGTTCGGTCCGACCGACCACGGCCCGTCCGCCGCGCAGCAGTTCGCGCCGCAGTTCGGCGTTGACCCGGTCCAGCGCGGCCGGGTCGGGGCCGGACTGCGAGGAGCCCGGCCCGGCCGCCGGCCGGTAGCGGAACAGCAGGGCGGTCAGCACGGGTTCGGCGTGCAGTTCCAGTTCCGGTTCGGCCCGGACCGCGTCGGCGGCGGACCGCGCGAGGTCGTGGCAGGCGTCGACGAGCCGGCCGAGTCCGGCCCGGCCGAGGGTGCGCAGGGTGACGGCGAGTTTGAAGGCGTCCGGCCGCCGGGTGGTGCGCAGGGAGAGTCCCAACAGGCTGGGGTAGCCGGCCTGTTCGTCGTCGGCCGGGTTGAGGTAGACGGCCCGGCGGGCGAGCGAGACGTAGTTCTCGGCGTGGCGCACCAGGAAGACCCCGGCGGCGGCGGGCTGCCAGCCGAGCTTGTGCCAGTCCAGCGAGACGGAGTCGGCTCGTTCGATGCCGTCGAGCAGGGGGGCGAGCCGGTCGGAGAGCAGGGCGCCGCCGCCGTACGCGGCGTCGACGTGCAGCCAGGCGTCGTAGCGGGCGGCGAGCTCGGCGACGGCGGGCAGCGGGTCGACGGCTCCGGTGTCGGTGGTGCCGGCGGTGGCGACTACCGCGACGGGGGTGTGTCCGGCCCAACTGGCCTCGGAGAGGGCGCGTTCGAGCGCCGCCGGGTCCATCCTCAGGTCGCGGTCGACGTCGACCGGGACGACGGCGCGTTCGCCGAGGCCGAGCAGGGCGGCCGCCCGCTGGACCGAGAAGTGCGCGGCCCGGGAGGCGAAGATCCGGGGCCGGACGCCGGCGGGCAGGCCGAGGAGCCCGTCGAGTTCGACGATGCCGTCGAGCTTCTGGTCGCGGGCGAGCATGAGGCCCATGAGGTTGGACTCGGTGCCGCCGGAGGTGACCACGCCGGCGGCCCGGGCGGGGTCGTAGCCGACCAGGGCGGCGAGTTCGGCCAGCACCGCGGTCTCCAGTGCCGTCGCCGCGGGGGCCTGGTCCCAGGAGTCCTGGGAGGGGTTGAGGGCGCTGACGGCGAGGTCGGCGGCGGCGGCCACGGCGAGCGGCGGGCAGTGCAGGTGGGCGGCGCAGAACGGGTCGGCGGGGTCGGCGGCGCCGTGGGCGAGCAGTTCGGTGAGGCGGGCGAGGGCGTCGGGGCCCTCGGCGGCGGCGAGTGCCCGGTCGACCAGGGCGGCGAGGTCGCCGGGGCGGCCGGCCGGCAGCGGGCCGCCGCGCCGGGTGGCTCCGGTCTCCAGCGCGTCGAGGACGGTGGCGAGCAGCGGGCCGAGCGCTGCCGGTCCGCCGACGCCGCCGGAGAGGGCGTCGAGCGGTGCGTCGGCCCCCTCGGCCGGGTCCGGCCAGGAAGCGCCGCGGCCCGGCCCTGCCCCGGCACCCGCCCCGGTGCCGGCCCCGCCCCCGGGCCCCTCCCCGGTACCGCCCTCGGTACCGCCCTCGGGCCCCTCCCCCGGGCCGCCGCTCACGCGGAGGCCGCCGCGACGGCGTCCGCGAGCCGGTCCAGCACCGCGGCCGTCTGCTCGTCCGTGATGGTGAGCGGGGGCAGCAGCCGCAGGACGGCGTCGTGCCGCCCGCCGAGTTCGACGATCAGCCCGCGTTCCAGGCAGGCCTCGCGGACCCGGACGGCGAGTCCGGGGGCGGCCGGGCGGGCCCCGCAGGCGTCCGGCTCCGCGGCCGGGTCGACGAGTTCGACGCCGATCATCAGCCCGCGGCCGCGCACGTCGCCGATCGCGGGGAGTTCCCCGGCCAGCGCGCGCAGCCGTGCGACCATCCGGTCGCCGACCACCGCCGCCCGTTCGGCCAGCCCGTTGGCGGCGACGTAGCGCAGGGTGGCGGCTCCGGCCGCCATCGCCAGCGTGTTGCCGCGGAAGGTGCCGGTGTGGGCGCCGGGCCGCCAGCCGTCGTACTCCTCCCGGTAGACGACGACGGCGAGCGGGAGGCTGCCGCCGATCGCCTTGGAGAGCACCATCGCGTCGGGCACGATCCCGCTGTGCTCGACCGCCCACATCGCACCGGTGCGGCCCACACCGGTCTGCACCTCGTCGACGATCAGCGGGATGCGGCGCTCGGCGGTGATCCGGCGCATGGTGCGCAGCCAGTCGTCCGGCGCTGGAACGACACCGCCCTCGCCCTGCACGGCCTCCAGGACCATCGCGGCGGGCGGGACGACGCCGCCGGCCGGGTCGTCGAGCAGTCGTTCGACGTAGGTGGCCGACAGTTCGGCCCCCGCCTCCCCGCCGACCCCGAACGGGCAGCGGTAGCCGTAGGGGTAGGGCAGCCGGACGACCTCGCCACCGCCGGGCAGCGGCTCCTTGACGGCGACGTTGCCGGTGAGCGCCAGGGATCCGGCGGTCATGCCGTGATAGGCGCCGGTGAAGGCGAGCGCGCCGGAACGGCCGGTCGCGGTCTGCATCAGCTTGAGCGCGGCCTCGACGGCGTCGGTCCCGGCGGGGCCGCAGAAGTGCACCCGCGCCCCGTCGGCGAAGGCGGGCGGCAGGCTCTCGAACAGGGCGGTGGTGAAGTCGTCCTTCTCGGCGGTCGCGAGGTCGAGCAGGTGGAGGGGGGCGCCGCTGTCGAGGGTGCGGCGGATCGCCGCCAGCACCACGGGGTGGTTGTGGCCGAGCGCCAGGGTGCCGGCGCCGGAGAGGCAGTCGAGGTAGCGGCGGCCGTCGGCGCCCTCGACGGTCATGCCGCTGGCGCGCACGGGGACGATCGGGAACGAGCGCGCGTAGGTGCGGGCGGCGGACTCGCGCAGGCGCTGGCGGCGCAGCACGGCGCTCGGCCCGGACGCCGCCCCGGCGGCGGGCGCGGGCGCCGGGCCCGGCGCGGGAACGGCGGCGGCACGGGGGACGGTCGGACCGGTGGCGGGCTCAGCGGCGAGCGTCAAGGCGGACTCCCAGAAAATTAGGTGAGCCTAACCTTACTTGTCTGACCTGCCCTGATCCGTCCGGGGGCGCCGGAACCACCCTTGCGAGTGACAGTCGGCCCACTCCCTCAACGACCGGACCGGCCGGAGGTCACGGCCTCCGGCCGAGGCTGGCGCGCTACCCTCGCCGCATGCCACCCTCGCCCCGGAACGGCTCCGCCACCCCCGCCGACGACGACACCCCGGCCGGCCGTGCCGCCGGACTCGCCCGCACCCGGGAGTTCTTCGGCGTCCGCGCCGCCGGCTGGGACGCCAAGTTCCCGGACGACGGCCCGCGATACGCCGCCGCGATCGCCGAACTCGCCCTGCGCCCCGGCGACTCGGTGCTCGACGCGGGCTGCGGCACCGGCCGCGCCCTGCCGCCGCTGCGCGCCGCGGTCGGCCCGGCCGGGCGGGTGTTCGGCGCCGACGTCACGCCCGAGATGCTGGCCGAGGCCGCCGCCCGGCATCCCGGCACAGCCGCCCTGCTGCTCGCGGACTGCGCCCGGCTCCCGCTGCCCGACGCCGCGCTGGACGCCGTGTTCGCGGCCGGACTGGTCTCCCACCTGCCGGACCCGGCCCAGGCCCTGCGGGAGTTCGCCCGGGTCGGCCGGCCCGGCGCCCGGCTGGCACTGTTCCACCCCGTGGGCCGCGCCGCCCTCGCCGCCCGCCACGGCCGCCCCCTCACCCCGGACGACCTCCGGGCCGAACCCAACCTCCGCCCCCTGCTCGATGCCACCGGCTGGCGCCTCGTGGCCTTCGCGGACACCGACGACCGCTACCTCGCCCTCGCCGAGCGCGCGGAGCACTGACCGGGCCGGGCCCGCCCCGGGCCCCGGTCCCGGGCGGGCGCGGGGGCAGGGGCAGGGGTGACCCGCGGCCATGATCACCGACGTGTCAGACTCGGGCTCCGTACGCACCCGCACCGGGTGCCCGAGCGAAGGAATCCCGCATGGCACTCTTCGGCAACGCGCACCGGATCGACAACGCCGAGGCCCAGAAGGAGTTCGCCCGGCTGTTCGGCCAGGGCGAGCAGGTCCACGCCGCCTACCAGCTGGTCCGCGACGCCTTCCTGTTCACCGACCGCCGCCTGATCCTGGTCGACAAGCAGGGCATCACCGGCAAGAAGACCGAGTACCACTCGATCCCCTACCGTTCGATCACCCACTTCGCCGTGGAGACCGCGGGCAGCTTCGACCTGGACGCCGAGCTGAAGATCTGGGTCTCGGGCGCCGCGCTGCCGATATCCAAGAACTTCACCAAGGGCGTCGACATCTACGAGGTGCAGGCCCTGCTCACCCAGTTCGTGGCCCGCTGACCCCACCTCACGGAGCGTCCGCCCCACCGGGGCCGCCGGAGCCACTGGAGCCGCCGGAGCCGCCGGAGCCGCCGGAGCCGCCCGTCCAGCGGTAGCAGAGCTCCGGCCGGCCGACCGTGCCGTAACGGGGCTCCCGGACGGCGAGGCCGGTGTCCACCAGGTGCTCCAGGTAGCGGCGGGCGGTGATCCGCGAGACACCGGCCGCCGTACCCGCAGCGCCGGCCGAGAGGCCGGTACGGTCCGCGCGCAGCACCCCGGCCACGGTGTCCAGCGTCGGAGCGCTCAACCCCTTCGGCAGGGCGGTGCGTTCGGGCATCCGCAACAGCGCGAGCGCCTGGTCGACCTCGTCCTGCCCGGTGGCCGGACCGGTCCGCGCGAGGGTGTCCCGGTAGCGGGCGTAGCGCTCCAGGCGGTCGTGCAGCGCGGCGGCCGCGAACGGCTTCAGCAGGTACTGGACGACACCGGCGGACACGGCGCGGCGGACCATCGCGAGGTCGCGGGCCGAGGTGACCGCGATGACGTCGGTGGTGTGCCCGGCCGCCCGCAGGGTGCCGCAGAGCTGCAGGCCGTGCCCGTCGGGCAGGTAGAGGTCGAGCAGCAGCAGGTCGACGGGGCGCCCGGCGGCCCGGGCCCGCTCGAGGAAGCGCAGTGCCTCCGCGCAGCCGTGCACGGTGCCGACCGCCCGGAATCCCGGCTCGCGCCCCACGTAGAGGGTGTGGGCGGCGGCGGCCACCGGGTCGTCCTCGACCACCAGGACGGAGATCTCGGCCCGTTCGGCGCCCCCGGACCGTTCGGCGCCCGCGGTCCGTTCGGGGCCCCCGGCCCGACCGGTGTCGCGGCTCACGGGGCCACCGCCACGCGCCGGTGCTCCCCCGCGCCCTCGCGCGCCGGGCGGTCGAGCGGGAGCCGGACGGTGAGCACCGCACCGCGCTCCCGGCCGACCGCGACGGTGCCGCCGTTGCGCCGGGCGGCCTGGGCGACCAGGGCGAGCCCGAGTCCGCGCCCGTGGCCGTGGCCGTGGCCGTGGCCGACGCTGCCGCCGGTCCCGTTGCCGTTCTCCCGGCCGTTCGCCTGCTCGGCCCCTCGGCCGTTCCCTTGCTCGCTCCCTTGCTCGGTCCCGCCGTTGCCGGCGCCGTTCCCGCCCGCGCGGCCGTCCTGCTTGGTGCTCCACCCGCGCCGGAACACGTCGTCGACCGCGCCCGGGTCGATGCCGGCCCCGGTGTCGGCGACCCGCAGCAGCAGGTGGTCCCCGTCGATCCGGGCGGTGACGGTGACCTCCGGGGGTCCGGGGTTCGCGGCCGCGCCGGTGATCGCGGCGTCCACGGCGTTGTCGATCAGATTGCCGAGGACGGTGATGAGGTCGCGGGCGGTCAGCCGCGGCGGCAGCACACCGTCGTCGATCGAACTGTCCGGTGTGAGCGTCAACTCCACCCCCCGTTCGGCCGCCTGGGCGGCCTTGCCCAGCAGCAGGGCGGCCAGCACCGGTTCGCCGACGGCGGCCACCACCCGGTCGGTGAGCCGCTGGGCGAGGGCCAGTTCGGCGGTGGCGAACTCCACCGCCTCCCGGTGACGGCCGAGTTCGATCAGCGAGACGACGGCGTGCAGCCGGTTGGCGGCCTCGTGCGCCTGCGCGCCGAGCGCCTCGGTGAAACCGCGCACGGAGTCCAGTTCACCGCTCAGCGCCTGGAGTTCGGTGTGGTCGCGGAGGGTGAGGACCCGGCCGAGCCCGGTGCCGATGGTGGAGGTGTTGAGCACCACCACCCGCTCGGCGGTCAGATGGACCTCGTCCCGGACCGGCGCGTCCCCGGAGACCGCCGCCAGCAGGGCGTCCGGCAGCCCCAGCCCGTCGACCGGTCGGCCCTCCACCGGCCCCTCCAGGCCCAGGAGTTCGCGCGCCGCGTCGTTGCAGAGCACCACCCGGTGGTCCCGGTCGAGCAGGACCAGCCCCTCCCGGACGGCGTGCAGGGTGGCCTGGTGGTACTCGTAGAGGTGGCTGAGCTCGGCCGGTCCCATGCCGTGGGTGTGCCGCCGCAGCCGGGAGTTGGCGAGGTAGGTGCCGATCCCGCCGACGGCCAGCGCGGCCCCGGCGACCCCCACCAGCGCGAGCAGCGGGCCGCGCAGCTGCGCCGAGATGGACTGCACCGTGATGCCGGCGCTGACCAGCGCCACCACCCGGTGCCGCTCGTCCAGCACCGGGGTGACCACCCGCACCGAGGACCCGAGCGTGCCGGTGTAGGTCTCGCTGCGGGTCTCCCCGGCGAGCGCCCAGTCGATGTGCCCGAGGAAGGGCCGCCCGATCTGCTCGGGCAGCGGGTGGGTCCAGCGGATGCCGGCGGTGTCCATCACGGTGACGAAGGAGACCCCGGTGTCGACCCGCACCCGCTCGGCGTAGGGCTGGAGCACGGCCGTCGGGTCGGGTGCGCCGGCGGCCTCGCGAACGGTCGGCGAGTCGGCGACGGCGCGGGCGACGGCGGTGACCTGGCGGCGGGCCGCGTCGTCGGCCCGCCCGGCGGTGAACAGGTAGGCGAGCACCGCCCCGCCCGCGACCACGGCGGCGACGATGACCACTTGGACGACGAAGAGCTGTCCGGCCAGGCTGCGCACCAGCCGGCGCGGCGGGAGAGGGGTACGCGCGGACATGCCTGTCAGTGTGCACCACGGCCCCGCCGGTGCGGACCGGGGTACGGAGCCCGCGGCGATGTGAACTCTATGAACGCAAACGTGACCCGCGTCACGCCCGGACGCCATAGTCGGAGCGGCCCACCACCCGGGCCCCCGGGACCGCGGGCCGGCGCACCCCCCATGGGCACACCCTCCACGAGGGCGGACCCATGCGCACGCCCACGGACACGCACCCGTCGCGGACCCCCCTTGACGGGCGCCTGTTCGTGGGCGCAACCCCCCACGGCGCACGCGGTGCCGGGCACAGCAGGGCGAAGGAGCCACAGATGTCGATCACCGGAGCGGCGGCCGCCGCGGGCGCCAGACCGAAGGACCGCACCCACGTCCTCTATCTCGCCGTGATCGCGGCGGTCGTCGCGGGCGTCGCGGTGGGCCTGGCGGCACCGGACTTCGCGGTGGAGCTGAAGCCCGTCGGCACGGGATTCGTCAACCTCATCAAGATGATGATCAGCCCGGTCATCTTCTGCACCATCGTGCTCGGCATCGGCTCGGTCACCAAGGCCGCCAAGGTCGGCAAGGTAGGCGGCCTCGCGCTCGGCTATTTCCTCGCCATGTCGACCGTCGCCCTCGGCATCGGCCTGCTGGTCGGCAACCTGCTGGAGCCCGGCGGCGGCCTCCACCTGACCGCGGCCCTCGCCAAGTCCGGCCACGCCCAGGCCGCCGCCGGCGGCGCGCAGTCCACCGCCGACTTCCTGCTCGGGATGATCCCGACCACCATGCTCTCCGCCCTCACCGAGGGCAAGGTGCTGCAGACCCTGCTGATCGCCCTGCTGGCCGGCTTCGCCCTGCAGGCGATGGGCCCGGCCGGCGCCCCCGTACTGCGCGGCATCGAGCACGTGCAGCGGCTGGTCTTCCGGGTCATGGCGATGATCATGTGGGTGGCGCCGATCGGCGCCTTCGGGGCGATGGCCGCCGTGGTCGGCGCCACCGGCACCGCCGCACTGAAGAGCCTCGCCGTCATCATGGTCGGCTTCTACCTGACCTGCGCCCTGTTCGTGGTCGTGGTGCTCGGCACCCTGCTGCGCCTGGTCGCCGGCGTCAACATCTTCACCCTGCTGCGCTACCTCGGCCGCGAGTTCCTGCTGATCCTCTCCACCTCCTCCTCGGAGAGCGCCCTCCCCCGGCTGATCGCCAAGATGGAGCACCTCGGCGTCAGCCGCCCGGTGGTCGGCATCACCGTCCCGACCGGCTACAGCTTCAACCTGGACGGCACCGCGATCTACCTGACCATGGCCTCGATCTTCATCTCGGAGGCGATGGACAAGCCGATGTCGGTGGGCGAGCAGCTGTCGCTGCTGGTCTTCATGGTGATCGCCAGCAAGGGCGCGGCCGGCGTCACCGGCGCCGGACTGGCCACCCTCGCGGGCGGGCTCCAGTCCCACAAGCCGGCCCTGGTGGACGGCGTCGGGCTGATCGTCGGCATCGACCGGTTCATGTCCGAGGCCCGGGCGCTCACCAACTTCGCCGGGAACGCCGTCGCCACCGTGCTGATCGGCCAGTGGACCGGGGAGCTCGACCGCGAGCGGGCCCGGCAGGTGCTGGCGGGCGCGGTGCCGTTCGACGAGCGGACGCTGCTGGACGCCGACCCGCACGGCGCCCCGGCGCCGGAGCCCGCCGTCCCGGCCGGGACGGCGCCGCCCGCACCGGTCCCGGTCCCGGCCGCCACTGCGGCCACTGCCGCGGCGACCACGACGACGGCCGCCTGAGCCGCGCCGTCCCCCCGCTCCCCTGGTCCGGCGCCCCGCCCAACCCCCCGGAAAAGGCGCCGGACCAGGGGTCCTTCGTGTCCCCGGCACCGACCGGGCCCTCGGGCCGGGTCCGGGACCCCTGTCCCGGGTCCGGCACCCCTGGGCCGGGTCCGGCACCCCTGGGCCGGGTCCGGGACCTCTGGGCCGGGTCCGGCACCCCTGGGCCCGGACCGCCCGCCCTCGGGCCCGACCCCTGGGGCGACCGGCCCGTTCAGACCTCCTCGGAGCCGCTGACCGCCCAGCTCAGCCCAGTCGCCGGATCCTCCAGCGCGAGGTGCAGGTGCCGCAGCCGGTCGGCCGGATCGTCCCAGGTGAAGCAGCGCATCCGGGCGACCAGGGCGCGGACCTCTGCCCGGTCCGCCGCCTCCGGCCGCTGGGCGCCGGTCATCGCGGTCAGCACACGCCACAGCGCCAGCCGCCCGTGCGCCGCGCCGTGCGCGCGGTCCGCGATGCCCGCCTGCACCAGCGCCGGCCAGGCGAGGGCGAACGGCAGGTACCCGCCGGTGACCGCCGGCCCCGGCGCGAGCTGGGCGGCGGCCCCCGCCGCCGGTCCGCGCACGCAGACCGTCCGCGCCCAGCCGGCCAGCTCCGCCAGCGCCCGGGTGGCCGGCTGCCCCGGCAGCCGGATCCCGGGTTCGGGCAGCTCCACCCGGGCCAGCCCCTCCCGGCTGGCGGGCAGCGTCAGCAGGGCGCTGCGCGAACCGCCCTGGCGCAGGTACTCCCGGACCGGCATGCCCTCGGCCCGCCCCACCGACTCCCAGGGCTCGAGCAGCAGCGGCACCCCCTCGGGGTCCGGTTCGGCGCCCCGGGAGAGGTCCTCGCCCAGCAGTACCCGGGTCTGCGCGACCAGCCGCCGCACCGGGGGCGGGCCGAGCAGCGGGGCGAGCCGCCGCCAGGTGTGCCGGGTCGCCAGCACCTCCCAGAGCG
The DNA here is from genome assembly GCF_900105395.1 of Streptomyces sp. TLI_053. Taxonomy (NCBI): domain Bacteria; kingdom Bacillati; phylum Actinomycetota; class Actinomycetes; order Kitasatosporales; family Streptomycetaceae; genus Streptomyces; species Streptomyces sp. TLI_053. The sequence continues at coordinate 2,450,800 of NZ_LT629775.1, forward strand.
GCCCGGCGTCGTGGTCGGCCACCCCCGCCGCGGTGCCGGGCCCGCCGTCCGTGTCGAACAGTCGTGCGGCCACCTCGGGCGGCGCGGCGTACGCGATCAGGTGGCCGAGCGCGGCGGTGGCGATGCCGGCCCGGCCCTGTGCGGCCGCGACCGCCCGGACACCGGCCGCCCCGGGGCCGCCCGCCGGGCCCACGCCGGCCGACCCGCCGGCCGCCGGGTCGCCGCCCGCCGGGTCGCCCGCCAGGTCGAGCGCGACGGCGGCGGCACGGGCCTGCCGGTAGGCGCCCAGCAGTTCGATCCAACGGCCCTCGTCCACCAGGGAGCGGAGCCGATGCTCCTCGTACGTGATCACGATTTGCAGCGTACGGGGCGAGGCCGGGGCTGAGCTGACATGCCGTCAGACCGGTGCGTCGGACCCGGCTCGCGCCCCCGGCACATGCCCGGGCGGGGGGCCGGACCGGCGGGCGGCCGGGCGGCCGGGCCCGGAATCCGGCCGACGGCCGGGCGGGAGGTCACCGGGCGGGCGGCCGACCCCGGCGAGTGAATCGCGCTCCCGTTCGAGGATGCCCCGCAACCGCTCCAGCGCCCGGCGCCGGTTGACCGCCAGGGTGGAGCGGTGCACGCCGAGCAGCGCGGCGGCCTCCTCCAGGCTGTACCCGTCGAGGTCGACCAGCACCACCGCCCGCGCCTGCTTCGCCGTCAGACAGCGCAGCAACCGCACCACCCCCCAGTGCGCCTGCAGCTCCGCCACCCCGCCGCCCGAGGGATCGTCGTACCCAGCGCCCCGGCCGGCGACCGCCGCGAGGCCGCCGACCGGTCCGACGTCCTCCAACGCCTCACAGGGGAGCAGCCAACGGCGGTCGCGGCGCCACTCGTCGCGCACGACGTTCGCCATCGCGGTGAACGCGTAGGCGTAGGGCCGGGGATGGCCGAGGAAGCGGGAGGGATTCCGGGCGATCCGCAGATACGCCTCGTGGACGACATCGCCCGCGCCGAACGGATCCCCGAGCATGCGGGCCGCGGCGCGCTGGAGCCTCGGCAGCAGCTCCGTGAACACCCGGTCGAATTCCGCGGATTCGACCGACGGGCGCGGCGCCGGAAGCGGGTCGGCGGCCGGATCCGCGGCCGGACCCGGACCCGGGTCCGGGTCCGCGCCACCCCGACAACCGGCCATGACTCCCATCCCGCCCCCTCGGAAATCGGTACCCCGAAGGCCCGTTCGGTGGATTTCGGCCCGCCGGCCATGACGTTGTGACGCACATCACATCATAGTTCGTCGTCCCACCGTTTCGCAGCCATTCGTGTGCGGGACGCGAAGCCAGAGCCGGCTGACGCCGCGGCACTTTGCAAAGTCCTGGCGCACTTTGCAAAGTGCGCCAGGACTTTGCAAAGTGCCTTGGGAAGCCTCCGGCCCTCCCGGAGGCGATGCGCGGACGGCGGGCGGGCGCGGTGGCGTTCGGAGTCCCGACGGCCGGGCCCGCCGCTCACCGGGGCGGGCACTGTCCGGGCCCGCCCTCACCGGGCGGCCACCTCCCGGGGCCACCGCTCCCCGGAGCGCCGTCGGGCCGGGCAGGTGCGAGCCGGGGCCGCCCGGGCCGGGCGGGTGTGCCCCCGGGCCGGGCGGACTCCGCGCGGCGGCCGGGGTGGTGCGGCAACGGTGCTTCTTGTGCCGTCCGTGCGTGCGCTTCCGACCCGGGGTGCACAGGACGCTATCGGCGCGGCCGCCCGACGGCCGCGAGGATCCGCGAATCCGCCCGCGGCACCGGGGCGTTGTGTTCGAATGCTGCGGTCGTGTGCCCCGACCGGCCCGGCCGCCGTGACGGCGCGGCCCACGGCCGGGCCCGCCGTGTCCGGCTCCCTCGCGCGGCAGCCCCGCGGGCCCGGCCGCTCCCCGTCAGCCGCGCGGCGTCAGCCGGACCCGCATCGGGCTCCGCACCTGGAGCGTGATGCCCTGGCCCAGCCGGACACCGCGGTCCACCGCCTCGAACTCGAAGTCCCGCAGCAGCGCGCCCAGTGCCAGCACCGACTCCAGCATCGAGAAGTGCTGCCCTATGCAGGCCCTCGGCCCGCCCCCGAAGGGGTACCAGGCGTACCGGTGCCGCTCCTTCTCCAGCTCGGGCAGGAAGCGGTCCGGGTCGAACCGGTCCGGCTGCTCCCAGTGGTCCGGGTGCCGGTGGGTGACCCACGGCGCGAGGATGACCTGGGCACCGGCGGGCACCACGTACCCGTCGATCACCGACTCGGCCACCGAGCGGCGCCCCATCTGCGAGGCGGCCGGGTAGAGCCGCATCGCCTCCTTCATCACCCGGGTGAGGTAGGGCAGTGCCTCCAGGTCGGCCGCCACCGGCGCCCGGCCGGCCAGGACGGCGTCCGCCTCCTCGCGGGCCCGGCGCCGCTGCTCGGGGTGCTTGGCCAGCAGGAACAGCGCGAAGGCGAGCGAGGTCGCCGTGGTCTCGTGCCCGGCGAGCAGGAAGATCAGTACCTGGTCGCGCAGTTCGGCCGGGTCGAGCCGCTCCCCGTCCTCCCCCCGGGCCCGGGTCAGCAGCTCCAGCAGGTCGTCCGGACCGGCGGCGTCGGCCACGCCCGCCGCCCGCCGCACCGCCCGCTCGCCGATGATCCGGTCGCACACCGCGTACAGGTCTCGCTGCGCGCCGGCGGCGCGCCGGTTGGCGGGCGTCGGCCAGCCGCGGGGCACCTTCACCGGCGCGAAGCCGCGTTCGAGGACGAACTCGCCGAGCACCGGGAAGCTGTGGTGCACCACCCGCACCGCCGCCTCCACGTCCGCGCCGAACAGGATCCGGGACACCGTGCGCAGCGCGAACCGCGACATCTCCTCGGCGACGTCCACCACGCCGCCGGGCGCCACCCGCCAGCGGTCGGCGAGCACCGCGCACTCCTGTCCGACCGCCGCCGCGTAGCCGTCCACCCGGCGCCGGGTGAACAGCGGCTGGATCAGCCGGCGCTGGCGGTGGTAGTCGCCGTCCTGGCTGGTCAGCAGGCCGTTGCCGAGGCTGGTCCGCAGTTCGTCGTAGAAGCTGTTGTCCTTGCGGAAGTTGGCCGCCTCGCTGCCGAGCACCTGGTGTGCACCCTCCGGGGAGAACACCGCGTAGAACTCGGCGCGCAGTCCGGGGGGCCCGGCGGTGAAGCGGACGACGTCGCCGTAGTCGCGGCGGGCGTCGAGGTACGTCCGCAGCGGGCGCCGGGTCAGGTCGAGCAGCGATCCCACGAGCGGGAGTCCGGGCGGTCCGGGTATCCGGGTGATGGTGGCGGCGGTACCGGTGGTGCTGGTCGTCGCGGCGGTCAGCGACATGTCCCCTCCTCGGTCGTGCGCCTCACCGGTCCCGCCCCCGGTCGGGCTCCCCGCCCCCGACCGCGCGACCGGCCGGTCATGCCCCCGTTCCGTCCCCAACGTAACCGCCGGGTAATCGGCACAGAAGGGGCGCACAGGACGCTGCCGACGCGCGCCACCCCGCGCTCGTCGTCCGCCCCGCGCCCCTCGGAGGTGGCGCACGACGGGACGCGGCGCCCGCTCCGGGTGCGACCGTGGCCGTGGACGCGGCGCCTGCTCCCACGGGGGCGCCCCGGGGCCTCTTGCGTCTTCCGACAGACCCGCCACCCGCTTCGGCATCCCTGGCCTGTGCGATGAGACAGACGAAATTCGGCCCGCATATGCGGCACTATGATCGGCGTAATGGCCGCACCTGCGGCATTGACCCCGCGCCCCTCCCGGCGCGCCCAGGAGGGGAAGCCAAGGAATGACCATCCGCAGACTCACCGCCAGCAGGCTCACCGCCACCGCGGCCGCGGCCCTCGTCCTCGCCCTCGGCGCCACCGCCTGCAACAGCAACGGCGACACCGACGCCAAGAGCGGCAGCAGTTCCCCCGCCGCTCCCGGCACGGGCGCGGCGACCGGCACCGGCACGGGCGCGGCCGGCGTCCCGAAGGCCACCGGGACGGTCACCGTGTTCGCCGCCGCCTCGCTCAAGGAGACCTTCACCGAGCTCGGCAAGAAGTTCGAGGCCGCCAACCCCGGCGCCAAGGTCACCTTCAACTTCGGCGGCAGCTCGGCCCTCGCCACGAGCATCAACTCCGGCGCCCCGGCCGACGTGTTCGCCGCCGCCAGCCCCGCCACCATGAAGACCGTCACCGACGCGGGCGGCGCAACCGGCGAGCCGAAAACCTTCGTGCGCAACACCCTCGCCATCGCCGTCCCCAAGGGCAACCCCAAGCACTTCGCCGGCCTCGCCGACCTGGCCGCGCCGGGCGTGAAGGTCGCGCTGTGCGCGAAGGAGGTGCCCTGCGGCGCCGCCGCGCTGACCGCGCTCAAGGCCGCCAACGTCAACCTCACCCCGGTCACCCTGGAGCAGGACGTCAAGGGCGCGCTGACCAAGGTCGAACTCGGCGAGGTCGACGCCTCGCTCGTGTACCGCACCGATGTGCAGGCCGATGCTGCGAAGATCGACGGCGTGGAGTTCCCCGAGGCCGCCAAGGCCGTGAACGACTACCCGATCGCCGCCCTGGCCAAGGCGCCGAACAAGGACGGCGCCGCCGCCTTCGTCGCCTACATCCAGTCGTCCGAGGCGCAGCAGGTGCTGACCGCGGCGGGCTTCCAGGCGCCGTGATCCGTCGCACCGGCCGCGCGGACGGCAGCGGCACGGCGGGCGGCACGGCCGACGGCACGGCGGGCGGTGCCGGGTCCGGGGGCTCCTCGGGCCACGACGCGGTCCCGGGCTCCGGCCCGGGGCCTGCCCCGGGGTCCGGTCGGCCGCGCCGCCACGGCCGGCGGCGGGCGGGCCGGGTGCCGGCGGCCCTGCTGCTCCCCGCGCTGCTCGGCCTGGCGTTCCTCGTCCTCCCCCTGGTCGGGCTGCTGGTCCGGGCGCCCTGGAGCGCGCTCCCGGAGCAGCTCACCAGCCCGCAGGTGTGGGAGGCGCTGCGCCTCTCGCTCGTCTGCGCGACGGCCGCCACCGCCGTGTCGCTGGTCCTCGGCGTGCCGCTGGCCTGGCTGCTGGCCCGCACCGAGCTGCCGGGTCGGCGGCTGGTCCGGGCCCTGGTCACGCTGCCGCTGGTACTGCCGCCGGTGGTCGGCGGCGTCGCGCTGCTGCTGGTGCTCGGCCGGCGCGGCATCGTCGGCTCCTGGCTGGACTCCGCGTTCGGCATCACCCTGCCGTTCACCACCACCGGCGTGGTGATCGCGGAGGCGTTCGTCGCGATGCCGTTCCTGGTGATCAGCGTCGAGGGCGCGCTGCGCGCCGCCGACCCGCGTTACGAGGAGGCCGCCGCGACACTGGGCGCCTCCCGGCTGACGGCCTTCCGGCGGGTCACCCTGCCGCTGATCGCCCCGGGCATCGGCGCCGGGGCCGTACTGGCCTGGGCGAGGGCGCTCGGGGAGTTCGGCGCGACGATCACCTTCGCGGGCAACTTCCCGGGCCGCACGCAGACCATGCCGCTGGCCGTCTACCTCGCGATGGAGTCGGACCCGGAGGCAGCGATCGCGCTGTCCCTGGTGCTGCTGGTGGTGTCGATCGCGGTGCTGGCCGGCCTGCGCGAACGCTGGATGTCCGCGCCGTGAGGCCGCCCGCCGCGCCCGTCCCCGTCACCCTCCCCGTTCCCGGAGCGCCACGCCGATGACCACCCACCCCGGCGCCGCCGGACTGGACGCCCGGCTGCGGGTCGACCGCGCCGCCTTCACCCTGGACCTCGCCCTCACCGCCGCCCCCGGCGAGGTGGTCGCGCTGCTCGGCCCGAACGGCGCCGGGAAGTCCACCGCCCTGCGCGCGCTGGCCGGTCTGCTGCCGCTCGGCGCCGGTCACCTGCGGCTGGACGGCGACGTCCTGGAGGACCCGGCCCGGCGGCTGCACACGCCCGCCGAGGAACGCCCGGTCGGTGTGGTCTTCCAGGACTACCTGCTCTTCCCGCACCTGAGTGCCCTCGACAACGTCGCCTTCGGTCCGCGCTGCCGGGGCCGTTCCAAGCGCGAGGCACGCGCCGAGGCCGCCGGGTGGCTGGAGCGGATGGGCCTGGCCGAACACGCCGCCGCCCGTCCGGCCCGGCTCTCCGGCGGGCAGGCCCAGCGGGTGGCGCTCGCCCGGGCGCTGGCCGTCCGGCCGCGGCTGCTGCTGCTGGACGAGCCGCTGGCCGCCCTGGACGCCCGCACCCGGCTCGACGTGCGGGCACAGCTGCGGCGCCACCTGGCGGAGTTCGAGGCGGTCGCGGTGCTGGTGACGCACGATCCGCTGGACGCGATGGTGCTGGCCGACCGGCTGGTGGTGATCGAGGGCGGACGCGAGGTGCAGTCCGGCCTGCCGGCGGAGATCGCGCGGCGGCCGCGCACCGACTACATCGCCCGGCTGGTCGGGCTGAACCTCTACCGGGGCACCTCGGCCGGGCACCGGGTGACGCTGCCGGACGGCGCCGTGCTGACCACCGACGAGGATCTGTCCGGGCCGGTCTTCGTCGCCTTCCCGCCGTCCGCCGTCGTGCTCCACGGCTCACGGCCGGAGGGGAGCGCGCGCAACGTCTGGGAACTGACGGTCAACGGGCTCGACCTGCACGGCGACCAGGTGCGGGCCGATCTGACGGGAGCCGTTCCGATGGCCGCCGACCTCACCCCGGCGGCGGCCGCCGAACTGGGCCTGGCGCGCGGCTCCACGGTCTGGGCCGCGGTCAAGGCCGCCCAGACGCACGCCTATCCGGCCTGAGCGCCGCCTACCGCCCTCCCCGCTCTGCCGACCCGCCGACCTGCTGACCTGCCGACCTGCCGCCGTGGGCCTCGGTGGTCACTCGCTGGGCGTCACGAACCCCGACTCGTAGGCGAGGACGACCGCCTGGGTCCGGTCCCGCGCGCCGAGCTTCGCCAACATGCTGCTGACGTGCGTCTTCACCGTCTGCACCCCGAGGAACAGCTGCTCGGCGATCTCGGCGTTGGTGAGCCCGCGGGCCACCAGGCGCAGTACCTCGCTCTCGCGTTCGGTCAACGCGGCGCGGGCCATCGTCCCGCGCGCCGCCGGGTTGCCCCGGCCGGCGGCGAGGCGGCGGATCTGGGCGGGGAAGAGCAGCGACTCCCCGGCCGCCACCAGCCGGACGGCCTGGGCGATCTCGCTCGGCCGGGTGCGCTTGAGCAGGAAGCCGTCGGCGCCCGCCCGCAGCGCCCGGTAGACGTAGTCGTCGATCTCGAAGGTGGTGACGACCAGGATCCTGGGCGCGTACCCGCCGGGCGCGGCGGCGTCGCGGACGAGTTCGCGGGTGGCCTCGAGGCCGTCCAGGCCGGGCATCCGGACGTCCATCAGGACCACGTGCGGGCGCAGGCGGCGGGCGAGCGCGATCGCCTCCGCGCCGTCCGACGCCTCCCCCACCACCCGCAGGTCGCCCTGCGCCTCCAGCACCACCCGCAGGCCGGCCCGGACGAGTTCCTCGTCGTCGGCCAGCAGAATGTCGATCGTCACCCGCCCAAGCGTAGGGGTACCCGAACGGTCAGCACCCAGTCGCCGGACTCGACGCCGGCCGCGGCCTCGCCGCCCAGCAGAACGGCCCGTTCGCGGATGCCCCGAAGTCCCTTGCCGCCCCGGCGCGGTGAGCCCCCGTGGGAGCGGGCGGACGGTGGGCGGAGGGCGTTGGCGCAGCACAGTTCCAGGCTGCCGTCCCGGACCGCGACACGGACGCTGATCGGCTCCCCGGGCGCGTACTTGAGGGCGTTGGTGACACCCTCCTGCACGATCCGGTAGCCCTCGCGGGAGAGCACCCCGGGGAGGGCGCCGGCGGGGACGTCGACCCGGGCCTCGACGGGGCTGCCGGCTGCCCTGGCGGTCTCGAACAGGGCGGGGAGCCGGTCGATCCCGGGCCGTTCCCGCGCGTCCCGGTCGCCGTCGGCGCCGCGCCCAGGGACACCCGGAACGCCCTGGTCGGCGGGGTCGCGCAGCAGGGCGAGCGTGCGCTCCAGGTCGTCCATCGCCCGCCGGCCGGTCTCCTCGATGACCTCCAGCGCCCTGGCGGCGAACTCGGGGTCGCCGCCCTCGCGCGCCGCCCCGGCCTGGAGGACCGTCACCGTCAACGCGTGGCCGATCGAGTCGTGCAGCTCGCGCGCCAGCAGATTGCGCTCCAGCAGGCGTTCGGCGCGCAGCTCGGCGGCGGCCAGGCGCTCCGCCGGGGACGGCCCCAGCAGCCGGACCGCCATCGCCAGCTGGAGCCGGCCGCCCCAGACCACCAGCCAGCCGAGCCCGAACAGCAGCACCGGCGCCAGCACCAGCGCCAGCAGCGGCGCCCGGACCGGCCCGTCCGCACCGTCCGCCCGCAGACCGAACACCGCCGTCCCCGGCCGTAGGACCAGGTCGACGACGGTGGCGGGCACGAGGACCGAGGCCCAGCCGACGAGCCCGCCGAGGAGCACCCGACCGACCAGCCAGGCCGCCGTCCTCCGCCGGTCGGCCCAGCTGCGGGAGGGCTCGACGGCAATGTCCCGCTCCCGGTCGGGCACCAGCAGCAGCCGCGCCTGCACACCCTCCGCCCGCCGCGTCGCGGGCACCAGCGCGGCCAGCCCCAGCAGCGCGGCGTCCACGGGCACCGCCCGTGCCAGCAGCTCGCCCCGGCTCCACCCCTCGATGCCCGGCCAGACCATCAGCACGACGCCGACGAATACCGGACCGATCATCAGATGCAGCCAGCGCGCGTAGGTGGCGGCGCTCAACAGGGGCGCGAGTATTCGGGGCATCACGTCATCCTGCCAGGTCAGCGCGGTGCGCGGCCTCCCTCTCGGGAGGGAGGCAGATCCCCTCCCGGGCGGGATCCGCCGGGCCTCCGAGCTGCGGTCCCATGGAGTCACCGAAGCACGGAGGAAGGGAGAACAGCTCGTGATCACGGTGGAGGGACTCACCAAGGAGTACGGCGGGGCCCGGGTGGTGGACGGTCTCGACTTCGAGGTCGCCCCCGGGGTGGTGACCGGCTTCCTGGGGCCCAACGGCGCCGGCAAGAGCACCACCATGCGGCTGGTCCTCGGCCTCGACCGCCCGACCGCGGGCCGGGCCCTGGTCGACGGCCGCCCGTACGCCGAACTCGACCACCCGCTGCGGCGGGTGGGGGCACTGCTCGACGCGCAGGCCCTGCACGGCGGCCGTACGGCTCGCGGCCATCTGCGCTGGCTGGCCGCGAGCAACGGCCTCCCGGAGCGCCGGGTCGACGAGGTGCTCGACCGGGTCGGGCTGACCGGGGCCGCCGGGCGGCGGATCCGCGGCTTCTCGCTCGGCATGCGCCAGCGCCTCGGGGTCGCCGCGGCGCTGCTCGGTGACCCGCCGGTGCTGATGCTCGACGAGCCCGTCAACGGCCTCGACCCGGAGGGCATCCGCTGGATCCGCACGCTGCTGCGCGGACTGGCCGCCGAGGGCCGGACGGTGCTGGTCTCCTCGCACCTGATGACGGAGATGGCGCTGACCGCCGACCACCTGGTGGTGATCGGCCGGGGCCGGCTGCTCGCGGACGCGGCGACCTCCGACTTCATCGACCGCCACGGCCGGACCAGGATCCGGGTGCGGGCCGTCGACCCGGTCCGGCTGGCCGCGCTGATTCAGCGTTCGGGCCTGGACGCGCGACCCGCGGCGGACGGCGCCTGGGAGGTGACCGGCGCGACGGCCGAGTCCGTCGCCGCCCTGGCCGCCGCCGACGGCGTGGTGCTGTTCGAGATCGCCGTCCAACAGGACTCCTTGGAGGAAGCCTTCATGCGGATGACAGCCGACAGTGTCGAGTACCGGGCGGTGGCCGCGTGAACGCCGCGACGACCGTGCCCGGTTCCCCGGTCCGTAGCGCCCTGCGTGCCGAACGGATCAAGTTCACCACCCTGCGCTCGCTCTGGATCACCCCGCTGGTCGGCCTGCTGCTCACGGTCGGGTTCACCACCGCGGTCGCGGCCACCCTCGGCGGGAAGGACGAGAGCATCACCGCCGACCCGGGCGTGGGCGTCCACTACGGCCTCAACTTCGGCCAGGCGGCCCTGGTCTGCTTCGCCGTCCTGCTGTTCGGCCAGGAGTTCGGCACCCGGATGATCGGCCTCTCCCTGACCGCCGTCCCGCAGCGCGGCCGCCTCTACGGCGCCAAGCTCGCCCTCGGCGCGGCCGTCGCCCTCGCGGTCGGACTGGTCGGGACGGCCGGGGCGTTCGCCGGCTACGCCGCGTTCGTACCGGAGCGCTGGAACGGCCCCGCGCTCGTGCGCAGCGCCACGGCCGGCGTGCTCTACCCGGTCCTGCTGGTGGTGCTCTGCCTCGGGCTGACCGCCGCCCTGCGCAACCTCACCGCGGCCATGGGCCTGCTGCTGCCCACCGTCTTCCTGCTCTCCCCGCTGCTGTCCGGTGTCCCGGTGGTGCGGCACGGCGTGCAGTTCCTGCCCGACCGGGCCGGCCAGTACGCACTGCTCTACCGCGACGACCCGCAGATCGCCTACGGGCACTGGACCGGCCTGCTGATCATGGCCCTGTGGGCGGGCGCGGCGGCCTGGGGCGGGCTGTACCGGCTGCGCCGTCAAGAGGTGTGACGGCGTGCCGCCACCGGGCAGCGACACCTGGCGTCCGGCGGCGGGTGCGCGGGCGGCCGGCGGCGGTCAGTCGCGCAGCGCCGGGTGGTCCGCCACCACGGTGCAGCTCCCCGGGGCGATCTCCGTGAAGCCGGCGTCCTGCACCAGCGGGAGGCCGCTCGCCACCAGGTCCGCCCACGCCTCGGGCGTCGCCGTGCGGACGGCGAGCGCGAAACCGCTCTCCGCCCACTCCTTGCGGCGGGCGTCGTCCAGCCGCCACCAGGCGAGCTGCGCGGCATGGCCGGTCTGCGCCATCGTCTTTCCGGCGCTCATCTCCAGCTCCGGGTTCAGCCACAGCACCGGCACACCCGTCGGCGCGGGACCGACCGGACCGGTCTCCTCCAGGTCGGTGCCCGACACCTGGAGCTTGGCCAGCTCCTTCGGCCAGCCGTCCAGCGGAACCGGCGGGAAGACCCGCACCTCCGCCTCCAGGCCCGTCACCGTGATGCCGGGCAGCTCCCCGGCCTTGCGCCACTCGCCGCCGCGCGCCCGCCGGACCACCTTGCGGATCCGCGCGTCCTCCCAGGCCAGCACCCGCTCCGCCCACTCGCCCTCGGCCTCGACCACCCTCGGGTCGTTCAGCAGGGTCAGCACCGCCCGCGCCGAGGTCTCCAGCGCGTCGGTCCGCCCGGGCGGCGTCGCGCGCTCCGTCCGGACCACCAGCGGCAGCACGTACTGCTGCCGGGCGTCGCGGTCCTCGGGCATCGGGTCGGGAACGGGGGCGTCGAACGGTGAAGTCACCGGTCCAGCATGCCAGCCCCCGCCCCGGGGCGATCACCGCGGGGCTCCGGACGCCCGGGGACCGGCGCCACCGGGTCGGTGGCGCCGGATCGGTGGCGCCGGATCGCGTGCGCGGATCGGTGGCGCCGGAAGCCGGGCGCCCGGTCAGCGCCGGTAGCCGCGCTGGGCGTCCCGCTCCTCCGCGTCGTCGTAGTTCAGGAACCAGCCCTCCGGGTGGGTGGCGGTGAGCAGCAGCTCGGCGCGCTGCTCCGCGGTCAGCTCCGGATCGCCGTCGTCCGGCCCGTAGACGCCGAACAGCTCGTCGTGGCAGCCGTCCCAGTCGTAGTCGTAGAGGTCCGCGGGCAGGTCGCCCATCATGTCGGCGACCGACTCGGGCTGCGCCCCGAGCAGGGTCCGGGCGTCGACCAGGGCCATCCGGAGCGCGATCTCCTCCGCCAGGCAGCGCGGGAGCGGCCACTCGCCGAGCGCGAGGTCGTCGGCGAGGTCGTCGAAGGTGCGGGCCATCGCGCGGCGCCAGCTCCGGTGCAGCCGCCAAGTGCGCTGCGGCAGCCTCCCGAACACCGTCCAGTCCGCCTCCTCGCCGTCGGCCACCGACTCGTCCTCGTGCTCGTCGAGGTCGTCGTAGGCGGCGTCGGCCAGCCCGAGCAACTGGGCGTGGAGCAGGCACGCGGTGCGCGGGGTGAGGGTCCAGTCGCCGGCCGCGCTGCCGCCGTCCTCCTCGTCGCCGTCCAGCGGGAACAGCTCGGCGAAGTCCGGTGCGAAGTCCTCGGTGACGCTGATCTCCAGCGTGCCGCCGACCGCCTCGACCCCGGGGATCGCGGCCACCAGCCGGTCCGGGTGCAGCAGTGCGCCGAGTGCCGCGTTGGCGTCCTCGGCCACCTCGCGCAGCAGTTCACGGCGCTGCCCGGCCGGATCGACGCCGTCGAAGTCCAGTTCCTCCACGGCCGCGATGGCCGCGGCGCGCAGCGCCGGCCAGTTCGTGATCCGCAGTCCCAGGACCACCGTCGCCTCGATCTCCTGCGCGCCGGAGTCCTCCGCCGCGCCCGGCCCCTGTGGATGATCGCTTCGCTCGCCCATGGGGCTACGGTACGGCCTTTCGGCCGTCCGATCACCGGTCTGTTCCGGCTACCCTACGCGTTCTCGCCGTCACTGCCCCGCCTTCTCCCGGTCGCGCCCCCGCGCGCCTCTGTTCGACGGCGTCGAACCGCCCGCAGGATGGGCGCCATGGCAAACATCGACGAGTACGGCGGCGGGCAGCGCCCGGACGCCCAGGTCCTGGTAGTGACCACCAACGACATCCCCGGCTACCGGGTGGACCACGTGATCGGCGAGGTCTTCGGTCTGACGGTGCGCAGCCGGCACATCGGCAGCCAGATCGGCGCCTCGCTGAAGTCGCTGGTCGGCGGCGAGCTGCGCGGCCTGACCAAGACCCTGGTGGAGAGCCGGAACGAGGCCATGGAGCGGCTGGTCGAGCAGACCAAGGCGCGCGGCGGGAACGCGGTCCTGATGTTCCGGTTCGACGTCACGGAGGCGGCGGACGTCGGCACGGAGGTCTGCGCGTACGGGACCGCGGTGGTGATCTCCCCGGCCACGGCCTGAGCCGGGGCGGTCCGGCCCGGCAGCTGCCGGGCTGGTGACGGGCTGCGGCCGGGGAACGCGGTACCGACGTTCCGGTTCGACGTCACGGAGGCGGCGGACGTCGGCACGGAGGTCCGCGCGCACGGGACCGCAGGGGTGATCTCCCCGGCCGACGGCGGGTCTTCCCGGCCCGGCAGCGGCTGGGAACACCCGCCGCGCACCGGATGTTTCACGGGCGTGACTGTTTACGGTGCAACCAACTCCGGCCCGGTCCGCCGGGTCGACGTCGTGGTGGTCGGCGCGGGCCAGGCGGGCCTTTCGGCCGCCTACCACCTGCGCCGACGCGGCTTCGCACCCTTCCGCGAAGCCGTCGGGGACGGCGGGGCGGGCACGACGGGCGGGGAAGGCGCGGCGGGCGGGGAAGGCGCGGCGGGCGGCACCGGCGGCGGGTTCGTCGTGCTCGACGCCGACGACGCCCCCGGCGGCGCCTGGGCCCACCGGTCGCCGTCGCTGCGGATGGCCACCGTGCACGGTTTCCACGACCTGCCCGACGTCGAACTCCCCGAGGTCGACCCGAACGCGGCGGCGCGCGACGTCGTCCCGGGGTACTTCGCGGCGTACGAGGCACAGCACGCGCTCCCGGTGGTGCGCCCGGTGAGGGTCCTGGCGGTGCGCTCGGAATCGGCGCGGCCCGACGCCCGGCTGCTCGTCGAGACCGACTCCGGCACCTGGTCGGCCCGGGCCCTCATCAACGCCACAGGCACCTGGACCCGGCCCTTCCTCCCCCACTACCCGGGCCGGTTCGCCGGACGGCAGCTGCACTACGCCGCCTACCGGGGGCCGGAGGAGTTCGCGGGCAAGCGGGTCCTGGTGGTGGGCGGGGGCGCCTCGGCGATCCAGGTGCTGTCGGAGGTCGCGGCGGTCGGCGAGACCGTCTGGGTCACCCGCACCCCGCCGGTCTACCACGCCGGACCGTTCACCCCCGAGTACGGGCGAGCCGTGGTTGCCAAGGTCGAGGAGCGGGTCCGCCAGGGGCTGCCGGTGCGCAGCGTGGTGAGCGTCACCGGGCTCGGACCGTCGGTGGCCTACCGCCGCGCCGAGGAGCTGGGCGCGCTGCGGCGGCGGCCGATGTTCGACCGCCTCACCGAGCACGGGGTCGCCTGGGGCGACGAGGAACTCGCCGTCGACGCGATCGTGTGGGCGACCGGCTTCCGCCCCGAGGTCGGTCACCTCGGCCCGCTCGGCCTGCGCTCCCCGGGCGGCGGCATCGCGCTGACCGGCACCCGGGCCACCGCCGACCCCCGGGTCCACCTGGTCGGCTACGGGCCGTCCGCCAGCACCGTCGGCGCCAACCGCGCCGGCCGGGCGGCGGTCAACGAGATCGTCGGGCTGCTCGGCGCCCCGGCCGCCGTCGCGGTGACGGTGGCCGGGGCGCCGACGGCGGGGTAGCGGCCGGCCCGGGAGGCGGGCGGGCGGCGCCGTTCCGGGGGCGGGCGAGCAGCACCGTTCCCGGGGGCGGGCGCCGCCGGGCGGCCCGTCAGCGGTCGTAGTCGACCGTCACCCGGTCCGTCACCGGACGGGCCTGGCAGGTGAGGACGTAGCCGGCCGCCAGCTCCTTCTCCTCCAGGGCGAAGTTGCGCCGCATCGACACCTCCCCCTCGGTGACCAGGGCACGGCAGGTCCCGCACACCCCGCCCTTGCAGGCGAACGGCAGGTCGGGCCGGGAACGCTGCGCGCCGTCCAGCACCGACCGGTCGCGCGGCAGGCTGAGCGTGCTGCCCCGGCCGTCCAGGACGACGGTGACCTCGCTGCGTTCGACGCCCTCGGCCCCGTCCGCCGCGCCGGGGGTGTCGTCGGCGCGTTCGCCGATCGGCTCGTCCTCGGCGTGGAACAGCTCCTGGTGCACCCGGTCCGTCGGCACGCCCAGGCCGGCGAGCAGTTCCTTGGCCCCGGTGACCATCCCGAACGGCCCGCAGAGCCACCAGTGGCCGACCGCCGGCACGTCCACCAGCGCCCGCAGCAGGGCCTTGACCCGCTCCGGGTCGAGCCGTCCGCTGAGCAGTTCGGCGTCCCGGGTCTCCCGGGAGAGCACATGGACCAGCTGGAACCGGCCCAGGTAGCGGTCCTTGAGATCGGCCAGCTCGTCCGCGAACATCACGGTGTCGCTGCGCCGGTTGCCGTAGAGCAGGGTGACGGTGGAGGCGCGGTCGGCGGCGAGCACGGAGGCGGCGATGGACAGCATCGGCGTGATGCCGGAACCGGCGGCCAGCAGCACATGGTCGGCGGGCCGGCCGAGGTCGGGGGTGAACAGGCCGGACGGCGTCAGCACCTCCACCTCCTCCCCCGGCCCGGCGTCCCGCACCAGCCAGCGCGAGAACAGGCCGCCCGGCACCTCGCGCACGGCGATGCGCAGCGGGCCGCCGACGGGGGCGCAGATCGAGTAGGAGCGGCGCTCGTCGACCCCGTCGACCACCCGGCGCAGTGTCAGTGTCTGCCCCGGCCGGAACGCGAACGCCTCGGTGAGCCCGTCGGGCACCGCGAAGGTCACCGCGACGGCGTCGTCGCAGAGCCGCTCCACCGCCGCGATCCGCAGGGCGTGGAACGCCGGCCGGCGGGCCGGGCGGACGGGCGACGGCTCGGCGGGGGGCAGCTCGGCGGACGCTTGCTCGGCGGACGACTGCTCGAACGACGGTGGGACCGTCGGGACTGCCGGGACTGCCGGGACTGCCGGGACTGCTGGTGGAACGGCGGCCATGCTCAGATCTCCTTGACGCGTTCGAAAGGCTCGCGGCACTCGCGGCAGCGCCACAGCGCCTTGCACGCGGTGGAGCCGAAGCGGGACAGCTCCTCGGTGTCGGTACCGCCGCAGAGCGGGCAGGCGACGGGCGCGGCGGTCGCGACCCGGGTCGGGCCCAGACTCAGCAGAGTGGCGCCGCCGGCCGCCGCGCCGCCCCCGGGCCGGGGCGGGGCGATGCCGGCCTCGGCGAGCTTGCGCCGGCCCTCGGGGGTGATCAGGTCGGTCGACCACGGCGGGTCGAGCCGCAGCCGGACCCGGACGTCCGCGAACCCGGCCGCCCGCAGCCGCCGGTCCACGTCGGCGGCCATCTCGGCGACGGCGGGGCAGCCCGAGTAGGTCGGGGTGATCCAGGCGGTCACCACCGGGTCCTGCGGGTCCCCGGCCACCTCGACGTCGGCCAGCACACCGAGGTCGGCCAGGGTCAGCATCGGCAGTTCCGGGTCCGGCACGGCGGCCGCCACCGCCCAGGCCGCCCCGCTCGACGCGCGCTCCCCGGCCACGGCCGTCACCACGTCGCGCCCGGGTGCGCGCGGGCCAGCACCTGCAGCTCGGCGAGCAGCAGGCCCAGGGCCTCGCTGTGCACCCCGTCCCGGCCCGCCCGGCCGCCGACGGTCGCCAGCCCCGCCACGTCGGGCACGGCCAGCCCGGCCTCCGCCAGCACCGCCGCCAGTGAGCGCAGCACCGGTTCGCGCAGCGTCGCCGGGTCCACCCCGACCCGCAGCTCGACCGGGTGCGCGGTGAAGAGCTCCTCCAGCAGCGGCCAGACCGCGTCCAGACCGGCCTGCATCCGCGCGGCCGAGTACGGCGTGCCGTCGCCGAGCCGCAGCGTCCACGCGGTGGCGTACTCGCGGTGGTAGGCCAGCTCCTTCACCCCGCGCGCCGCGACCGCCGCCAGCACCGGATCGGCGTGCCCGGCCAGTGCCTCGTACAGCGCGCCGCGGACGGTGGAGAACAGCAGCAGGCGGGCGATCGAGTACGCGAAGTCCCCGTTCGGCGCCTCGACCAGGCGGACGTTGCGGAACTCGTGCTCCTCGCGCCAGTACGCGAGGTCGTCCTCGGTCCGCCCGGAACCGTCCGCCTGCCCGGCCCGGGTCAGCAACTGGCGGGCCTGGCCGAGGAGGTCGAGGCCGAGGTTGGCGAGCGCGACCTCCTCCTCCAGTTCGGGCGCGCGGGTGCACCACTCGATGAGGCGCTGGGCGAGGACGAGCGCGTCGTCGCCCAGCATCAGGCAGTACGCCGCGAGGTCGGTCCCGTCCAGCCCGGACGGGACGGCGGTGTCCACCCCGAGCAGCGGGTCGGCGAAGCCCGTCCCGTACGCCCAGCGGCCCTCGCCCTCGGGCTCGGGGGACGCCTCGGCGAGGCTCAGGTACACGTGGTCGTCGGTCATGGTTCGGCTGCTCCCGGTCAGATGTGCGGGACATCCTCGGGGATGTCGTAGAAGGTCGGGTGGCGGTAGACCTTGTCGCCGCTGGGCGCGAAGAAGGGATCGCGCTCGTCCGGGGTGGACGCGGTGATGGCGTCGGAGCGGACCACCCAGAGGCTGACGCCCTCGTTGCGGCGGGTGTAGAGGTCGCGGGCGGCGAGCAGGGCCATCCGGTCGTCGGCCGCGTGCAGGGAGCCGACGTGCACGTGGTTCAGGCCCCGCCGGGGGCGCACGAACACCTCGTAGAGCGGCCAGCCGGCCTTGGACTCGGTCACTTCCCGTTCTCCTGTTCCGTCTTCTTGCCGGCGTCCGCGGCCGTGCCGGCGTTCGGCTCCGCGCCCGCGGTCGTGGCCATGGCTGCGGTCGTCGCCGTGGCCGTGGCTGCGTTCGTGGGCGTGGCCGCGTCCGTCGCCGTTCTCACGTCGGTCCCGGTGCTCGGGGCGGCCTCGGCGCGGCGCTTCTCCGCGTACGCGGTGGCCGCCTCGCGCACCCACGCGCCGTCCTCGTGGGCGGCCCGCCGCCGTTCGACGCGCTGGGCGTTGCACGGGCCCTGGCCCTGGATGACCCGGTTCAGCTCCGACCAGTCCGGCTCGCCGAAGTCCCAGCTGCCGCGCTCCTCGTTCCAGCTCATGCCGGGGTCGGGGAGGGTGACGCCGAGGTGCTCGGCCTGCGGCACGGTCATGTCGACGAAGCGCTGCCTCAGCTCGTCGTTGGTGTGCCGCTTGATCCGCCAGGCCATCGAACGGGCGGTGTTCGGCGAGGCGGCGTCGGAGGGGCCGAACATCATCAGCGACGGCCACCACCAGCGGTCCACCGCGTCCTGGACCATCCGCCGCTGGGCCTCGGTGCCGCGCATCAGCGTCATCAGCAGCTCGTAGCCCTGGCGCTGGTGGAAGGACTCCTCCTTGCAGATCCGGACCATGGCGCGCGCGTACGGACCGTAGCTGCAGCGGCACAGCGGGACCTGGTTGCAGATCGCGGCGCCGTCCACCAGCCAGCCGATCACACCGACGTCGGCGAAGGTGAGCGTCGGGTAGTTGAAGATCGAGGAGTACTTCTGGCGGCCGGAGATCAGCTTCTCGGTGAGTTCGGCGCGGTCCACGCCGAGCGTCTCGGCCGCGGCGTAGAGGTACAGGCCGTGGCCGGCCTCGTCCTGGGCCTTCGCGAGCAGGATCGCCTTGCGCCGCAGGGAGGGGGCGCGGGTGAGCCAGTTGCCCTCGGGCTGCATGCCGATGATCTCGGAATGGGCGTGCTGGGCGATCTGGCGGACGAGGGTCGCCCGGTAGGCGTCGGGCATCCAGTCGCGGGGCTCGATGCGCTGCTCCGCGGCGATGACGGCCTCGAACGCCTCCTCGGGCGATGCCCCGGGCCGCTCGGCCACCTCTGCTGTCACCACGGTCCCCTTTCGCTGCCTGTGTCCCCACCCCGTCGGCGGGCCGCCAACCGACTGACCGTTCGGTCGGTACCATTGTGCGCGGTGGGACGGGCGACTGACAAGGGAGCACCGCCGATGTCGGGGCGGCGGACCCGAGGGCGGGGCGGGGGCGGGGGGCGGGGCGGACACGGAAGGCGGGGCCCGGGGAAGGCGAAGGCCGGGCCCGAGGCCCCGGGGGCTCAGGCCGGCCGAGTGGAACGCGCCGCCGCCGGCCACCGGCCGACTGCGACTGCGACTGCGCGACGGACGTGCCGGGCCTCCCCCTCCGCCTCGACCGGCCGACGCGCCCCGGCGGGCAGCTGGCCGAGCACGGGGTCGAGGATGTGGCCCACTGCTGACTTGCCGGCTTTCAGCGTTCTCTGCGCCGCGGTGCCGCATCGGGCACCGCGGCGCCGAGGAGCAGGCACCGGCGATCCGGTGGATGTCGGCTCCAGCTCCCGGTCCGCTGCTCGTCACTGCCCCACACTTTGCAAAGTACACACTTTGCAAAGTGTGGAGAAGCGGTCACTCGAGCTCCCTCGCGAGCCGACCAGGGCCGCGAATTCCTTGCAAACACTGGCCCAGCCGTGGATCGGCACGGTCCGGACTTGCCAAGGAACTTTGCAAAGTGGAGGCTTTGCAAAGTGACCACCCACAACACTCCCGCCGAACCGGCCGCCCTCCGGAGCGGAGCTCCCTCCCGGCCGCTGCCGCAGCACGCGATCCGCGCCGGGCTGCTCGACCTGATCTCCGAGTGGGGCAGCATCACCTCGAACCAGGCCGCGCAGATGCTCGGCCAGAGTTCCGGAACGTGCTCCTTCCACCTCCGGCAGCTGGCCCGGTACGGGGTGATCGAGGAGGCGCCGACCGGGGACGGCCGTTCCCGCCCGTGGCGGCTGCGATGGACGGGATCGCTGATGCCCGGTGAGCCGGGCTCGCCGACGGCCGGGCGGGCCGGCGACGATCCGACCCCCGAGCCGGCGGCCGAGCTGGAGGACGGCAGCTACCGCCACTGGCTCGCCAACCGCTCCGCCGCGCCCACCGAATGGCAGCGCGACCAGACCTCCAGCGACGTCCTGCACCTCACCAGCGACGAACTCGCCGACCTCGGCGCCGCCGTCCGCGCCCTGATCGCGCCCTACCGGCAGCGCGAACCGCACACCGGGACGCATCCCGTCGCCGCCGTCACCCGGCTCTTCCCGCTGCTCGCGGACACCGGCGGGGACGCCGCGACGCGCTGACGGCTGACGGCTGACGGCTGACGGCTGACAGATTTCATCATCTGCCAGCCGCCAGCCGTCGTGAACGGTCCGCCGACGGTCACTCGTCAGCCCCCGTCGGCCGTCAGCCGTCGCCGACCGGGATCTCCCGACCCGTCACCCCTCCGAGCGGTCGCGCAAACGCGGGAGCGGAACGGCGAGGAGCGCCGCCAGCAGGGCGATCCTCGGTGCCAGCTGATCGATCCGGATGTGCTCGTGCCGGGCGTGCGCGCCCCCGCCGACGGCGCCGAACCCGTCGAGCGTGGGGAGTCCGCGCGAACCCGGCAGGTTGGTGTCGCCCGCCCCGCCCGCCGGACCGCCGTCCAACTGCTGCCCGAGCACCGCCGCGAGTGAACGGACGTGGCGCAGCAGTGGATTCGCGGAGCGTTCGGGCCACGCCGGACGGCTGGACAGCACCTCGGTCCGCACCCGTGCGCCCGGCCGCAGCGCGGTCAGTCGGGCGAGGTTGTCGAGGGTCCGGCGCTGCGCTTCGGTGGTGGAGAAGCGCAGGCCGAGTTCCGCCTCGGCCCGGCCGGCCACGACGTTGGCCCGGCTGCCGCCGCTGATCCGGCCCGCGTTCAGCTCGGTGCCGGGGAGGCTGACCAGGCCGCGGACGGCGACGAGCTGGTCGACCAGTTCGTCCACTGCCGATACGCCGTCGGCGGCGTCGTTGCCGGCGTGCGCCTCGCGCCCGGTGACGGTGAGCCGCACCCGGGTGGAGCCGCGGCGGGCGGTCTTGAGTCGGCCGTCCGGGTGCGGCGGTTCGAGGCCGAGTACGGCGGCGGCGTCGCGGAGTTGGCGTTCGACGAGGCGCTTGCCGTCCGGACTGCCGACCTCCTCGTCGGAGACCACGACCAGACGGACCGTGCGGTGGGGGCGTTGACCGAGGTCGGCGAGCAGGGCGAACGCTCCCTCCAGAATGGCGAGTCCGCCCTTCATGTCGACCACGCCGGGCCCGCTGAGGGTGCCGTCCTGCTCGGTGACCGGCCAGTCGGTGAGGATGCCGGCCGGCCAGACGGTGTCGTGGTGGCCGACCACGAGGAGGTGCGGCAGGCTTTCGTCCCGCCCCTCCCACTGGAGCACGAGGTGGTCGCCGGCCGGGCCCGGTTCGCGGTGCACGGTGGCACCGGTGGCCCGGAATCCGGCGGCCAACTCCTCCGCCAGGGCGTCGAGTCTGGGTGCGTCACCACTGGGGGACTCGATCCGGGCCAGGTCCGCGCAGCGTCGCCGGACGGCCCCGGCGAGGGTGCGGGCGCGGCTGGTGAGGGCCTGGGGCAGACCGGGGAGAGCGGCGGTGGGGCCGGGTTGGCCCTCGCTGTCGGGGACGGCCGGAGCGTGGGGGGCCGCTGCGACGGGTGGCGCGGCGGCGGGTGTGGGGGCGGCCGGGGCGAGGGCGGTTCGGGCGGTGCCGGTTCTCCCGGTCGTTCCGGGGGCGGCCGTGCCGGGGGCGGCTCCGGTGGTCCTGGTCGGCTCGACAGGGGTGAAGGCGGTGGTGGCTGCTGCCGCGGTGACGGTGGCGGTGGTGGCGCCGGCGGTCATCGTGGTGACCGTCGTGCTGCCGGCGGCGCTCGTGGGGGCAGCGTTCGCGGTGCCGGTGGGGGCGACGTTCGCGGTGACGGATCCGGTGGCGACGGTCGGGGTCGCGGCGGCCACAGGGCTCGCCGCAGGAGTGGCGGGGCGGACGGCTTGAGGACTCAACGCTTGCCTCCGCGGCCGCCGCCGGTATACAGCGGCCGCGCGGATCGGCCGGGGCGGCCGGTCCGCCCCGACCAGGTCACCGGGCCGACGGCCCCGGCTGTGACGGCGGGACACCAAGAGGGTCCGTCCGTTCCAAGTGCGCTGGAACGGCTGGGCGGCGTGTGTGGCATGTGCGTCCTCCTCGCTCGATCCGGTGGCCCCGATCGTCCCGGAGCCTCCGTGGACGGCGGCTTCCCTTGCGGCGGGCGCAGAACGACGCACCACCACAGGGAAGCCGAGATGTGAGCCTAGAAGAACCGTTCGGTTTCCTGCGAGGTGGCCCTGCTCCCAGCGTGCCGGGGTCGGGATCCGCCCCGTCGCCCGGCCGCTGAACGGCGGTCGGCGCACGACATGCGAACCCGGCTCGGCGCGCGGGCGCGGTCGCCGGATCGCGCCCACCTCCACCATGGACCCGGGGCCGGGGTTCGGCAGCACAGGACGCCAAGGCGCGCCTTTTCCAAGCCAGATGGGTGACGGCGGATCGCCGTCGACTACCGCGCGGCGCTGATCCGGGGGCGGTGGATCCGGGGCAAATCACCGTGTTCCCAGGCGATGGTGGAGAAGTGCGGACGGATCGTCGCACGAGGGGAGGGCGGTCGGGTCAGCCGCCGTCGTCCACCACGCCGGCGTCCCGGGCGAGCAGCGCCGCCTGGACGCGGTTGCCGACCCCCAGCCCGGTGAGGATCCGGCTGACATGTGCCTTGACCGTGCTCTCGCGCATCCCGAGGGCTGCCGCGATCTCGGCGTTGGAACGACCGGCGGCGAGTTCGCGCAGCACGTCGCCCTCGCGCGGCGTGAGCCCCTCCAGACGGCCCCGGGCCGCGACCGCGCGTGGCTCCCCGGTGCGGTGGTAACGGTCGATGAGGCGGCGGGCGGCGGCCGGGTGGAGCATGCCCTGCCCACCGGCGACCACGTGGACGGCACGGGCGATCTCGGCGGGCGGGGTGTCCTTGAGCAGGAAGCCGTCGGCCCCTGCCGCCAGGGCCCGGTAGACGTACTCGTCGAGGTCGAAGGTGGTGAGCGCGATGACGCGGGGGGCGTCCGGCAGTGCGCGGAGCCGCCGGGTCGCGGCGATGCCGTCGAGTCCGGGCATCCGGATGTCCATCAGGGCGACGTCGATGCGGTGGCGGGCGGCGAGTTCGACGGCCTCCAGTCCGTCGGCGGCCTCGGCGACCACGGTCAGCTCAGGGTCCTGGGCGAGCAGGTCGACGAGTCCGAGCCGGACCAGCGCGTCGTCGTCGACCACCATGGTGCGGATCACGTCGCCTCGTTCGGTGGGTTCGGGCCGGTCCGCGGGGCGGTGGCCGCCGGGGCGGAACACCGGCCGGACGGTGGGCCGGACGGTGGGACGGGCGGTGGGAGGGACTGTGGGACGGGCGGTGGGAGGGACTGTGGGACGGGCAGTGGGGTGGGTGCGGCGGGTGTGGTCGGTGCCGTGGGTGCGACGCCCGGGTTCCGGCCGGGGTGCGGGTCGCTCGCCCGGCGGGCTGTCCGGGCGGGCGACCGTGCGGTCGGGCCGGGCGGCGGCCGGACCGGAAGCCGGGCCGGCGCTGGGAGGCGGGCCGCGAGCCGGAACCCGCCCCGGCCGTCCGGTCCCGCGTCGAAGTGTCCACCGAGAGCGCCGAGCCGCTCACCGAGCCCGACCAGGCCGTAGCCACCCCCGGTACAGGCACCGGAGGGAGCAGGGTCGCCCGGGCCGTTGCACACTTCGACGGTGGTCGCGGGCGTGCCGTACCGGACGCGGACGGTGACCGGGGCGGTGTGCGCGTACTTGCGCGCGTTGGTCAACGCCTCCTGGACGACCCGGTGCACAGCCAGCCGGTGGGTGGTCGGGATGTCCTCCGGGTCACCGGCGAGGGCCAGTTCGACGCGCTGGCCCGAGCCGGTGGCCTCGGCGACGAGTTCGGCGAGGTCGCGCAGAGCGGGCGCGGCGACGGGCTCCGTGACGGACGCGGCGACGGACGGGCGGGAGTCGAGGGGTGGACGGGGAGCGAGGGGTGGACGGGGAGCAACGGGCTCGGGAAGCGGCGCGGCGCCCACGCCGGGGGGCGCTGGGCCCGGCTCCGCGTGCGGCACCGTACTCGCACCCGTGCTCGCACTCCCCCGCCCGGGGACGGTTCGGACGCTGTCGGGCGCCCCGGCGTCACCGGCAGGTCCGGCGGAACCGGCCGGCGGGGCCGTCCCCACGAGTCCGGGCGGATCGGCCCGGAGCGCGCCGAGGACGTCGCGCAGGTCGTCGAGCGAGCGGGCGGCGGTGGCCCGGAGCAGTTCGAGGCGGTGGGCGAGGCGCGCCGGGTCGTCCGCCACCGTGCCGGCCCGGGCCCGGTCGCGCAGCACGCCGGCGTGCAGGACGAGGAGGCTGAGCCGGTGGGCGAGGACGTCGTGCATCTCGTGGGCGATCCGGGCGCGTTCCGCGGAGCGGGCCTGTTCGGCTCGGAGTTCGCGCTCCCGGCCGAGTGCCTCCACCTTGGCGTTCAGGGTCCGGATCAGTACGCGGCGGCCGTGCAGCCACATCCCGAAGGAGAGGACGGCCGCCTCGACCAGGAGTTGGGAACCGGTGGTGCCGACCCGGTCGGCGAGGGAGGCGGCGCGGACCGCACCGAGCCCGGCGAGCACGACCGCGGCCGCGAGTGCCGGGCCGGAGCGGCCCGTCGAGGCCAGGTGGTAGAGGCTGAACAGACCGGGGAAGGCGCGGTTCAGCAGTCCGCTGAAGAGAACGGGGAGGACGGCGGCGGCGACCGGGTGGCGGCGGGCCGTCAGCAGGGACAGCGGGGCGAGGACGGCCCCGGCCATGCGCAGGGGGCGCCAGGGGAGGTCGTGGACGCGCCACTGGGCGAGGGTCTCCTCGACGGCGAGCACGAGGACGGTCAGCAGGAGCAGCGTCTCGGTCGGACGATGCCGGCCTGGGGTGTACCAACCAAGTTGGTACTTAGGGTTGTTCACGGGATCGGGCCTCCTTCCGTCCTTCGTCCGGGGCCCCGATGCTACGACGAACCGACAGTGCGTCACCCCTGTCGATCGGCCATCGGCACCCTCGACTTTCGTCGGGGGTGCGGAGCATCTTTCGACAGTTCCACACAGGTCGGACGTTCTCTAGCGTCACTGCCATGACGACATATCAGCCCGACCGCGGGCCCGCCTCCTCCGCCGACACCACCGGGATCGCTCGCCCGGCGCCCGCTCGCGCCGGGCGGCGGGGACCGGACGGCGGTGACGGGTGGCTCTTCCTGTCCGAGGCACTGCGCACGTTCCGGCTGACGGGCGCGGTGGCGCCGAGCGGGGCGGCGCTGGTGAACGCGCTGACGGTCCCGGCGACGAGCCGTCCGGACCGGCCGCTGTCGGTGCTGGAGGTGGGCGCCGGGACAGGTGCGGTGACGCGGCGGCTGGTCCGGGCGCTGCGGGCGGGCGACCGGTTGCACGTGGTGGAGCCCAATCCGAGGTTCGCCGAACGGCTCCGGGCGGACGAGGAGCTGGCGTGCCGCGGGAGCGAGCTGGGCCTGCGACTGTCGACGTGCCGGGTGCAGGACCTCCCGGGGTGCGGCCCGCCCGCCACCGGGGGCGGAGGCCACGACGACGGCCGGTCGGGAGCGACCACGACCACGACCACGACCACGACCACGACCACGACCACGACCACGACCACGACCGAACGGTACGACGTGATCGTGTCGGGGCTGCCGTTCACCAACTTCGAGCCTGCGGAGGTGCGGCGGATACTCGATCTCTATCTGCGGCTGCTGCTGCCGGGCGGCGAGCTGACGTACTTCGGCTACCTGGGAACGTCGGCGGCACGGCTGCTGACGTCCGGCCCCCGGCGGAGTGCGCGGCACCGGGCGGTGGTGCGGCTGCTGCGCCGGTTCGAGGAGGAGTACGGACTGGGGAGCCGAGTGGTGTGGCGGAACGTCCCGCCGGCGCGGGCCCACCTGTTACGCGCACCGGGCGGGAGCCGGTCGGCGGCGGACCCGGGGCCCGCGAGCGCGACAGCGGGTCGTCCGAGTGCGAGCCGACCGGGCGCGGACCAACCAGGTGTGGGCCGACCGGGTGCGTCCGCCACGAGCGCCGAGTGCCCGGCGGGCGGTGTCGCGGTGTCCGCTCGATGATGGACCGGCGCCCCCGGCCCGGCCGGCGGGCCGGGCAGTGGATCGAGCCATGCGTCGAGCGGCACGAATGCGCAGCGCGACGAGAAGGCATCGAGCAGCAGGCTGGACAGTGGGTTGAGCAGCGCATCAAGCAGCGAGGAGTCCGCCATGACAGTCACGGTCCGTGACGCCGATGGCGCCGGCCGGTTCGAGGCGTGGTCGGACGGCACCCTGGCCGGGTTCGCCGAGTACCTGCGCAGCGACGGGCTGGTGGTGTACCCGCACACGGTGGTCGAGCCCGCGTACGAGGGGCAGGGCGTCGGCGGGGCGCTGGCACGGGCGGCCCTGGACGACGCGCGGGCGCGGGGACTGGCGGTCCTGGCGACGTGCCCGTTCATCAAGGGGTGGATGCTCCGGCATCCCGAGTACGTCGACCTGGCCTACGAGAACCGCAGCCGGGTGAGCGACTGATGGCCGCCGCCGGGGGCGCAGACGCCGAGGGCACGGGCGGCAGCGGGGGCGGAAGGGCGGCGGGTGGGCACGGCGGCGCCCGGACGTACCGGGGGGACGGGATCACGGTGTCCTTCGACGCCCGGGTGTGCCGTCATGCCGCCGAGTGCGTGCGCGGGCTGCCGGCGGTGTTCGATACGGCGCGGCGGCCGTGGATCATGCCGGACGCGGCCGAGCCGGGAGTGATCGCCGAGGTGGTGCGCCGCTGCCCGACGGGGGCGCTGGCCTACCGGCTGGCGGGCGGCGGGACGGAGGCCCCGGACCGGCCGACCACGGTGCGGCGGACGGCCGACGGGCGACTGCTGGTCCGGGGGGAGCTGCGGGTGACGGACACGTCGGGGGAGGTCCGGGAGACGTCGCGGGCGATGCTGTGCGGCTGCGGTCGGACCACGGAGCCGCCCTACTGCGACCGGAGCGGGGAGTGCGGCGGGCAGGGCGACTGATCCCCTCCAGCGGTGCGCAGCAACCGAGGCCCGATCGGCCCCGACCCCTCCACCTCCACCTGACCTGCCCCTCCACCTCCCCACACCCGCCAGGCCGCCGGACCGCCGGGCCGCCGACCCCGGATCACCACGATCGACAAATGACACATGACAGATTTCAGATGACAGATTTTGAAATCTGTCAGTAGCTGTGTCATCGTTGAGCCATGTCCACCACCCAGAACCCCCGCCCCCTCGCCCCGCGCACGCTCGGCACCACCGGACCGACGGTCTCCCCCCTCGGCCTCGGCTGCATGGGCATGTCAGACCTCTACGGCCCCGCCGACGAGGCCGAGAGCATCGCGACCGTCCACGCCGCCCTCGACGCCGGCATCACCCTGCTCGACACCGGCGACTTCTACGGCATGGGTCACAACGAGCTGCTGATCCACGAGGCGCTGCGCGGCCGCGACCGCGAGAACGTCCGGATCAGCGTGAAGTTCGGCGCCCAGCGCAGCCCGGACGGCCAGTGGCTCGGCTACGACGCCCGCCCGGCGGCGGTGAAGACCGCCCTCGCCTACACCCTGCGCCGCCTGCGCACCGACCACGTCGACATCTACCGCCCCGCCCGGCTGGACCCGGCCGTGCCGGTCGAGGAGACCGTCGGCGCGATCGCCGAGCTGGTCCAGGCCGGCTACGTCCGCCACATCGGCCTCTCCGAGGTCAGTGCCGACACCCTGCGCCGTGCCGCCGCCGTCCACCCGATCAGTGACCTCCAGATCGAGTACTCGCTCATCTCCCGCTCCGTCGAGGCCGGGATCCTGCCCGCCGCGCGCGAGCTCGGCATCGGCGTGACCGCCTACGGGGTGCTCTCGCGCGGCCTGCTCAGCGGCCACTGGCAGAACGACCGGGAACTGGCCGGCACCGACTTCCGCGGCCACAGCCCCCGCTTCCAGGGCGACAACCTCACCCACAACCTCCGGCTCGTCGACGCCCTGCGCGCGGTCGCCGCCGAACGCAACGCCACCGTCGCGCAGATCGCGATCGCCTGGGTCGCCTCGCGCGGCGAGGACGTCGTCCCGCTGGTCGGTGCCCGCCGCCGCGACCGTCTCACCGAGGCCCTCGGAGCCCTGGACGTGACCCTCACCGAGGCTGACCTCACGGCGATCGAGGCAGCGGTCCCCGCCGGGTCCGCGGCCGGTGACAGGTACGCTGCCGCCCAGATGGCCCATCTCGACAGCGAGCACTGAGGCGCGGTCCCGACCGCGTCGGCAGCCCGCTCCGGGCAGGGCCGTCAGCACCCGTAGCAACCGCCGACCGACCGACCGGCGGCCCCGCCCCGACCGACCGGCCACCGACCGCCCCGACCGGCCACCGGCCGACCGTCCGCCCGCCGCACCCCGGCGGGCGGACGCCTCACCCGTAAGGACGTACCGCCCCGTGAGCACGGACAGCGCACTCACCGCCGAGCAGATCCTGAGCGCGACGGAGGACGTCCTCAGGCGGTTCGGGCCGGCGAAGGCCACCGTCGTCGACGTCGCCCGTACGCTCGGTGTCAGCCACGGCAGCGTCTACCGGTTCTTCCCGAGCAAGGCGGCGCTGCGCGAGGCCGTCACCGAGCGCTGGCTCGCCCAGGCCCATGACGAGCTGAGCCTCATCGCCACCGGCACCGGGCCGGCCGCCGAGCGCCTGCACCGCTGGCTGGCCACGCTCTTCGCCGCCAAGCGGCGGAAGGCCTTCGACGACCCGCAACTGTTCGCGACCTACATGACGCTGGTCGGCGAGAACAGCCACACCGTCGAGAGCCACATCGGGACACTGATCGCCCAGATCGCCCGGATGGTCCGGGACGGCGCGGAGAGCGCGGAGTTCAACGCCGCCGACATCGACTCGACCGCCCGAGCCGTGTTCGAGGCGACCGCTCACTTCCACGACCCCGCCCATGCGGCGAGCTGGTCCGACCCGGCCGCCGACGCGCGGTTCGAGGCGCTCTGGCGGCTCGTCCTCGGCGGCCTGGCCACCAGGGGCTGAGCCTCCGTCCCGCCCCACCCCACCTGCCCCGGACACGACGGACCGGCCGCGCCTCCCCCGCGCGGCCGGTCCGTCGTGCTGTCCCGTCGTGCTGCTCCGACGCCCTGCCCCGTCGTGCTGCTCCGACGCCCTGCCCCGCGTCAGTCGCGGGAGTTGCCGAAGACCAGCCGGTAGAGGATCAGCAGCACCAGGGCACCGCCGATCGCCGACGCCCAGGTCGCCAGGTCGAAGAACTGCGCCGTCACCGGCCGGTCCAGGAACTTCGCGGAGATCCATCCGCCGACGAAGGAGCCCGCGACCCCGATCAGGGTGGTCACCACCAGACCCCCGGGTCCCGCCCCGGCAGCAACAGCTTGGCCAGAGCCCCGGCCACCAGGCCCAGCACGATCCATGCGACGAAGCTCATGCGTCCTCCCACCCTTCGGTCCGTACGGCGGCCCCGTGCACGCCGTACTGCCTGCAGGGACGCCGCTCCACCGCCGGACGGTTCCGGGCCCGGCGGGTCCGCACGCGAAGGTCCGGCGCCCACGGTCCACCGCCGGCACGGCGCCCCCGCCGCCCGCGGTCCGCCGCTGGCGTGGCGTCCTTTCTCGGGACCCGACTGCCCCGGAATACTGCGGCCATGCGCATCCTGATCGCCACCGCCGGCTCACGGGGCGACATCGCCCCCTTCATCGGACTCGGCGTGCGCCTCGAGGCGGCCGGCCATCAGGTGGCCCTGGCCACCCACACCACCTTCACCGACACCGTGCGCGCCGGCGGACTGGAGTTCCGCCCGCTGCCCGTCGACCCGCGCGCCGAACTCGCCTCCGATTCGGGCCAGCGCCTCCTGCGAGCCGGATCCGGACCGCTCGGCCTCCTCCGACTGGTGCGCCTCGCCCGCTCGTTCATGCCCGCCCTCGGCGCGGGCATCGCCGCCGCCGCGGAACCCGGCGCCGACCTCCTCCTCACCACCAGCACGACCGCCGACCTGGGCCAGGCCGTCGCCGAGGCCGCCGGCATCCCCAATATCGCCCTCCACCTCCAACCCCTCTCCCCCACCCGCGAGTTCGCCCCGGCCGTCACCGGCACCCGCAGCCTCGGCGGACCGGGCAACCTGCTCGCCGGCCACGCCGTCCAGACCGCCGTCGACCGGCTCTTCGCCCCCGCGGTCCACGGCCTGCGCCGCCAACTCGGCCTCCCTCCCCGCTCGGTGGCCCACGGCCGACGCAACCGCACCGTGCTGCACGGCTTCTCGCCACGCGTCGTTCCCCGCCCCACCGACTGGCACCCGTCGCTCGGCGTCACCGGCTACTGGTGGCCCCGGACCGACCCCGACTGGCAACCCCCGCCCCGCCTGGTGGACTTCCTCGCCGCCGGACCGCCACCGGTGTTCGTCGGCTTCGGCAGCCTCGTCGTCCCCGACCCCGAACGGCTCACCGCCACCGTCCTCGCCGCCGTCCGCGCCGCCCGCGTCCGCGCCGTCGTCCAGTCCGGCTGGAGCGGCCTCGCCGCACCCGACGACAACGACGACGTCCTCACCATCGGCGACACCCCGCACGACTGGCTGTTCCCCCGCATGGCCGCCACCGTCCACCACGCCGGGGCCGGCACCACCGCCGCCACCCTTCGCGCCGGAACCCCCACCGTCCCCGTCCCCGCCCAGCTCGACGCCCCCTTCTGGTCCGCCCGCCTCACCCGCCTCGGCACCTCCCCCGGCCCGATCCCCCTCCGCCACCTCACCGCTCCGCGCCTCGCCACCGCCATCCGACAGACCCTCGACAACCCCCACCACCGCACCCACGCCCGCACCCTCGCCACCGCCCTGGCCACCGAGGACGGGCCGGCCGCGGTCCTCGCCGCCGTCGATCGCCTGTCCTCCTGACTCGAACGCGCATTCAGCGATACGGTCGACGAAGGCTTCTCGTACACGAAGAGCCCTCGCAGGCACAGCGGCAGAAGGAGACGGCATGGGGTACCGCCCGGATCGACGACAGGTGCTCGGCGGAGTCGCGGCGGCTGTGACAGTCACCGCCCTCTCCGGCGGAGGGCGGGCGTTCGCCGGAGGAACACGCCTGCACGGAGATGAAGTCACCGATCGGCTGCGCGCGCTCGAGCAGTCGCATGCCGCACGGCTGGGCGTCTTCGCCCACAACCTCGCCACGGGGCGGACCGTGGCCCACCGCGCGGACGAACTCTTCCCCATGTGCTCCACGTTCAAGACGATCGCCGTGGCCGCCGTACTGAGGGACCTCGACCGCGACGGCACCTTCCTCGCCGAACGACGGCACTGGACCACGACGGACGTCACGGAATCCGGCTACGCACCGATCACCGGTCTGCCCGAGAACCTCGAAGGCGGTCTGACGATCGAGGAACTGTGCGCGGCGGCGATCCGGTACAGCGACAACGCCGCCGCCAACCTCCTCCTCCGCGAACTCGGCGGCCCCGAGGCCGTCACCCGCTTCTGCCGCTCCGTCGGCGACCGGGTCACCCGCCTCGACCGCTGGGAACCCGCGCTGAACTCCGCCGAACCGGATCGGATCACCGACACCTCCAGCCCCCGCGCCCTCACCCGCACCTACACCCGCCTCACCCTCGGCAGCGCTCTCACCCCGGCCCACCGGCGACGTCTGACCACCTGGCTCCTGACCAACACCACCGGCACGGACCGCCTGCGCGCGGGCCTGCCGAGCACCTGGACCACCGCCGAGAAGACCGGAACCGGCAACTACGGCACCACCAACGACGCCGGCGTCACCCGGCCCCCGACCGGAGGCCCGATCGTGCTGACGGTCCTGTCGACCCAGCACATCGCCGCCGCCCCGGCCGACGAGCCACTGGTCGCCGAAGCGGCCCGGCTGGTCGCCGGCACTCTGGCCTGACCTCCACCCGCCCTCGCCCGAACTCCGGCAACGGGGAAGACGCGCCGCCCCGGTGGACCACGAGGGGCTGACGCCGGTCCACCGCCCGGCGGACCGCTCGGTGCCGTCGCCCCGGGGCGGGCTGCCGGCGGACGGAGCCGTGAGCCGCTGGAGCAAGGCCGCCGGACGCCCCCGGTTCGGGAGCCGTTGAGCCGGCGGAGGGTCGGAGGAGTCCCGTTCCCGGTCCGGCCCCGCTCCGGCCCGGGTCCGGCCCGGGTCCGGCCCCGCTCCGGGAACGGTCAGGCGCCCAGCGCGGGGATGATGTCCGTGCCGTAGGCGTCGATGGTGGATTCGACGGCGTCGTGCATGGCGTAGACGGCGAACTGGTCGACGCCCAGGGCGCGGAGCTGTTCGAGGCGGGCGAGGTGGGTCCCGACCGGGCCGATGACGCAGAAGCGGTCGACGATCGCGTCCGGGACGAAGGCGGTGTCGGGGTTTCCGGCGCGGCCGTGGTGGCTGTAGTCGTAGCCCTGCCGCTCCTTGATGTAGGCGGTGAGTTCCTCCGGGACGAGGCCGGAGTGCTCGCCGTAGTGCCGGACGAGTTCGGCGACGTGGTTGCCGACCATGCCGCCGAACCAGCGGCACTGTTCGCGGGCGTGGGCGAGTGCGGCCGGGGAGTCGTCGGCGGTCACGTAGGCGGGCGCGGCGACGCAGACGGTGAGCGCGTCGGGGTCGCGGCCTGCCTCGGCGGCGGACCGCCGGACGGCCTTGACCATGTACTCGGTGAGGAACGGGTCGGCGAGTTGGAGGATGAAGCCGTCCGCCTGCCGGCCCGTCAGGTCGAGGGCCTTGGGGCCGTAGGCGCCCATCCAGATCGGCAGGCGCGCGCCCTCGCCGACCCAGGGCAGGTGCATCTCGGTGCCGTCGACCTCGGCGGTCCGCCCCTCGGCCAGCTCCTTGACCGCGTGCATGGCCAGGGAGAGCCGGTCGAGGGTGGCGGGCTTGCGGCCGGCGACCCGCATCGCGGAGTCGCCGCGGCCGATGCCGCAGACGGTTCGGTTGCCGAACATGTCGTTGAGCGTGGCGAAGAGGGAGGCGGTGACCTCCCAGGTCCGGGTGGAGGGGTTGGTGACCATCGGGCCGACGGTGAGGGTGGAGGTCTCGGCGAGGATCCGGCTGTAGACGACGAAGGGTTCCTGCCACAGGACGCAGGAGTCGAAGGTCCAGCCGTGGCTGAAGCCGGCCCGCTCGGCGCGGATCATGCGGTCGATGAGCAGGCGGGCGGGCGGGTCGGTCTGCAGGACGAGGCCGATGTCCAAGGCGGGCTCCGGGAGTTGGTCGGGGTTCGGTCGGGAGGGACAACCGGTGGGAGGGGCGCACCGGCCGGCCGGGGAGGGGCGGCCGGCCGGACGGCGGCTCAGTCGAGGTACTGGCAGGTGTCCCGGCGCAGGAAGGCGCCGTGGCCGGCCCGGCCCAGCCAGGTGCCCCGGTCGAGCACCACGGTGCCCCGCGAGAGCACGGTGCGGGCGCGGCCGGTGAGGGTGCGCCCCTCGTACGCCGAGTAGTCGACGTTCATGTGGTGGGTCGCGGCGGAGACGGTCTGGACGGCGTTCGGGTCGTAGACGACGATGTCGGCGTCGGCCCCGGGGGCGAGGGTGCCCTTGCGCGGGTGCAGGCCGAACATCCGGGCCGGGGTGGTGCAGGCGATCTCGATCCAGCGGCGGCGGCTGATCCGCCCGTCGACCACGGCCTGGTGCAGGAGGTCCATCCGGTTCTCCACGCCGGGAAGGCCGTTGGGGATCTTCGAGAAGTCGCCGCGGCCGAGTTCCTTCTGGCCCGTGTAGCAGAACGGGCAGTGGTCGGTGGAGACCACCTGGAGGTCGTTGGTGCGCAGCCCGCGCCAGAGCGCCTCCTGGTGCTCGCGGGGCCGCAGCGGCGTGCTGCACACGTACTTGGCGCCCTCGAAGCCGTCCTCGCCCTCCTCGGCGAGGTTGTCGGTGGAGAGGAAGAGGTACTGCGGGCAGGTCTCGCCGAAGACGGGGAGTCCTTCGTCGCGGGCCCGGGCGAGTTCGGCGAGCGCGGAGGCGGCGGAGACGTGGACCACGTACAGGGGGCTGCCGGCGACCTGCGCGAGCTTGATCGCCCGGTGGGTGGCCTCGGCCTCCAGCAGTTCGCGGCGGACCTCGCCGTGAAAGCGGGGCGCGGTGCGGCCGGCGGCCAGGGCCTGGGCGACGAGGACGTCGATGGCGATGCCGTTCTCGGCGTGCATCATGGTCAACCCGCCGTTGGCGGCGCCGCGTTGCATGGCACGCAGGATGCGGCCGTCGTCGCTGTAGAAGACGCCCGGGTAGGCCATGAACAGCTTGAAGGAGGTGGACTCGCCGGAGTCGACGAGGGTGTCCATCTCCTTGAGGACGGCGTCGTTGACGTCGGAGACGATGGTGTGGAAGGCGTAGTCGATCGCGCAGTTGCCCTCGGCCTTGGCGTGCCAGGCGTCCAGGCCCTCGCGCAGGCTGCCGCCGACCGACTGGACGGCGAAGTCGACGATGGTGGTGGTGCCGCCCCAGGCGGCGGCGCGGGTGCCGGTCTCGAAGGTGTCGGAGGCCTGGGTGCCGCCGAACGGCAGCTCCATGTGGGTGTGGGCGTCGACGCCGCCGGGGACGACGTAGTGGCCGTCGGCGTCGATCACGGTGTCCGCGGTCCAGGAGAGGGCGGCCTCGCTGCCGGTGGCGGCGAGGGCGGCGATCCGTTCGCCCTCGATGAGGACGTCGGCGCGCAGTTCCTCGGTGGCGGTGACGACGAGGCCGCCGCGGACGGCAGTGCGCCCGGTCCGGGCGGTGGCCGTGCCGGTGGCGGGGGTGCTGCGGGGGGTGCTGGTCATGGTGTGCTCGTGCCCCTCTCCGTCAGGCCTCGGTCAGTGGTCCGTACGCCTCCGGGCGGCGGTCGCGGTAGAACGCCCACTGCTGGCGGACCTCCTCGATGAGGTCGAGGTCGAGGTCGCGCACGACCAGTTCCTCCTCCTTGTCGGAGGCCACCTCGCCGACGAACCGGCCGCGCGGGTCGACGAAGTAGGAGGTGCCGTAGAAGTCGTTGTCGCCGTACTCCTCGGTGCCGACGCGGTTGATGGCGGCCACGTAGTAGGCGTTGGCGACGGCGGCGGCCGGCTGTTCGAGCTGCCACAGGTAGGCGGAGAGGCTGCGGCTGGTGGCGGAGGGGTTGTAGACGATCTGCGCGCCGCCCAGGCCCAGGGCGCGCCAGCCCTCGGGGAAGTGCCGGTCGTAGCAGATGTACACGCCGACCTTGCCGACAGCGGTGTCGAACACCGGCCAGCCGAGGTTGCCGGGCTTGAAGTAGTACTTCTCCCAGAAGCCCTTGACCTGCGGGATGTGGTGCTTGCGGTACTTGCCGAGGTAGCTGCCGTCGGCGTCGATCACGGCGGCGGTGTTGTAGTAGACCCCGGGCTGGTCCTCCTCGTAGACGGGGACGACCAGCACCAGGCCGAGCTCGCGGGCGAGTTCGCGCATCCGCCGCACGGTGGGGCCGTCCGGGACGGACTCGGCCCAGCGGTAGTGCTCGGGTTCCTGCACCTGGCAGAAGTACGGGGCGTTGAAGACCTCCTGGAAGCCGAGGATCTTCGCGCCCTGGGCGGCCGCCTCGCGGGCGTGGCGCTCGTGGAGGGCGATCATGCTCTCCTGGTCGCCGGTCCAGCGGGTCTGGACGAGGGCGGCACGGACGATCTGCGACATGGGTACCTCCGCAACTCCGCGGCCCGTCCGGGGGCGGGCCCGCGGTCCGAGGGTCGGCGGGCGGTGCTGCCTGCGGTGGATGTCTACGTGCGTAGAAAGTAGGTGCGTCGACCGTAGGCCCGGCTCCGGTCGCCTGACAATACGTCCGACGCGACGCGGCCGGGGCGATCCTGCCGGGCGGACACGCGGGGTCTCGTAGGTGGGATGAAACGGTCATCTACCCCGGGAGCGCACTCCTTACTCATTCGGGTGAATCCATGATCGGAGCGGGGCGGGACGGGGCAGGAAGGTGGTGACGCCCCCACCGGTCGCGGGTCCGCAGGACCGGACGCGATCCGGACGGGACACGGACGGAGCACGGACGGGCCACGGACCGGACGGGACCGGGGCGTTCGCGGGGCGCGGGGCGCGTCCCCGGGGTCGGGTGGTGGTGCGGTGCTGGAGAGGGGTGGGTCGGTGTGACGGCCGAGGGCAGGGCGGCGGGCGGGGTGTCCGCAGGGGTGAGCGTGCCTTCCGGGAGCGGGGCTTCCGGGAAGTGGGTGTCCTCCGGACGCGGGCTGCCCGCCCGGGGCGGGGTACTGCTCGGGCTCGCGGTGCCGGTGCCCGCCGTGCTCGGCTGGCTGCTGTACGCGCGGCGGACGGCCGCCGACCAGGGCGCCAGGGACGTCCGGCTGCAACTCGCCGGCTCCCGGTCCGCCGCCGAGGCCGTGATCGCCGGGCGGGCCCCGGAGTTCCGCGCCGCGCTGGACGCCGACCTCTGGCTGATCGGCGGCTACACGGTCACCCTTGCGGCGGCCGGGCTGCTCGGGGCCCATGTGTTCACCCGGGCACACTGGCGGTCGGCGGCGCTGGCCGCGGGTCTGGTGGGCGTGCTGGCCGGCGCCTGCGACCTGGCCGAGGACGTCCTGCTGGACGCCGGACTGGGCGCGGCCGGTCCCGGACCGACGGGTGGGGACGCGCCGTTCGCCGCGGCGGCCGCGTTCGCCACGGTCAAATGGCTGCTGCTGCTCCCCTCGGGGGCGGTCGCGGCCGTGGTGTGCGGCGCCACCGTGCACCGGGCGGTGCGCGGGCTGCTGCCGCAGCCGGACGAGGACGGGCACGAGGACGGGGACGGGGCGGGTGACGGGGAGGCGCACGGACGGCGGGGGCGGGAGGCCGACGCCCGCGGCGCGCACGGACGGGGCGGGGCAGGGGCGGCCGCGGGGCCGGATCCGCCCACCGCCGCCGGGCCGCCGCTGATCCCGCCGTGGCCGGTGCTGACCGCGCGGGGCGGGCGCTGGCCGCCCGGGCCGCGGAGCCACGGGCCGCTCACCCGGCAGGCCCGCTGGCACAACGCCGCCAGGGTCCCGCCCGGCCGCGAGCACGCCCGGCTCGGGTTCTGCGTCTCCGGCGGCGGCATCCGCTCGGCCTGCGTCACCCTCGGCGCGCTCCAGGCGCTGCGCCCCTGGCTGAAGCGGGCCCGCTACCTGGTGGCGGTGTCCGGGGGCGGGTACACGGTCGGCGCGATGCAGTTGGCGCTGAGCGACTCCGCACCCGACAGTCCGGTCCGCATGCGCTCCGGCCTGACCGCCGACACCGTGCTCGAACCCGGATCACCCGAGGAGGACCACCTCCGCCGCCACTCCAAGTACCTCGCGGACGGCGCGGGCGAGTGGCTGGTCGCGCTCGGCACCCTGCTGCGGGGCCTGGTCGCGGCGCTCGCGCTGCTGCTCGCCGCCGTCCTGGTGCTCGGCCTCGGCCTGAGCCGGTTCTACCACCTCGTGCCGCTCGCCGACCTGGACGCGCTCGGCACGGCGGGCGGCTCGCCGACCGTCCGGGTGCCCGTCCTGCTCACCCTCGCCGGGCTGCTCTCGGCCGCCGCCACCGGGTGGCTGCTGTGGCTGCTCGCGTTCTCCTGGCTCGGCTGGAACACGCCGCTGCCGCGCCTGCTGCGCCGGTTCTCGCACGGCGCGCTGGCGCTGGCCGTACTGCTCGCGCTGGGTGTGCTGGCCGTCCCCGGTCTGGCCTGGGGAGCGGTGGCGCTGCGGCGGGCGCTCGCGGTCGGCGCCCGGCAGGCCGGCGCCGGCCTCAGCGCCACCGTGCTGCTCAGTTATCTGGCGTTGCTGCTGGGCATCCTCTGGCACGGCCGCCACGCCATCGAGCAGGGCGCGGCGGTGCTCGGCGGTGTCCTGCGCGGAGCCCGTCGCCGTGGTCTCACCGTCCGGATCACCGAGTACCTCGTGCTCTGGTCGGCCCTGACCGCGCTCACCGTCGGCGCACTGCTCGCCTTCGGCTGGGCGGTGGCCACCGGACACACCTGGCCGACCGCCGTGCAGGTGCTGCTGCCGCTGGTCCTGGGCACGGTCGGGCTCAACCTCGACCAGACGTGGATGGGCCTGCACCCCTTCTACCGGCACCGGCTCGCCTCGGCCTTCGCCGTCCGGCGGGCGGTCGAGGGCGGCGAGGCGGGCGGGGAGGCTCTCGCCGGGGCACCCGGGGAGGCACGCGGCGGGGCGGGCGGCGAGGCGGGCTGGGCGGAGGAGGCCGAGCGGGGCGGCGAGGTGCTGGCCCGGCCGTACCACTTCTTCCGCGAGCAGACCCGGCTCAGCCACTACGGCGCCCGTCGTCCGGACTTCCCCCAGGTGATCTTCGCGGCGGCGGCCAACCTGTCCGGCAGCGCGCGGACGCCGCCCGGCCGGCGGGCGGTGTCGTTCACCTTCTCCTCCGACTACGTGGGCGGCCCGGACGTCGGGTACGCGCGCACCGACCTGCTGGAGCGGCGCACCCGGCGGCACATCGCCCGGGACCTCACGGTGCAGTCCGCGATGGCCGTCTCCGGCGCCGCGTTCTCCTCCGCGATGGGCCGTCGGTCCCGGGCCTACCAGGGGCTGTTCGCGATCACCAATGCCAGGCTGGGCACCTGGCTGCCCAACCCGGCCGCCCTCGCCCCGCTCTGGGCCGCCGACCGGGACTGGCGGTACGCCCCGCAGCCCACCGTGCGCCGGCTGTCGTACCAGCTGCGGGAGGCGTTCGGGCGGTACCCGATGGACGCGCGGTTCCTGCTCACCACCGACGGCGGGCACTACGAGAACCTCGGCCTGGTCGAGTTGCTGCGGCACGGTGTGCGGACGGCGGTGTGCGTCGACGCGAGCGGCGACTCCGCCTTCGCGGGGTCGCTGGCGGCGGCGATCACCCTCGCCAGGGAGGAGCTGGGCATCGCCATCACCCTCCGGGAACCGGACCTGCTGGTCCCGGGCAGCGCCGGGGGCGGCGGGCGCGAGCACGGCGGGAGCGGCGAGCACGGCGGGAGCGGCGGGAGCGGGGGCGGGCGGGCACCGTTGCGCGGTCTGGCGGCGCGGCTGGCCGAGCGGCTGGCCGCCCGGGCGGTCGTGGTCGGCGACATCGTGTACCCGTGGCCGCTGGAGTTCGGGGGCTCCGACGGCGGCGGATCGACCCGGCACGGCACGCTGATCGTCGCGCAGGCCGTCCTGACCCCCGACATGCCGTACGAGCTGCACGCCTACGCGATGGGTGATCCGGCCTTCCCGTACGACGGCGCCGGCGACCAGTGGTTCGACCACCGGCAGTTCGACGCCTACCAGACCCTCGGCCGGTACCTGGGCGAGCAGGCGGGCCCGGTCGTCGAAGCGGCGCTGGCCGGGGCGGTGGCGGGAACGGCAGGGGGGACGGCAGCGGAACGGGGAACAGGGGCCAGCGGGGGCGGGGGCGGGAGCGGGGGCGGGGCAAAGGACGGCGGGGCCGAACGGCCGGGCCGGGGTCGGGACCGGAGCGGAACCGTCCCGGCCCCCGGAGCGCCGCCCGCGGCCGAACGGGCTCCGACCGGGTCCGACCAGGGGCGCGACGGGCAGCCGTGACCGCGCTCGCTTGACTCGCGCCCGTCCCGTCGGGAAGGATCCGGCGCATGGACACCGGCACCACTCTGGTCTGCCGCCTGCACGTCGACCTCCGACGCCAGGCGAGTTCCATCTGTGCCTGTTGACCCTGTTCCTTCCCGCCGGTTCCACCCTGTGACCTTCGCCAGGGCCCGCGCCGCGCACCCGCTCTCCTGACGCCACGCCGCCCGGCACGTCCGTGCCGCACCGCCGGTCCGACCGGTGCGGCACCGCACGGCGACGCAGCAGTCCGCCCCGTCCGCCCCCGCCGCTCCATGTCCCACGGCGGCGCGCGGGCAGCACGGCGAACCGCTCCACGACCACCGCCCGCCCGTTCCGAGGACACCCACATGAACCTGGACCTCGCACTCGACAAGCCCGCCGCCGTCACGATCCCGCCGGTTCCGACGCCGGCGCCCGCAGCAACTCCTGCACCCGCACCCGCACCCACGACGGCTCCAGCTCCCACGCCCGCACCCTCCGGGGAGGGCGCCGCGCCGCTCACCCCGAACGCGCTGCGGGAGATCGTCCGCGAACTGGCCGAGCAGCCGGAGCAGTGGATCCACCACGTCCGCCTCTCCACCGAGGAACGCTGGTACCGGCGGCTTGCCGCCGACGAGCAGCACGAGGTCTGGCTGATCAGCTGGCTGCCCGGCCAGTCCACGGGCTTCCACGACCACGGCGGCTCCCGCGGGGCGTTCACCGTCGCGCTGGGCGAGCTGGAGGAGCTGTCGCTGGGCGGTCCCGAGCAGGGGCTGCTGATCCGGCGGATCGGCTCCGGCACCACCCGGGCCTTCGGCCCCGAGTACGTGCACGACGTCCGCAACACCGCGTCCGGCCCGGCCGTGACGCTGCACGCCTACTCCCCGCCGCTCAACTCCATGGCGCACTACGAACTGCGGGCCGGTGGCCTGGTCCGCACCTCCGAGGAAGGACCCGACCAGTGGTGACCACGATCGACGACCTGGTGGCCCGCGCGAGGGAAGGGGTGCACCGCCCCGGCCCGGACGAGGCGCTGCGGGCGCAGCGCGCCGGCGCGCTGCTGGTGGACATCCGCCCGGCGGCCCAGCGCGCGGCCGAGGGGGAGATCCCCGACACGCTGATCATCGAACGCAATGTGCTGGAGTGGCGGCTCGACCCGACGGGCAGTCACCGGATCCCGGAGGCCACCGGCTACGACCTGGAGGTGGTCGTGGTGTGCTCGGAGGGGTACGCGTCGAGTCTGGCCGCCGCCTCGTTGCGCGAGCTGGGTCTGCACCGGGCGACCGACCTGGACGGCGGCTTCGTCGCCTGGGCGGCGGCCGGACTGCCGACCCGTCAGGAAGGCTGAGGTTCCGCCTCGGGGCACGCGCCCCGCACTCCCCGCACGCGCGTCGGCCGCCCCTGGTGAATCCGACCACGCCCGGTAAATCAGGGACACCGGGTTCACCAGGTCATAGGCTGATCAGAGTTTCCGCCGGTCCGAAGGCGGGCAATCGCGCGACCGACAGGCACAGCACAGCGACAGGCCGACGGACCGGCACAGCGACAGAAACCACCATCGGCGCCGCCACCGGGAGCCGCCGAGACGAGGAAACCCCCCGTGATCAGATTCGACGGCGCGGGCAAGCGCCACCCCGACGGCACGGTCGCCGTCGAGGGCCTCGACCTCGACGTCCCCACCGGTCGGACGACCGTGCTGGTCGGCCCGTCCGGCTGCGGGAAGACCACCCTGCTGCGGATGGTCAACCGCATGGTCGAACCGACCTCGGGACGGGTCCTGCTGGACGGCACCGACGTGGCGGCACTGGACCCGGCCAAGCTGCGGCGCGGCATCGGCTACGTGATCCAGCAGGCCGGGCTGTTCCCGCACCGGCGGGTGATCGACAACATCGCGACCGTTCCCTATCTGCTCGGCTGGGACCGGAAGAAGGCCCGCGCCCGGGCGGCCGAACTGCTCGACCTGGTGGGGCTGGCCCCGGAGACCGCCAAGCGGTACCCGTTCCAGCTCTCCGGCGGCCAGCAGCAGCGCGTGGGTGTGGCGCGCGCGCTGGCCGCGGACCCGCCGGTGCTGCTGATGGACGAGCCGTTCAGCGCCGTCGACCCGGTGGTCCGCGCCGGGCTGCAGGAGGAGCTGCTCCGCCTCCAGTCCGAGCTGCACAAGACGGTGCTGTTCGTCACCCACGACATCGAGGAGGCGGTCCGGCTCGGCGACCAGGTGGTGGTGCTGCGCGAGCGCGGCCGGATCGCCCAGCTCGCCGATCCGCACACGCTGCTCACGGCGCCCGCGGACCTGGACGTCGCCGCCTTCCTCGGCCGTGACCGGGGTCTGCGCGGGCTCGGGCTGCGACCGGCCGTCTCGGTGGCCGTCCGGCCGATACCCGGCGGTCCGGGCGACCAGACCGCCGGACGGTCTCCGCACGGGGTCCGGTTCGGCGGCTGGGAACTGATGCTGGACGACGGACGGCGGCCGATCGGCTGGATCGACCGGGACGCGGCGGGCGCGGCCCTGGAGCCGGCGCCCGGGTTCCGGCCGGACGCCGACACCCTGCGTGCCGCCCTGGACGCGGCGGTGCTGTCCCCCACCGGGATCGCCGTCGCCCTGGACCCCGACGGCCGCGCGATCGGCACGGCCGACCGCGAGGCGGTCCTGGCCGCGCTCGCGACCCGGCCGCCCGCGACGACGGCCGGGAGCGCCCGGGCCGGGACCGGCGGGCCGCAGGCCGAAACTGCCCAAGCCGAAACGGCCCAGGCCCAGGCGGCCCGGGCGGAGACGGCCCAGGCCCAGGCCGAGACGGACGGAGTCGGCGGTGGACGATGAACCGCTCGTCCGCTGGTACTGGATCGGCGACCATCTCGGCTACCTCGGCGACCTGCTCGCCGACCACGCCGTCATCGCCCTCGTCCCGGTCCTGATCGGCCTGCTGCTGGCGGTCCCGCTCGGCCTGGCCTGCACCCGGTTCCCGCGCCTCTACCAGCCGCTCGCCGCCGTCTTCAACATCGTCTACGCCCTGCCCTCGCTGGCCGTCTTCGTGGTTCTCATCCCCTACACCGGGCTGGCCACCCAGGCCACCGTGATGATCCCGCTGACCTTCTACGCGGTCGCCGTGCTGCTGCCGACCACCGTGGACGGGCTGCGTGCCGTCCCCGACCCGGTGCGGCAGGCCGCGACCGCGATGGGGTACGGACCGTGGCACCGGCTGGCCGCCGTCGAACTGCCCGCCGCCGTCCCCTACCTGGTGGCCGGTCTGCGGGTGGCGGCCGTCTCCAGCATCTCGCTGGCCTCGGTCGGCGCGCTGGTCGGCCGGGGCGGCCTCGGCTATCTGTTCGTCGACGGCTTCCAGCGCACCTTCCCGACCCCGATCGTGGCCGGGATCGTCCTGATCGCGGTGCTCGCGCTGGCCGTGGACCTGCTGCTGGTCGGCGCCCGCCGGGTGCTCGCCCCCTGGGCCGTCCGGGAGAAGGGAGCGGGGCAGTGAACTGGTTGACCTGGCTGGGGGACTTCTTCTCTGCCCCGGACCGCCGCAGCGGTTCGAACGCGATCGCCCACCGGATCGCCGAGCACCTGCTGCTCTCCGGTGAGGCCCTGCTCTGCGCCGCGCTGCTGGCCGTCCCGCTCGGGCTGCTGATCGGCTACACCGGGCGCGGCGTCACCGTGGTGACCGCGATGGCCGGCGCGGCCCGCGCACTGCCGACGCTCGGGCTGGTGACGCTGGCGGTCCTGCTCGCGGGAGTCGGCGACACCGCCGTCCTGGTGCCGCTGGTGGCGCTGGCGGCGCCGCCGCTGCTGGTCGCCGCCGTCGAGGGGGTCCGGGGCACCGACCCGGACGTGCGGGACGCGGCCCGCGGGGTCGGGCTGACGCATCCGCAGGTGCTGTGGCAGGTCTGCCTGCCGTCGGCGCTGCCGACCCTGCTGGCCGGCTTCCGGACCGCGACGGTGCAGGTCATCGCGACCGCGACGGTGGCCGCGTACGTCGGGCTCGGCGGCCTCGGCCGGTACGTCGTCGACGGGTTGGCCACCCGGGACTACGCGGCGACGGTCGGCGGCGCGCTGCTGGTCGTCCTGCTGGCGGTCGCGGCCCAGGCGTTCTTCGCCCTGCTGGCCCGGTACGCGCTCCCGCCCGGGCTGCGGGCGCAGCAGCGGGCCGCGGACCGCCGGTCGTCGTGACCGCGCGGGCCGGCGTCCCGGCCACCGGCTGCCGGAGCCCGGCTCCCGGCCCGCCCGTTCTTCGCCTTCCCTTTCCGCTGCTTCCGGCTCCGGTTCCGCCTGCGGCCCCGCTGCGGGTGTCGCCTGTGGTCCGGACCCGGGACACTCCGTTCGCCCTGCCCGAGTTGACCACCCCGAGAGGACATCTGTCACCATGTCGACATTCACTCCGCTGAGCGGCTCCGCGACCCCGAGGCCGACCGGAGCGGCGGCGGTGCGCCGGACCGCCTCCGTGGCGGCCCTGGCCGCGCTCGCCCTCGCCGCGACCGCCTGCTCCTCCTCCGGCGGCGACCCGCTGGGCGGCGGCGCGTCGACCTCGGCGGCCGCCGGGACCGGTACTTCCGCGGCCGCCGCCCCAGGGGGGACGGTCGTGGTCGGCTCCGCGAACTTCCCCGAGAACGTGCTGCTCGGCTCGATCTACGCCCAGGCGCTCCGGGCCAAGGGGGTCAAGGTCGAGGAGAAGTTCAACATCGGCAGCCGCGAGGTGCTCTACGGGCAGCTGCAGAGCGGCAGCCTCTCCGTCCTGCCCGAGTACAACGGCGCGCTGCTCGCCTACCTGGGCGGCAAGTCGGCCGACCCGACCGCGGCGGCGGTCAATGCCGAGCTGACGAAGACGCTGCCCGCCTCGCTGGGGATCCTGGAGTCCTCGCCCGCCGAGGACAAGGACACCCTGAGCGTCAGCCAGGAGAGCGCCGACAAGCTCGGGCTCAAGAGCATCGCGGACCTGGCTGCCAAGGCGGGCGAGTTCACCATCGGCGGCCCGCCGGAGTTCAAGTCGCGGCAGGAGCAGCCGCTGAAGGACGTCTACGGTCTGACCTTCAAGGAGTGGAAGTCCACCGGCGAGACCACGGCCAACGCCGTCAAGGACGGCTCGATCCAGGTCGGCAACGTCTTCTCCACCGATCCGAAGATCACCCAGCTGAAGCTCGTGCCGCTCACCGATCCGAAGAACCTGTTCGGCGCCCAGAACGTCACGCCGCTGGTCAACAAGGCCAAGGTGGACGCGACGGCGACCGGTGCGCTCAACGCGGTGTCGGCCAAGCTGGACACGGCGGGGCTGCTGGCGCTGATGAAGAAGGTCGCGGTGGACAAGGAGGACCCGTCGGCGGTGGCCAAGGAGTGGCTGA
This sequence comes from Streptomyces sp. TLI_053, assembly GCF_900105395.1. Classification (NCBI taxonomy): domain Bacteria; kingdom Bacillati; phylum Actinomycetota; class Actinomycetes; order Kitasatosporales; family Streptomycetaceae; genus Streptomyces; species Streptomyces sp. TLI_053. The sequence goes on from NZ_LT629775.1 coordinate 2,495,117, forward strand.
AGAGCAGCGGACTGTCCTGACCTCCGGGTCGGAGGGAAGCCGCCGCGGGGCGGGACCGGTCGGGAGGACGGTCCCGCCCCGCGGCGGCTTCCGGCCTCCGACTCCCCTCCCCTCCCCTCCCCTCCCCTCCCCTCCGGCTTCCGTAGCCGGCGAGAGCGAGAGCGAGGGACGGGCGAGGGACGGGCACGGGGCGTCGATCCCGGGCCGGAGAGATCTTCCCTTGAGCGGCGCGAACATGACAGTGTGACGGCATGCGCACTCGCCTTCTCGCCGCCACCCTCACGGCATTCGCCGCGGTGAGCCTCGCCGCGTGCTCCAGCTCCGGCTCGGGCTCCGGCACCACCGCCGCCGGCACCACTGCCCCCGCCTCCCCCGGCGTGTCGGCCACCGCGACCGATTCCGGACCCGCCCCGGGAGCCACCGACGCGCCCGGCACGGGAGGCGCCGGCACGACCGGCAGCACCGCCGGCTCCACCCCCGGCGGGACGGCCGGGAGCTCGGCCGGAACGACCGCCGGAACGAGCACCGGAACGACCGGGTCCGCGACCGCGAACCCGCCCGCCCCGGCCGCCACCGGACCCGCCCCGGCCACCGGTGCCCCCGCCGACTCCCCGGCCCCGGCGGGCACCGACAAGCCGCCGGCCGATCCCCCGGCCGCGCCGAAGCCGGCCCCGCCCACCGACGCGGGACTGCCCGGCAAACCCGCCGCCGACGTCACGGCGCAGCTGGTCGCCGCCCTGGACGCGATCGATCCGGCGATCGTCGGTGGCAAGCCCGAGCAGGCCGTCGACCGGGCCCGCAACCAGTGCCAGGCGATGTACCAGTTCCCGAAGGACCGGGCCAAGTTGATCGACCTGGCGAACCAGCGCTTCACGGATCCCGCCCACCCTCAGGGTTTCGGGGCCGAGAAGTCGGAAAAAATCCTCGACGCGCTGCGAACCGTTCTCTGCCCGTCGGTCTGAGCCAGGCCCGACGGACCCCGATCGGCCCGGTGTCCTGAGCGCCGGGCCCGCCGTGGCCGCGCGCGACGACCACCCGCGCGGCCACGGCACACACCTGCCACCGGCTCAGACGCAGCTCCAGGCGGTGTCCTTGTCGTCGGACGAGACGAAGTGGTCCATGGCTCCTCCTTTCCAGGGGTAGACGCGTACGGGCACGGGCGTCGACGGCGGGCGCGCCGGCGGACCGGCACACCCGCGGACGGACGCGTACAGGCGGAACGGACAACGGGACGGTGGACGCACCGCGCGCGCCGACCGGTGCCCCGACGGACCGGAAAGCGTCCCTGGCGGGCACCGGTACGGGCCGACGTCACCACGAGCCGACGTCACCACGGGCGGACGTCACGACGCGGAGGCGTCACAACACGGAGGCGCCACAACACCGAGGCGTCACAGCTGAGAGCGTCACGGTGCGGGGGCACCGCGGCGCGAGAGGTGTTCGGGCCCGCCGACGGAGAGGGCGGCGGACGAGCGGCGAGGCGAACGGACACGGTCCGGCCACCGGCCGCCGGAGGCGGCGGGCGGGGACCCGGGAGCCGGGGACTCACGCCTGCGGGCGGCAGCCGCCCTCTCTGTCGAGCTTCCAGTCGAGGTCTCGCATGACTCCGATGATGTCCGAGCGTCCGCACCGGTCACAACCGGATTGTTCGACGGTTGACCGATCCTCGGCCAACCTCACCCCTTCGCTGACGAACTGTTAGGACTCTTGACAGACGAGTGGTCTAGTCCAACCATAGGCATGTCGATCCGACCGGGATGCACTGTGGGGGTGTGACCACCGGCGGCTGAGGCGCTGTCCTGCCCTGCTCCGCTCCGCCCCCAGGCCCCGTCACGGCCCCTGCCCGCGTCCGCGCGCGCCGCCCGCCGTGCCCTGCGTCCTTGGGGTTTGCACACCCCCGAGCACCGCCCCGCCGTACGGCCGAAAAGCTCCTCTCCCGGCCCGGCACGCCCACCCCGCGCGTCCACCGAGGACGCCGCGGCACAGTCCCGCACGCTTCACCAACGTCCTGCCCCACCACGTCTGTTGGAGAAACAATGCGTCTACCCAGATCACTTCGGGCCGCCCTGACGGCCTGCGTCACGCTCGTCGCGTCGGCCGGCCTGGTCGCCGGCGCGACGACGGCGGGCGCGGCGCCGACCGGCCCGGCCACCGCCGAGGCCGCGGCGGCGACCCCGCTCCCCACCCGGGTGTTCGCCCCCTACTTCGAGTCCTGGACCGGCGAGAGCCCCGCCACGCTGGCCGCGCAGTCCGGCGCCAAGTACCTGACGATGGCGTTCCTGCAGACCGCCACCAAGGGCTCCTGCACCCCGTACTGGAACGGCGACACCTCGCTGCCCGTCGCGCAGTCCTCGTTCGGCGCCGACTTCGCCAAGATCCGTGCCAACGGCGGCGACGTCATCCCGTCGTTCGGCGGCTACACCGCCGACACCACCGGCACCGAACTGGCCGACAGCTGCACCGATGTCAACCAGATCGCCGCCGCCTACGAGAACCTCATCACCACGTACGACATCAGCCGGATCGACCTCGACATCGAGGTCGACTCGCTGGACAACTCGGCCGGTGTCGACCGCCGCAACAAGGCGATCAAGCTGGTCCAGGACTGGGCCGCCACCAACGGCCGGAAGATCCAGTTCTCCTACACGCTGCCGACCACCACCAGCGGCCTCGCCGCCAGCGGGCTCGCGGTGCTGAAGAACGCCGTCACCAACAACGCCAAGATCGACGTCGTCAACATGATGACGTTCGACTACTACGACAACGCCGCGCACGACATGGCGGCCGACACCCAGACCTCCGCCAACGGTCTGTACAACCAGCTGGCGAAGCTCTACCCGACCAAGACCCCCGCGCAGCTGTGGGGTTCGATCGGCATCACCGAGATGATCGGCGTCGACGACTTCGGCCCGGCCGAGACCTTCACGCTCGCCAACGCCAACACCGTCTACAACTGGGCGGTCTCGAAGGGCATCAACACGCTGTCCTTCTGGGCGCTGCAGCGCGACAACGGCAGCTGCGCGGGCGCCGCCGCCCGTGACGACTGCTCCGGGATCGCGCAGAACACCTGGGACTTCACCAAGATCTTCGCGCCGTTCACCAGCAACACCCAGCCGGTGAACGACTTCTCGGTCGGCGTGACCCCCAACTCGGGCACCGTCGTGGCCGGTTCGTCGGCGACGGCGACCGTCAGCACCGCCGTGGTCTCCGGTTCGGCGCAGAACGTCGCCCTCACCGTCAGCGGCGCCCCGGCCGGCGTCACCGCCACCGTCAACCCCGGTAGCGTCACCGCCGGTTCCCCGGCGACGCTGACCGTCGCCACCACCGCCGCCACCACCCCGGGCACCTACCCGCTCACGGTGACCGGCACCGCCGCCTCCGGCAGCCACACCGCCACCTACACGCTGAAGGTGACGAGCACCCAGCCCGGCAACGACTTCTCGGTCGGCGTGAGCCCCGCCGCCGGTTCGGTCACCGCCGGTTCCTCGGCGACCGCGACCGTCGGCACCACCGTGGTCTCCGGTTCGGCGCAGAACGTCGCCCTCACCGTCAGCGGCGCCCCGGCCGGCGTCACCGCCACCGTCAACCCCGGTAGCGTCACCGCCGGCTCCTCGGCGACGCTGACCGTCGCCACCACCGCCGCCACCACCCCGGGCACCTACCCGCTCACGGTGACCGGCACCGCCGCCTCCGGCAGCCACACCAGCACCTACACGCTGACCGTCACCGGCGTCACGCTGCCCGGCGGGCTCGTGAACGGCGGTCTGGAGACCGGCAGCCTCGGCCCGTGGACCTGCCAGACCGGCGGCAGCGTGGTGAGCACCCCGGTCCACTCCGGCTCGTACGCGCTCCAGGCGGCGGCCAACGCGTCCCAGACCGGCCAGTGCTCGCAGACCGTCACCCTGGCGCCGAACAAGGCCTACACCCTGACCGGCTGGGTCCAGGGCAGCTACGCCTACGTCGGCGTGAGCGGTGGCGCCACCGGCTCCACCTGGACCAGCGCATCCGGCTGGACCAAGCTCAGCGTCCCGTTCACCACCGGCGCCTCCGGGACCGTGACCGTCTACCTGCACGGCTGGTACGGCCAGGGCAGCGTCTACGGCGACGACTTCTCGATCGCCTGAGCGTCCCTGAACGTCCCTGACGGCCTGACGGCCTGACGCTCCTGACGGAGCCCGACGGTTCTCTACGGGACCTGACGGTTCCCGACCCCCGCCGGGGTGCCACGACCAGCTGTCGTGGCACCCCGGCGGACTGCGTCCGGCGGCTTCCGGGGCCGGGAACGACCGGGCGGGAGGCGGGCACCGCCGGACCGGCGCCGGACCGGCTACGCGGCGGCCGGCTCCGCCGCCTCGGCCGGAGCGGTCCGCGCGGGCCGCAGGAGCAGCAGGTAGGACGCGGCGGAGAGCACCGCGCAGCTGAGCACGACGACCGCGAGCAGCACCGCCGACGGGCTGCCGCCCAGGCTGCTGAGCGGGGCGACCACGGCGCCGCAGAGGAAGGTGCCGGTGCCGAGGAGCGCGGAGGCGGAACCGGCGGACTGCGGGGCGACCAGACTCAGCGCGCGGGCGGCCGAGTTCGGCAGGACCATGCCGAGGCTGGCCATCATCACGAAGAGCGAGGCGCACACCGCGACCAGCCCGAGGTCCCAGACCGCCGTGACCAGGACCAGGGACACCCCGGCGGCGATCATCACCGCGAGGCCCGTGCGCATCAGCGCCCCCGCGGTGAACCGGGGCGCGAGGACCCGCCCGTTGAGCTGGGTGGCGCCGACGATCGCCACCGAGTTGAGCCCGAACAGCAGGCTGTAGGTCTGCGGCGACACGTGGTAGACGTGCTGGAGCACCACCGAGGAGCCGCTGATGTAGCCGAACAGCGCGCCGAAGGCGAAGGTGCTGGTCAGCAGCAACCCCAGGAACGGCAGGTTGCGCAGCAGCCCGCCCATGGTGCGCAGGGTGCTGCTCAGGCCGCCGCCGCGCCGGGCGGAGGCCGGGAGGGTCTCGCGCAGGGCGGCGAAGGCCACCAGGGTGAGGAGGAGGCCGAGGGCGGCCAGGGCGCCGAAGGTGCCGCGCCAGGAGGTGAAGCGCAGCATCTGGGCGCCGAAGAGCGGCGCCAGGATCGGGGCCAGGCCGGATATCAGGGTGATCGAGGCGAGGAAGCGGATCATCGCGACGCCCTCGAAGCGGTCGCGGGCGACGGCCCGGCCGATGACCAGTCCGGCGGCGCCCGCAGCGCCCTGGACGAAGCGTGCCGCGATCAGCACGGTCAGGTCGGGGGCGATCACGCAGACGACGCTGGCGAGGGTGTAGACGACGAGTCCGACGAGCAGGGGCGGACGGCGCCCGAAGCGGTCACTGAGGGGACCGAAGATCAGCTGCCCGGCCGCCACACCGAACATCGAGAAGGTGAGGGTGAGCTGGACGGCGGCCGGTTCGGCCACGAGGTCCTCGGCGATCGCGGGCAGACCGGGCAGGTAGAGGTCGGTGGTGAGGGGGCCGAGAGCGACCAGACCGCCGAGGACGACGATGGCGGCACGGCCGCTCGCACCGGCGGCGGCAGATGCGTCGACGGCGGGTGCATCGGCGGCAGCGGCTTCGCCGGAAGTGGCATCGCCGGGAGTGGCGGGGACGGCGGGGGCGGTCGACGTGTCACCGGCAGAGCCGGCGGTCGGACCAGGCATGGGGCTCCTCTCGGAACGAGCACGGCGATCGTGCTCGCTCCGTCCTACCCCAGTGCCCCGGGCCACCGACAGCCGGGGCGGCCGCCCGGACCATTTCACCGCCGGGTGGACGGGCCGCCCCGACGGCCCGCAAGCGTCCGCGAGCACCCGCGAGCACCGGCAAGCGCCCGGAGCGGCCGGGCGCGGGCGGCCCCGGGGCGGGGGACGTCAGCGCGCGGGCTTCTCGGCGCGCAGGGCGGCCTGCACCGCGGCGCCGTCCTGCCAGGCGTAGAGCTGGTTGCCGGTCAGGGTGACCTTGTAGTGGCCGCAGGAGCCGGTGACCTTCGAGGTGATCCCCGCCGGGAACCAGCCCGCCTTGAGCGTGACCGGCGCCAGGTGGTTGCCCTTGGTGGGCTCGGTGGTCGTGCAGCCGGCGGGCAGCCGGCCCTCGGGGACGGTGGCGCGCAGCAGCCGGTCGTCGCCGGTGGTGGACATCAGGTAGCGGACCGAGGAGGCGTTGTCGGGCAGCCAGGTCGGCATCGAGCGGCGGTCGGCCTTGGCCTCGCTGCCGCTGGCGTAGCTGGCCTGCTCCTGGTGCCGGCCGTCGTACCACTCGGCGACCCTCGGCCCGACCGCCACGGTGGCGACGGCGGCGGCCATGCCCGTGCCGACCACGCCGATTGCGATCTTGCCCGCGATGCCGTTCATGCCGGTGTGTCCTCTCCTGCGCCCTGCTGCTCAGCGTCCGGTCCCGTGCACCCCGTCGGGGCTGGGGACCGGCTCCCCGTTGTCTTCCATCCTGGTGGGCACCGGGGTGCCGGGGCGTCACCAGGAGGTCTTGATCCACCGCCGTCCTTGGGGGGTACGACCTCCACCTTGAGAGGTACACGGGGCCGACCGGTCTCGGGGTTCACCCCGGACGAGCCTGGCCCGGGACCGGTCGGCGCGCAGCCCGGTCGGGGCCGCCCGGGTGCCGCGACGGCGTGTCGCTCACCCGGTCGCCGGACGGCCCGGCCCGGACGGCCCGGCCCGGACGGCCCGGGGCGGACGGCCCGGGGCGGGCGGTCCGGGCCGGGCGGTCCGGCGTTCCGGTGACGGGTCGGGCGGTGACGGGCCGGTCGGTGGGGGCCGGTCGGTGGGGGCCGGTCGGCGACCGGTGTCAGGCCGCCGCGGTCGCCGGCACGGCGACCGGGAAGGGCCGGCCGTCCAGGGTCCAGTGCGGGTCGATCGGCCGGCCGAGGGCGGCGTAGACCTGGGCCGCGACATCGGGGTGGCGGATCTCCCCGGTGGGCGGGGCGGCGGGGATGCCCGGTCCGGCGCAGGCCACCCAGGCGGTGCGCTCCTCGACGGTCCGCCCGCCGTGGCCGCCGCCGTCGACGTGGCCGTGGTCGGTGACGACGATGACCGTCCAGGCCTCCTCGGCGCGGCCGGGCCGGGCGCGTACCGCGTCCAGGAGCCGGCCGAGACGCTCGTCGGCGGCGCGCATCGAGGCGCGGTACTCCTCGCCGCAGCCGAGGAAGTGGGCGGTCTCGTCGACGGCGCCGAGGTAGACGAAGGAGGCTTCCGGGTCGGCGTGGCGCAGCACGTCCACGGCCTCCCGGGTGACCTCCTCGTCGACGGCCTCCCACGCCTCGGGGGTGTCCTCGGCGGGGGCGACGTAGCAGAGGCGGCCGGGCGCGCGGAACAGCGGTCCGCCGGACTCGCCGATCACCAGCGGGTCCCAGCCGGCCGCGACGAAGGTGCGGCGCCGGTCGCCGCGGGCCAGCCGGGTGGTGAAGTCGGGGAAGACGTCGAGCCGGTTGCCGCCGAGGTGGTTGCCCCAGACGCCGTGCTTGGCGGGCTCCACACCGGTCACGATGGTGGCCCAGCACGGTCCGGACATGGTGGGGGTGGAGTCCGCCACCGTCACGGGCGCCAGGAAGCCGGCCTCGGCGACCTCCGCGAGCCTCGGCATCGGGACCTGGTCCAGCAGGTCGTACCGGACGCCGTCGATCCCGACGACGAGGACCCGGGGGCGCGGCAGCGGCGGTGTGGACATGAGCGGGGCGGTTCCTTTCGCGGTGCGGGTGCCGACCGTGCCCGCACCGGGGCGGGCGGCGGCGACCGGATCATGCTCCACCGCCCGCCGAACCGCGGGGTTGCCTCCCGGCCAACACCGGATGTCCTGACCGTGTCCGGACGGCGCCGTTCCGCGTCGGCCGGCCCCGGCCGGGGGTCAGCCCTGCGGGCGGAACTCGTGCACGACCTCGATGCGGCCGACGATGTGCCGGTTGAACTCCGCCAGCTCCTCGGCCGGCACCCAGAGCTCCAGGATGGTGCGGCCGCCCGCCCGGCGGACGGGGTAGCGGCTCAGGAACGCGGTCTCCACCTCGAAGCGGGTGACGTAACCGCTCCCGGAGGCGGGCACGTTCCAGTCCCGCGCGATGCGGATCGCGTAGTCCTCGTTCAGCACCGGGTAGAAGATCGGCTGGTCCGGCAGGCGCGGCGGCCAGGCCCGCCAGTCGGCGGCCGCGACCAGGGCCAGCTCCTTCGGGCCGGTGGGACGCCACAGCGTGGTGGTCGGCACGGCGTGCTGCACGGCGGAGGCGGTCGGGACGGCAACGGTGGTCGCGGTGCTCGGGGGTCGGTTCGTCGGGCCGTTCATGGGCACGAAAATAGCCATGAACGGCCCGGACGGGTACCGGTTTTCGCCCGGTGCCGGGCGCTCGTCGGCCGGGTCAGTGGTACGCGGACTCGCCGGTGATCGCCTCGCCGAGGACGAGGGTGTGGATCTCGCCGGTGCCCTCGTAGGTGAGCACCGACTCCAGGTTGTTGGCGTGCCGCAGCACCGGGTACTCGGTGGTGATGCCGTTGGCGCCGAGCACGGTGCGGGCGCTGCGGGCGATCTCCAGCGCGGCCCGGACGTTGTTGAGCTTGCCGAAGCTGACGTGCGCCGGGCGCGCCGCGCCCTCGTCCTTGAGCCGGCCGATCCGCAGCGCGACCAGGTACGCCTTCTCGACCTCCAGCATCATCTCGACCAGCTTCTGCTGGGTGAGCTGGAAGCCGGCGATCGGGCGGCCGAACTGGACCCGGCTCTTCGCGTAGTCCAGGGCGGCGGTGTAGCAGTCGCGGGCTGCGCCGACGGTGCCCCAGAGGATGCCGTAGCGGGCCTCGTTGAGTGAGGACAGCGGTCCGCGCAGCCCCGTGACGCCGGGCAGCACGGCGTCGGCCGGCAGCACCACCTCGTCGAAGGCGAGCTCGCTGGTCACCGAGGCGCGCAGGGACAGCTTGCCGTGCACGTCGGTGACGGTGAAGCCGGGCATGCCGGGTTCGACCAGGAAGCCCCGGACGCCGTCATCGGTCTGCGCCCAGACCACCGCGACGTCGGACAGCGAGCCGTTGGTGATCCACATCTTGGAGCCGGAGAGCACCCAGTCCGCGCCCTCGCCGGCGCCCTTGCGGCGGGCGCGGGTGCGCATGTTGGCGGGGTCGGAGCCGAAGTCCGGTTCGGTGAGGGCGAAGCAGCCGATCAGTTCGCCGGCGGCGAGGCCGGGCAGCCAGCGCTGCTTCTGCTCCTCCGATCCGAACGCGTGGATGGAGCGCATCGCGAGCGAGCCCTGGACGGAGACGAAGCTGCGCAGTCCCGAGTCGGCGGCCTCCAGTTCCATGCAGGCGACCCCGTAGGCGACGGCGGTCGAGCCCGCGCAGCCGTAGCCGTCGAGGTGCATGCCGAGCACGCCGAGGGCGCCGAGTTCGGGGGCGAGTTCGCGGGCGGGGAAGACCCCGCGCTCGAACCAGTCGCCGATGTGCGGGCGGATCCGGTCCTCGGTGAACTTCCGCACGGTGTCGCGGACGAGCCGCTCCTCGTCGGTGAGCAGGTCACCGACGGCGAGCAGGTCGGCGGGGTCGATCCTGGTCGGCTTCGCCATTGAAGCTCCTTGTAGTCTCGGCGGCGCGGACCGGTCGGGGCGTCGGGACCGGTGGCGGCGTTGGGTACCGGCGAGTATTGCGCACCGGCCGCCTCCCGGGGCCGTCGGGAACGAGGGAGTGAGCATGTACACAGTCCGGCCGGTGACGGCGGAGGAACTGCTCGGCGCCGCCGAGCGGCTGGGCGGGCTGCTGGCGGACACCGTCGACGGCGGCGCCTCCGTCGGCTTCCTCGCTCCGCTCGACCCCGGCACGGCGGCCGACTGGTGGCGGGCGCTGGCCCCGGACGTCGGGGCGGGGCGGCTGCTGCTCTGGGTCGCGCACCCGGAGGCGGGTACCGGTTCCGGGTCCGGGTCGGGGCGGCGGATCGCGGGCACGGTGCAGCTGCGGCCGGCGTCGACCGCCAACGGCCGGCACCGGGCGGAGGTGGCCAAGTTGATGGTCCACCGGGCGGACCGGGGCCACGGACTGGCCGGCCGGCTGCTGGCGGCTCTGGAGGAGGAGGCCGTCGGGCGCGGGATCCGGACCCTGGTGCTCGACACCGAGACGGACAGCCCCGCCGAACGGCTGTACGCGGCGGCGGGCTGGACCAGGGTCGGCACGGTGCCGGACTTCGCGACCGACCCGGCGGGGGTGCCGCACGCGACCACCGTCTTCTACAAGGCGCTGCGGGCGGCCGGCTCCCCCGGGCGCTGAGCGGTCGCGTCGCTACGATGACCGCTTCTCGCTCGGACGAGTGACAGAGGGGTGGACCGTGGGACGTTGGGCCGTGGTGGTCGAGGAGACCGAGGGCATCGGGGAGCACCGGATCTGGGGCAGCAAGGTGCTCGCCGAGGTGACCGGCACCCGGGAGGACGCCGTCGCCGAACTGCGGCGGCTCGTCCCCGCCTACGCCCCGCAGCACCCGTTCAACGCCCGGCGGCGCAGGCTGCTGCGGGACGGCGACAGCTACCTGCTGATCCTTCAGGGGAGCATGCGGGACTACCACTGCGTGTTCAAGGTGTGGGAGCTGCTGTGGGACAGCAAGCACCCCGAGGTGCAGCAGGAGCGGCTCGCGGCGGCCGAGGCCCGGGAGGCGGAGGCGGGCTGACGCCCGCGTCCCCCGCGGGGCCTCAGGCGACCCCGCACAGCCGCAGCAGCGCCGTGGTCCCGGCGGCCGCCACCACGACGAGCGGGAAGGGCGCGCGCCGCAGCGCGAGGACACCGGCGACCAGGACGCCGGCCGGCCGGGCCCAGCCCGCGAAGTCGTTGCCCGCGGTGAGTGCGCCGGTCGCGGTCAGGGCGACCAGCAGGACGGCGGCGGCCACGGCGAGCAGGTGGCGCAGCCGGTCCGAGACGGTGAGGCGGCTGCCGAGCAGGGGGCCGGCCAGCCGGAACGCGTAGGTGCCGGCGGCCAGCAGGAGGATGGCGAGCAGGGACATCAGTGGACCTCCTCGGCGAGCGGGCGGGGCTCACCCTCGGCAGCGGCGGCAGCGGCGGCAGCGGTGTCGCCGGCGGTGTCGGCAGCGGTGTCGCCGGCGCCGTCGGGGCGGCCCGCGAACAGCAGCCCGGCCAGGGCGAGCAGCACCGGCAGGCCTGCCGGGACGAACGGGGTAGCGGCCACGGCGACGGCGGCGCCGGTCAGGGCGGCGGTGCGGGTGCGGCGGTCGGTGAGCGAGGGCAGTACGAGCGCGAGCAGGACGGCGGGGAAGGCCGCGTCCAGTCCGAGCGCGTCGGTGTCGCCGATGAGTCCGCCAGCCAGCGCGCCGACCAGGACGGAGGCGTTCCAGATCACGAAGAGGGCGAGGCCGCACACCCAGTACGCGGCCCGGCGCCGTCGCGGGTCGGCCTGGAGCAGGGTGAAGGCGACCGACTCGTCGGTGAGCAGCTGCGCGCCGAGCAGCCGCCGCCACACCGGGCCGTCGAGGGTGTCCGCGACGGTGAAGCCGAAGGGCAGCAGCCGGGCGTTGAGGACGAGACCGGTGACCACGGCGGCGAGCGCGCCGCCGCCGGAGAGCGCGATGCCGACGGCGGCGAACTGGGAGCCCCCGGCGAAGACGAGGACGGACATGGCGACCGGGACCCAGATCGGGAGGCCGCCGGAGACGGAGATCGCCCCGAACGAGGCGCCGACCAGGGCGTCCGCGAGGCACACCAGGGCGATGTCGCGGAGCGTGGCACGTTCGAGGGTTCGGAGGAGCGAACGCATGTCCAGTAGAGTGAACCCAAAGGGTGTCGTTCGTCAAGGCGAACGCATGGACCTGTGGAGCGAACGCTGATGAGTGGAAGCAGCAGCGGATCCGGATCCGGATCCACCCCCGGCGTATCCGGGACCGAGCTGATCGGGCTGATCTCGGCGTCGATCCGGCGCGAGCGCGAACGCGCCGGACTCTCGATGGCCGAACTGGCCCGCCGGGCCGGGATCGCCAAGTCGACGCTCTCCCAGCTGGAGTCGGGCGTCGGCAATCCGAGCGTCGAGACGCTGTGGGCGCTCGGCGTCGCGCTGGACGTGCCGTTCAGCCGGCTGGTCGACCCGCCCCGCCCGGTGGTCCGGGTGGTGCGGGCCGGCGAGGGTCCGGTCACCCACTCCGAGCGGGCCGACTACGCCGCGACCCTGCTGGCCTCCTGCCCGCCCAACGCCCGGCGCGACATCTACCGGATCGAGGCCGGGCCGGGCGAGAGCCGGGCCTCCGACCCGCACATGCCCGGCACGGTCGAGCATGTGCTGCTGGGCACCGGGCGGGCGCTGGTCGGGCCGGCCGAGGCACCCGTCGAGCTCGGCCCGGGCGACTACGTGAGCTACCCGGGCGACGCCCCGCACGTGTTCCGGGCGCTGGCGCCGGGCACCCTCGCGGTGATCGTGATGGAGCACGTCTGAGCGGGGCACCCCGGCGGGCCGGCGGGTGTCAGAGCTTCAGCAGCCGGTCCAGGAAAGGGTTGCCGAACACCCGGTGCGGGTCGTGGCGGTCCAGGACGGTGACCGCCTCGTCCCAGCCGGCCCCGCCGCCGGCGCGGTGGCTCGCCGGGACGATCCGGTCCAGCATGTCCGCGTCGGCCCAGGCGGCGTCCTCGGTGTAGGCCCAGCCCTTGGACCACTCGACGCGCAGACCGGCCCGGGTTCCGTCGAAGGAGCGCAGCAGGGCCTGTTCGAGGTCCCGGGCGAAGCGGTGCAGCCCGGGCGTGCCGGGGAAGGCGAGCACGTCGAGCCAGACCGCGGTGTCCCACTCGAGCCGGTCGGGGCGCGGGCGCAGCGCGGAGAGCAGCGGCGGCCGGGCGCCGGGCACCCCGGACCAGGCCGGGTCGTCCGTACCGGTCACCCGGATCTCCACCGCGCCGTTCACCGGGAACTCGCCGCGGGACCGGTAGTCGTCGAGCAGCCGCCGGTACTGGTCGGCGAATTCGGCCACCACCCACTGGAGGTCGGCGCGGCGGGCGAGGATCGCGTAGCCGTTCGCGGTGACCCGCAGGGTGGTCGGGCGGACGTACTGGAGCAGGGTGCGGGAGGGGCCCCAGAGGTCGGAGTGCAGGCCGCCGGCCAGCAGGTGGGTGAGCACCTCGCCGGTGAGCAGGTCGCGGATCAGCCCGCCGGAGAGCAGGACGTCGGTGAGGTCGCCGGTGAGTCCGATCTTGGCGATCAGGTACTGGAGCCGGCCGAACAGCGGCGCGGTTCCCCAGGCTCCGGCGAGAAGGTCGCCGGCCAGCCGGGCGACCGGTTCCGGGATCGAGTCCGAGAACGGGTAGTTGTAGGGCTCGTCGACGGCGCGGGAGCCGAGCGGGCGGTCCGGGGCGATGCTCCAGGTCTTCAGCCACGGCCGGTCGGTGTAGGCGAACCAGATCGCCTCGGCCCGGCCGTCGCGGTCGACGAAGTCGGCGAAGGTGCGCGGGCGGGAGAGGCCGCCGAGGCCGGTCGTGGTGCCGGGGCGGGCGAAGAGCTCGGTGGCCGGGACGTCCAGCCGGCTGACGCAGCGCAGCGGGCGGTCGGCGCCGGCCCGGAGCACCACCTCGGTGACGAACGCCCGGCCGAGGTGGACCAGGAAGGCGGCGCTGTCCGCCTCTGACCGGTCGAAGGTCCGCAGGGTGTAGCGGTCGGTGGCCGGGTCGAGGACGACCGCGGTCAGGCTGGTCACCTGGTTGCTGACCGAGCCGTAGCCGTGGCCGTCAGCCAGCGCTTCGCCGGCGGCGGGGACGGCGGTGCCGTGGCCGCCGATCGCGAGCACGCCGCCGACGGTGAGTTCGCCGGGGGCGGGGACGGCGGTGAGGCCGAGGCCGCGGTCGGCCAGGTGGGCGAGCAACGCCTCCATGGTGGCGCCGGTCCGGGCGCGGACGGTGGTGGGCGAGTCGGCGGTGATGGCGGTGAGGTGGCGGGTGGTGTCGAGCAGCAGCACTCTGGCCGCCTCGGGGGTCCCGTCGGCGACGGTGAGCGGGGCCCAGGTGTGCCGGTGGCCCTGGGCGCGCAGGCGCCAGCCGTGGGCGCGGGCCCAGTCGGCGAGCACCGGGACCTCTTCGGGCGTGCGCGGGGCGCAGGTCCAGAGCTGGTCGGTGCCGATCTCGCCGGACCAGTTCCGGTAGACGCGCTGGAACACTTCGGTCCCGGCGGGCAGTCCGGGCGGTGCGGGGGCGGCGGCCCGGGCGCTGTCCGGTCCGACGGTGCCGCTGACCAGCCAGCCGGTGGTGCCGAGCGCCGCGGAGAGGCCGAGGAGGCGGCGCCGGCTGAGGCCGCCCTCCTCCGGCTCCCCGGCCGCCGGGCCGGTGGCGGCGCCTCCGGCCGGGTCCTGTCCGTGGTGGTGCCGGTGGTGCTGGTGGTCCGGTGCTGCCGTCATGCCCGCCCCTGTGTCCGGTGGACTTTCGTCCGCTCGCTCCCCCGATTCCGGGTGAGCGTACGAAGCAGTCGCGCGGGTGCCCCGATCCGGCTCATGATCTTCACTCGAAGGTATGAACCTTGCCGGATTTCCCGGTGGGCTCATAGGTTGATCGTGATTCTCGTCCCCGATCTGCTCCGGAGGCCCCACCGTGCCCGCGCCCCTGACCGTCGCCGTCGCCCAGCCCGCCTGCGCCGAACCGGGTCGGCCCGACACGGTCGCGGTCAACGTCGAGCGCCACGCCGCCGCCGTCCGGGAGGCCGCCGCGGCCCGGCTGGTGGTCTTCCCCGAGCTCTCCCTCACCGGCTACGACCTGGCCGCGCCCTCGGTCGACCCGTCCGACGAGCGCCTCGCGCCGCTGGTCGCCGCCTGCGCCGAGACCGGTGCCACCGCGCTGGTCGGCGCGCCGGTGACCGACCCCGACGGCCGCGACTTCATCGCCACCCTCGCCGTCACCGGCGGGGGCGCCACGATCGCCTGCCGCAAGATGAACCTCTGGGGGAACGAGCCCGAGCGCTTCGTCGCCGCCGAACGGCCCGCCCTGCTGGAACTGGACGGCCGGCGGCTGGGCCTGGCGATCTGCGCCGACGCCGCGAACCCCGCGCACGCCGAGCTGCTGGCCGGTCTCGGCGCCGAGGTGTACGTCGCCTCCACCCTGTACGGCGCGGGCCCGGAGGCGCTGGCCACCAAGGCGGCCCGCTACCCGGCCCGGGCGGCGGACAACGGCGTCTGGGTGGTGCTGTCGACCACCGCCGGCCCGAGCGGCGAGTTCGCCGCCAGCTCCGGCGGCTCGGGCGTGTGGGCCCCGGACGGCGGCGAGGTCGTCAAGGCCGGCACCGGGACCGGCGAGATCGTGACCGCCGTCCTGGGCTAGCCGGCGACGTCGGGCGGTCGCGGCGGTCGGGCAGCCGCGCAGTCACGGCGGTCGGGCGGTCGGGCGGTCGGGCGGTCGGGCACGATGTCGTACCCGCGCACCGGCCGGAAATACCCCGGGCCGGCGCGCGGCTGTGGTCAGCGGAAAGCCGAACCCGGCCGGAGCGGGGACCCTGGATCCGCAGGGGTCCCCGGCCCCCGGTCCGACCGGGACCGTTCAGGAGGTGCAGCGCACGATGGGTGACGAGCAGTACCGGATCGAGCACGACTCGATGGGCGAGGTACGGGTGCCGGCCGCGGCGAAGTGGCAGGCCCAGACGCAGCGCGCGGTGGAGAACTTCCCGGTGTCCGGCCAGCGCCTGGAGCCGGCCCACATCGCCGCGCTGGCGCGGATCAAGGCCGCCGCCGCGCGGGTCAACGCCAGGCTGGGCGTCCTGGACGAGGAGACCGCCGGGGCGATCGTGTCCGCCGCCGAGGAGGTCGCGGCGGGCCGGTGGGACGCGGAGTTCCCGGTCGACGTGTTCCAGACCGGCTCGGGCACCTCCTCCAACATGAACGCCAACGAGGTGATCGCCACCCTGGCCGGCGATCGCCTCGGCCGGCCGGTCCACCCCAACGACCACGTCAACGCCAGCCAGTCGTCCAACGACGTGTTCCCGTCCTCGATCCACATCGCCGCCACCGCCGCCGTCAGCCACGACCTGATCCCCGCCCTGGAGCACCTGGCCGAGGCGCTGGAGCGCAAGGCGGCGGAGTTCGCGGGCGTGGTCAAGGCGGGCCGGACGCATCTGATGGACGCCACCCCGGTCACCCTGGGGCAGGAGTTCGGCGGTTACGCGGCGCAGGTCCGGCACGGGCGGGAGCGGCTGCTGGCCACCCTGCCCCGGGTCGCCGAACTGCCGCTCGGCGGCACCGCGGTGGGCACCGGCATCAACACCCCGCCCGGTTTCGCGGCGGCGGTGATCGAGGAGGTCGCGCGCGCCACCGACCTGCCGCTGACCGAGGCCCGGGACCACTTCGAGGCGCAGGGCGCGCGGGACGGCCTGGTCGAACTCAGCGGCCAGCTGCGCACCGTGGCGGTCGGCTTCACGAAGATCGCGAACGATCTGCGCTGGATGGGCTCGGGCCCGCGCACCGGCCTCGGCGAGCTCAACCTCCCCGACCTCCAGCCCGGCTCCTCGATCATGCCCGGCAAGGTGAACCCGGTACTGCCGGAGGTGGTGCTGATGGTCTCCGCCCAGGTGATCGGCAACGACGCCACCGTGACGGTGGCCGGGGCGAGCGGGAACTTCGAGCTCAACGTGATGCTGCCGGTGATCGCCCGCAACGTCCTGGAGTCGGTCCGGCTGCTCGCCAACAGCGCGCGGCTGCTCGCCGACCGGGCCGTGGACGGCATCACCGCCAACGTCGAGCGGGCCCGGGAGTACGCGGAGTCCTCGCCCTCGGTGGTCACGCCGCTGAACCGCTACATCGGCTACGAGGAGGCGGCGAAGGTCGCCAAGCAGGCACTGGCGCAGCGGAAGACGATCCGCCAGGTGGTCCTGGAGCGCGGGTACGTCGAGCAGGGACGGCTCACGGTCGGGCAGCTGGACGAGGCCCTGGACGTGCTGCGGATGACCCGGCCGTAACCCCCGGGGGACGGCGCGAGCCGTCCCGGTCGGCACACGCTCCCGGACGGCAGGCCCAGCGGACGGGCAGGCACCCCGGACGGCAGGCCCCGGGCGGCACGCGCCCGGGGCGCGGACGGCGGCCTCGCCGTTCCGCGCCCCGGGTTCCGGGCTTCCGTCGGACGTCAGCCCTTGGCTCGGCCGGCCCGGCCGAGCCGCATCGCGGCTCCGTTCGACGTCATGGTGGCCATCGAGATGGCGGCGAGCCCCAGCAGGAACATCACGCCACCTGCGATCATGCAGGTCACGATGTTCTTGCCCCGGTTCACCTCACCCGAGACGACCCAGGGGGAGACGAACGTCCACGCGCCGAGCAGGGTCGCGGCCCAGGCCCGTGCGTGCGTGCGCTCGTACGCCGAGCCGTAGCCGGCCATCAGCACGCAGTAGGCGATGCCGACGATCAGGCAGGTGACGGTCAGCGTGCTGAAGGCGGTGAAGCCGACGATCCATGGCGAGGCCGCCAGGAACAGACCGGCCAGGACGGCCAGGGCCTCGACGGCCTGGGCCCGTGGGGTCAGAGTGACCCGCTCGTAGTGCTCCCGGAGTTCGACGATGTCCGGATGGTGCTCCATGCCCATCGGGATCTGGGTAGACACCGATACCACCTCCTACGTGCGGAACATGGGGGCGCAAGCCCAGTACCATTCTGGCGCCGTTGGACCGTTTTGCACCTTTTCGCCGGGGAAGCTACCCTGCCCGCCCGCCGGTCCGCCCCCTCCGCCCGACCGGGTGACCTCCGTCTCAACCCCGCCCGCGGCCATTGCGTATGCAACTCGTTGCATAGCAGGATGCCGCTCATGGCACTGGAGCACGCGATCCTCGTCTCGCTGCTGGAACGACCCGGTTCCGGCTACGAGCTGGCCCGGCGCTTCGACCGGTCCATCGGCCGCTTCTGGACCGCCACCCACCAGCAGATCTACCGGGTGCTGCGGCGGATGGAGACGGACGGCTGGGTCTCGGTCGAGGAGGTCGCGCAGGACGGGCGGCCGGACAAGAAGGTGTACTCGGCGGCCGCGCCCGGCCGGACCGCGCTCGCCGCCTGGCTGCGCGAGCCCGTCGAGGCCGAGACGGTCCGCCACGAGCTCGCCGTGCGGATCCGCGCGGCGGCCTTCGACGACCCCGCCGCCCTGATCCCCGAGGTCGAACGGCACCGGGACGGCCACGCCGCCCTGCTCGCCCACTACCTCCACGGCGAGGGGCGCGACTTCCCCGAACCGGACACGCTCGACGCCCGGCAGCGGCTCCAGCACGTGGTGCTGCGCGGCGGCATCGAGTACGAGCGGATGACGCTGGCCTGGCTGGACGACGTCCTCGCCACCCTGCGCGAGCTGGCCGCCGAGGCCGCCGGCCCCGCCGACTGACCCTCCGTGCTCCTCGTCCCACCCTCCACCCAGCTCTCCACCCTCGACCCCCGGGAGCCCGCGATGCTCTTCAACCCGCGTTCCTACGACCCCGCGCAGTTCGACGAGCCGACCCGCCGGCTGCTGCGCGCGACCGTCGACTGGTTCGAGTCGCGCGGCAAGAAGGCGCTGATCGACACCTACATCGATCGCAGCTGGTACGCCGACTTCCTCGAATTCGCCGCCAAGGAAGGCCTGTTCGCCGAGTTCCTGACGCCGTCCGCGGCCGACCCGGACAAGCGCTGGGACACCGCCCGGATCGCCGAGCTCAACGAGATCCTCGGCTTCTACGGCCTCGGCTACTGGTACACCTGGCAGGTCACCATCCTGGGCCTCGGCCCGGTCTGGCAGAGCGAGAACGAGGCCGTCCGGGCGCGGGCCGCCAGGCTCCTGGCCGAGGGCCACGTGATGGCGTTCGGGCTCTCCGAGCGCAGCCACGGCGCCGACATCTACTCGACCGACATGATCCTCACCCCGGACGGCGAGGGCGGCTTCACCGCCACCGGCTCCAAGTACTACATCGGCAACGGCAACGTCGCCGGCCTGGTCTCGGTGTTCGGCCGCCGCTCGGACGTCGAGGGGCCGGAGGGCTACGTCTTCTTCGCCGCCGACAGCCGCCACGAGGCGTACCACCTGGTCAAGAACGTCGTGAACGCCCAGATGTACGTCAGCGAGTTCCGGCTGGAGGAGTACCCGGTCCGCGCCGAGGACGTGCTGCACACCGGCAAGGCCGCCTTCGACGCCGCGCTGAACACCGTCAACGTCGGCAAGTTCAACCTCTGCACCGCCTCCGTGGGCATCTGCGAGCACGCGATGTACGAGGCCGTGACGCACGCCCACAACCGGGTGCTCTACGGAAAGAAGGTCACCGACTTCCCGCACGTGCGGCGCGAGCTGACCGACGCCTACGCGCGACTGGTGGCCATGAAGCTGTTCGCCGCCCGCTCGGTGGACTACTTCCGGACCGCCTCCCCCGAGGACCGCCGCTACCTGCTCTTCAACCCGATGACCAAGATGAAGGTCACCACTGAGGGCGAGAAGGTCATCGACCTGATGTGGGACGTCATCGCGGCCAAGGGCTTCGAGGCTGACACCTACTTCGACAAGGCCGCCAAGGACATCCGGGGCCTGCCGAAGCTGGAGGGCACCGTCCACGTCAACCTGGCGCTGATCCTCAAGTTCATGGCCAACTACCTGTTCGCCCCGGCCGAGTACCCCGCGGTGCCGACCCGCCGGGACGCCGCCGACGACGGCTTCCTGTTCCGGCAGGGCCCGGCCCGGGGCCTGGGCGCGATCCGCTTCCACGACTGGCGGACCGCCTACGACGCGCACGCGCACCTGCCGAACGTCGCCCGGTTCCGCGAGCAGGCCGACGGCTTCTGCGCGCTGCTGCTGGAGCACGCGCCGAGCGCGGAGCAGCAGGCCGACCTGGACTTCCTGCTGGAGATCGGCCAGTTGTTCGCGCTGATCGTCTACGGCCAGCTGGTGCTGGAGCAGGCCGAGCTCACCGGGCTGGACCAGGACCTGCTGGACCAGGTCTTCGACGCGCTGGTGCGGGACTTCTCCGCGCACGCCACCGAGCTGCACGGCAAGGCGTCCACCACCGAGGCGCAGGCGGCGTGGGCGCTGGCGCACGTCCGCCGCCCGGTCGCGGACGGCGCCCGGACGGCGAAGGTGTGGGGCATGGTCGAGGCGCTCTCGGGCGCCTACGAGATGGCGCAGTAGCCGCCCCGCCCGTGGGGGACCCGGGGGTGCCGGTCGGCGGACCGGCACCCCCGGAGTCGTGTCACCGGCGGACCGTCAGAAGGTGAGCTTCCAGCTGTCGATGTAGCCGGTGTCCTGCGGCCCGACGTCCTGGACCTTGAGCTTCCAGGTGCCGTTGGCGGCCACCGCGGACGCGTTCACGGTGTAGGTGGTCTGCACATTGGGCGCGGAGTCGCTGCTGGAGCCCTTCAGGCGGTAGGAGGTGCCGTTGGGCGCGACCAGGTCGATGACCAGGTCGCCGCGGTAGCTGTGCTTGATGTCCACCCCGACCTGGAGCGCGGCGGGCGCGTTGCCGGTACGGCCGGTGACGGTGACGGCCGAGGTGACCGCCGCCCCGTTGTCCGGGATCTGCACGTCGGCGGTGTTCTCGAAGACGGTGCCGGTGGGCGGGGTGGTGCCGCCGGCCGAGAGGGTCCAGATCGCGTACGCGACGGCATCGCTCATCCGGTCCAGCGCGGTGTCGTTGATGTTGGCGCTGGTGTCGCAGGAGGAGTGGTAGCAGCGGTCGAAGGGCTGGCCCGCCGTTCCGCCCCACTTGGCCGCCTGGGCGCTGGTCTTGGTGTAGTCGGCACCGCTGAACAGGCCGCCGACCCGGATGCCCGCGTCCTGGAACGGGGCGTGGTCGGACCGGCCGTCGCCCTCGAAGTCCTGCTCGGTGCTGATGCCGAGACCGGCGAAGTAGTCGCGGAACAGGGCGTCGAGCGCGCTGTCGTAGCGGTAGGTGAAGTAGCCGGGGTTGGGCGAGCCGATCATGTCGAAGTTCAGATAGGTGTCGATCTTCGAACGGTCGGCGCTGGAGAGGCTGTTGACGTAGTTCTTGGAGCCGATCATGCCGTACTCCTCGGCGCCCCACCAGCCGAACCGCAGGTGCTTGGAGGGCGTGAGCCCGGCCCGGGAGACGGCGAGCGCGGTCTCCAGGATGCCGGCGGAGCCGGAGCCGTTGTCGTTGATGCCCGGCCCGCCGGTGACGGAGTCCAGGTGGGCGCCGGCCATCACGACGTGCGAGGTGTCGCCGCCCGGCCAGTCGGCGATCAGGTTGTAGCCGGTCGAGCCGTTGTAGCTGAAGGTCTTCAGCGCGGTGGTGTAGCCGGCGGCGTCCAGCTTGGCCTTCACGTAGTCGATCGAGGCCTTGTAGCCGGCCCGGCCGTGGGCGCGGTTGCCGCCGTTGGCGGTGGCTATCGACTGGAGCTGGGCGAGGTGGGCCTTGACGTTGGCCACCGGGATGTCGGGGGCGGCGGCCGCGGCCGACGGGGCGGCGACGGGCGTCGTGGGGGACGCGGCCGCGGCCGGGGTCAGCAGGGCGGCCGCGAGGGTGACGACGGCGGCGGCGGACAGGGCGGATCGGCGCAGGCGGGATCGCCTCGGGGCGCGCTCGGTCAATGGAGGCTCCGATATCTGATGGGGCAGAACGGAAGCGCGCCACTCCGCGGGCGGCATTGGGGTGTTGAGGGGGTGTGGGGCCGGCCGCATCGCAAAGTTGACGCGACCATGATGATTGAGGGAACCTCCGGCCCCGTCAAGAGGCGGCGGTCAGAAGGGCGACCGCGGGGGCCGTCAGCCGTCCGAGGCCGGGCGGTCCGGGGTGCGGGGAAGCTCCGCCCGGACGAGGGCGCCGCCGTCGTGGTTGCCGGTGCTGAAGCGGCCGCCCAGCTCCTCGGCGCGCTCCGCCATCGAGCGCAGCCCCAGCCCCGACCCGGCCCGACGGGACCCGTCGGCGCCGACCGGCTCCGGGCGGCCCCCGGGGAAGCCCCGGCCGTCGTCCCAGACCTCGACCACCACCGCCTCCGGCCGGACCCGCAGCGTCAGCCGGGCCTGCCCGGCCGCCGAATGGCGCAGGACGTTGTGCAGCGCCTCGCCGCTGATCCGCAGCACCG
Organism: Streptomyces sp. TLI_053; assembly: GCF_900105395.1. Lineage (NCBI taxonomy): Bacteria > Bacillati > Actinomycetota > Actinomycetes > Kitasatosporales > Streptomycetaceae > Streptomyces > Streptomyces sp. TLI_053. The sequence continues at coordinate 2,517,098 of NZ_LT629775.1, forward strand.
CCACCTCCACCGCGGCGGCCAGCGCCGGCGGTGGGTCCGGGTCCAGCACCAGCGCGATCCCGACCCGCGGCCCGTCCAGCTCCGCGACCAGCCGCCGCAGCGCCACCGCCAGCCCCTCCCCCGCCAGCGCGGCGGGCGCCAGCCCCTCGGTGATCCGCCGCAGTTCGTCGATCGCCTGCCCGATCCCCGCCGACACCGCCCGCAGCGAGCGGGCCGCCGGGGAGTCCTCCGGCACGACGGCCCTGGCGGTGTCGACCCCCAGCCGCAGCCCCGAGAGGGTGGGGCCGAGCCCGTCGTGCAGGTCGTGCCGCAGCCGGCGGCGCTCCTCCTCCCGGGCGAGCACGATCTGCCGCCGCCCGCGCTGGAGCTCCTCGTACATGCGCAGCGAGGCGATCGCGGGCGCGGCCTGGTCGGCGAGGAAGCGGAGCACCTCGTGGTCCTGCGCGTCCAGCTCCGGCTGCCCGGCCCGCGGCGGCGCGTAGAGGTCGCCGATCACCGCGCCCTCGTAGCTGAGCGGGAACACCTGGCTGTCGGGGCCGACGGTGCCGACGGAGGCCAGTTCGTGCGGTCCGGTGCGGGTGTGCAGGACGACCCGGGCGCCGGGCAGGCCGAGGGCGCCCACCACGGTGTCGCAGAGCAGCGGCGGGGCGTCGGCCGGGCTGACGGCGCGGCTCAGGCGTTCGGCGAGCTCCCGGACCACCTGGTAGGGGCGGGCCCGGTCGCCGTAGTAGAAGCGGTCGACGGCCCGCACGACCCAGCGGGTGGTGGGCCCCAGCAGTCCGCCGATGGCCAGCGCCCCGGCCGCCAGCAGCTGGGCGCCGGTGTTGCTGGCCGTCGGCAGGGCACGGCGCAGCAGCAGGGCGATGCCGAGGTAACCGGCGATCAGCAGGGCGATCAGCGCGAGGACGCTGAGCATCCGGCGGGTCGCCCGGTCGAGGTAGCGGGAGCGGTCGCGGGTGAACGCGTAGCCGACCGCGCCGAGCATCCACAGCGCCGACCCGGCGAAGTAGGCCACCGCCGCGACGCTCTCCGAACTGCCGATCCGCAGCGCGATGTTGGTCGTGACCAGCCAGACCAGGTAGGGCACCAGCACGGCGGTGACGCCGCGGTGCGGCCGCGCCGAGCGGCGCCAGCGGACGGCGGCCACGGTCAGGCTGGTGGCGACGATGCCCCAGGCGACCAGGGTCGCGTGCCATTCGTCGAGCGGCAGTCCGCGGCCGTCCGGGACGAGCACGTCGCCGAAGTAGGGCAGCGGGGTGCCGAGCCGCACGGCGCAGGCGTGCAGTGCGCTCCAGACGGCGACGGCGACGACGAACGCGCGGCCCGGCCCGCCGGGCAGCCGTCCCTCGGGCAGCCAGAGCGGCAGGGCCAGGGAGACGAAGACGAACAGGGTGACCGAGGCGAGCAGCAGCGCGGCGCCGAGGGCCTGCACCGCCGGTCCGGCGTCGGCGGCGGCGCCCGCGAGGAGGGCGAAGCGGGAGAGGCAGCCGCCGAGTCCGGCGGCCAGCAGGCAGCGGCCCAGGCTGCGGCCGACCGGTGCCCCGGCCGGGGCGGGCTCGGACTCGGGGCCGGGGCCGGTGCCGGGGCCTTGGCCGGGGCTGCCGTCGGAGGGCCGGAGGGGAGCCGGCCCGTCGGCGCCGGGTCCGGCGCGGTGGGCGAGGATGAGCAGCCCGGAGAGCGCGAACGCGAAGCCGAGCAGGACGGTCTCGCCGTCGTGGAGGTAGAACGGCACGGCCCAGGCGGCGTCCTGGTGGGTGACGGCGAGCAGCACCCAGCCGAATCCGCTGAGCAGGGTGGCCGCGCAGACCCAGGCGGCCGGGGTGAGGCCGCTGCGCCGGGGTGGCGCAGCCCGGCGGCCCGGCCGGGGGGCCGGCTGCCGCGCGGACGCGGCGGGGAGCCCGGTGGGCGCGGCGGGCCCGGCGGGCGCGGTGGGTGCGGGGCTGTGCCCGGTCCCGGTGGTGGCCGGGGTCGCGGCCGGTTCGCTCATGAGAGCCTCCTCTCCCGCATCCTCGGCTTCCTGGCGTCCCGGGGGCGCGGGACGGCGGTCCGGTCCCGGTCCCGGTCGTACCCGGGGCGGCCGTCGGCCCGCGGGTCCGCCGGGCGGTCCCCGGGCCCGCGGCCCGCCCCGGCAACTGCCTGCCTGCCGGGTGGCCCGACGGGCGGCGGCGGGCCGGCGGGTCAGCTGTCGCCGAGGCCCATGTCCCTGGCCCGGGCGACGGCCTCCGCCCGGGTGGCGACGTGCAGCTTCTCGAAGATGTGGGTGACGTGGTTGCGCACCGTCTTCTCCGCGACCACCAGCTCGCGGGCGATCCGGCGGTTGTCCAGCCCCCGGGCCACCAGGTCGAGGACCTCCGCCTCGCGGGCGGTGAGCGCCGGGAAGAGCTGCCCGGCCTCCCGCACCCGGGCGCCGGCCAGCAGGGTGGTGATCCGCTCCGCCACGTCCGCGCCGAACACCGCGCCACCGGCCGCGACCGTCCGCACCGCGTGCAGCACCTCCTCCCGGCCCGCGCCCTTCACCAGGTAGCCGCGGGCCCCCGCCTGGAGCGCGGCGAGCAGGCTCCCGTCGTCGTCCGCCATGGTGAGCATCAGCACCGGCGGGGCCGGCCGGTCGGCGGAGAGCCGGCGGGTGGCCTCCAGCCCGGAGCCGTCCGGCAGGGAGAGGTCCATGACCACCATGTCCGGACGGTGCCGGGCGACCGCCTCCGGCACGTCGCCCACGCGCTCGGCCTCGGCCACGACGACGATGCCCTCGGCACTCTCCAGGGCGGCCCGCAGCCCCTCCCGGAACAACGGGTGGTCGTCGACGATCAGGACCCGTACGGGTCCGGCCGACGGCGCCTCGTCCGGTTGCGGTCCCCCGGCGCGGGGGTCTTCGGCGGGCTGCTCTTCATCCACCCGGCCGACACTACCAGCGATGCCGGTGTGACTTTCCGTGATCATGACGCCGGGGCCGCCGGGTCGGCCGGGCGAACGAGACCGCTGCCCCATGCGCCCGGGACAACGGGCGGCCGAGACTGGTGGGAACGCCTCCGACCCGGCGACCGCCCCCCGGTGGACCCACCCTCACCCGTCCCTAGGCGGTGCCATGACCACGGTGACCCCTCTCCCGCCCCTGCCGCGCACGCCCGCCGGGGTCCCGCCGCGCCGGACGCCCGCACAGCGCCGGCTCACCGGGGCCGCGGCGCTCACCGTGCTCTGCCTGGCGGTCGCCGCCCTCTGGGTCTGCTACGTGCTGGTCCACCTGGACGCGCCCGGGGTGGAGGCCCCCCGCGACCAGCTCGCCATCCTGGTCTACGCGCTGCCCACCGCCGCCGCGGGCATGCTGCTGCACGCCCACCGTCCGGGAAATCCACTCGGTTGGGTGATGCTCCTCTACGCGCTGACGTCGATGCTGCCGAGCGCGGCCGCCGCGCCCGTCTGGGTGGAGGTCTCCGACCCCGGTCTCGTCGGCGCTGCCGCCGTGGTGCGCGCGGTGTGCGACACGGTCAGCCAGACGCTGTTCTACGTCCTGCCGCTCTGGCTGCCCGCCGGACGGCTCACCGGTCGCAGGTGGTGGTGGTACATCGGCGCCGTCACCGCGTGGGTGCTCCCGGACACCATGTCCTTCCTGGACCGCGCGACCGTGTTCGGCCGGCCGAATCCGCTCGCCGACAGCGCCGTCGCGAACGCCTTCGGCTCCGTGTCCGACCAGCTCGACCGCCTCTACGACCCGGTCAACTACCTGCTGATCGGTGTCGCCGCCGCCGTGCTGCTGGTCCGGCTGCTCCGCCGGAGCGCGCCCCGTCACCGCGCCCACCTGGCCGGCATGCTCGGCGCCTACCTGCTCTGGGCCGGAATGCAGGACTACTACACCCGGCGGTTCCAGTACGAGTACTGGCTGAGCTACTCGCTGTTCACGGCGGCGGGCGCGGTGTGGGCGGTCGCGGTGGCGTACCTGGTGGTGCGCGACGGCGGGTGGCGGCTGGACCGGGCCGCCCGGTCCGTGCTCGGCGGCCTGCTGCTCGCCGCCGGGCTCACCGTGGTGTTCGTGGTCTGCGCGACCGTGCTCTCGGGCTGGCTGGTGCCCGGCCGCGGCGGTGCCGCCCTGCTGCTGATCGCCCTGCTCCTCGCCCTGGGCGCGGGCCTGCCCCGGGCCGGCCGGCGGGCGACGGGCCTCGTGGACCGGCTCTACTACGGCGAACGCGCCCAGCCCTACCAGGTGCTCCGCACCCTGGCCGGGCAGGTCCGGCAGGTCGTCGACCCGGAGCGGCTGCCGTCCGCGCTCTGCGGCACCGTCGCCGAGGAACTGCGGCTGCCGGGTGTGGCACTGGCCGTCACCACCAGGGCCGGGCGTCGCCCGCTGGCCGCGGTGGGGCGGTTGGACGGACCGGTCCAGGGTTTCGCGCTGGTCCACCACGGCACGACGATCGGGGAGCTGACCGTGGGACTGCGGGCCGGCGAGGAGCGGCTCGACCCCAGCGACGTCGACATCCTGCGCTCGCTGGCGGACCAGGCCTCGCCGGCCGTCGCATCGCTGCGGCTCCGGGAGGACCTCCAGGCCGGCCGGGAACAGATCGTCGCGGCGCGGGAGGAGGAACGGCGGTGGCTGCGCCGGGACATCCACGACGGGCTCGGACCGGCGCTGGCGGGGCTGCGGCTGCGGGTCGACAACGCGGCCTCGGCCGCCGGGGCCGCGGGCACTGCCGGGACTGCGGGCACTGCCGGGACTGCGGCGACTGCGGCGACTGCGGCCGGGTCGGGCCGCGCGGCCGGCCCGGCCGGCCCGGCCTCCGGGAGAGGAACCGACGCGCTGGCCCTGACGCTGCGGGGGATCTCCGACGACCTGGCGCTGACGATCAAGGAGGTGCGGCGGATCACCGACCGGCTCGGGCCCGCACCGCTCGGCGAGTTCGGCCTCACCCGGGCCGTCGAGCACCTGGCGGCCACGTTCAGCGGCGACGGCCTCGCCGTCAGCACCGCGCTGCGGCCGGACCCGCTGCCGGAACTGCCGGCCGCCGTCGAGGTGGCGGCCTACCGGATCACCGCCGAAGCGCTGAACAACGTGCTCCGACACGCCCGCGCCCGGCACGCCGAGGTGGCCCTGCGGGTGGACGAGGAGAACCTCGTGCTGACCGTCCAGGACGACGGGATCGGCCTCGGCGACCCCCAGGCGCCCGACGAGTACCCGGGCCCCGGTGACCCGGGCCCGGTCGACCCCGGCTCGGCCGACCCCGGCTCGGCCGACACTGGCACGGGCTCGAACGAGCCGGGCGACGCCGGACCTGCGGCCCCGGACCGGGCCGCCGGGGTCGGACTGCGGTCGATGTCGGACCGCGCGGCCGAGATCGGCGGCCGCTGCACCGTCGGCAGCCTCCCCACCAACGGCACCCGGGTCCTCGCCGTCCTCCCCCGCCACCCCTTCCGCAGCCCCCGGCCCGGCGCCTGAACGTTCCGCCGGGTGCCCCACGCGTGCCCCCGTGCCCCCGCGCGGTGAGGCACGGGGGGCACGGGGGCGACGGGGGCGGGACGGCGGAGGTCAGTTCTTGCAGTCCTTCTCGCCGGGCTTGCAGCGGTGCTCGGTGGCCGTGGTCCCGTCGGCGGGCGCCGCCGCCTTGGCCAGCGCGCCGGCGGCGCTCCTGATGATCACGGTGGCGGTGGCGATGCAGGCGACTACGGAGGCGACGCCGAACGTCCTCGTTCTCGTGTTCGTTGCCATGAGTGGTGCTCCAGACTTTTCTCTCCCCGAGCGGTCCGACCGATCGACCGCTCCGCCCCCCACTCTGGTCGGCGGCGCGCCCCGGGCACATGGGCCTGCCGTCCTGTTCCGGTCCCAGGACGGGTCCGCGGACGCGAACCGTCGACACCGAACCACCGGCCCCCGCCGGGGTGGCGGGGGCCGGTGGCCGGAAAGCGGAGCGGTCGGGGAACGGGGCGGTCGGGGAACGGAGCGGCCGGGCGGCAGGACCGCCGCGGGAGCCGTCATGGCCGGCTGCGCCGTTCGGCGCGGCGCCGGGCCAGCGAGTTCCTGGTCGCGGTGGTGCGGCGCGGCGCGTCCAGCGCGAGGCAGAGCACCTCGGCGCCGAGCGGGCCGGCCTCCAGCCGCAGCGGACAGCCCCGGGTCGCCAGCAGCAGATCGCCGTCGACGGCCAGGTGGTCCGGCTCATCGGCGGTCCGGCCGACCAGCAGCGATCCCCGGACCACGAACAGCACGGTCTCTCCGTCGGACCGCCCCGGCAGCGCGTGGTGCGCGCCGGGGCTGAGCCGCAGGTGGTCGAAGGTCTCGCAGGCGCTGGTGAGCATGGACCGGCGCGCCAGGCAGCGGACGCGGACGCGTTCGCCGTTCGGGCCGAGGATGACGGTGGCCGCGGCCGTGGCGGTGGTGACGATCATCGTGCGTCGCCTCCTTCGGGGCTCGGCGGGGTCTCGGGACGGTCGGGGGTGTCGGCGGCCGGGGCACCGTTGGTGGTCGGGGCGCCGTTGGTGGTCGGGTGCTCGGTGACCGGACGTTCGGCGACCGGACGTTCGGTGACCGGCTGCTCGGTGACCGGCTGCTCGGTGGTCGGCTGCTCGGTGGTCGGGCGCCCGGCCGCCGGGTGGGCGGTGGCACCGCCCGGGCGGCCCGCGACCGCGAGGATCGCGTGGAAGTACTCGAGCCCGGCGGTGCCGGCCGTGAGCACGGTGCGCGCGCCGAACGGCAGGGTCAGGGCGGTGCCCTCGACCAGCGGGAATGCGGAGTCGGCGACCGTCGACGCGTCGGTCCCGGCCTCGGGCACCGTCGCGGTGCCGGAGCCGGCCGTGATGTAGAGGGCGCGTTCGACGCCCTCGGCGGCGACCTCGACGCTGCGCCCCGGGTCGAGCCACTGCAGTCCGACCGCACGGAGCGGTCCGGCCAGCACCCGGCTCGGGTCGACGGCACCGCGGCGGCGGAGGTCGGTGATGACGGTGCCCGTCATGACGGGAACTCCTTCTGCTGAGCTGCGGTCCCTGCTGGGCCGCTTCTGGTCTCCACGGTGCTGCGCCTGCCGTCCCGGCCGCACGGGGACGCGGTCCCGTCCTGTTCCCGGCCGGCGGCCGGGTGCCCGTCCCCCCGGTTCGGCACCGCGCCCGGGCCGGTCCCGGCAGCAGCCCGGCTGTGCGGGACGGCGACCCGGGCGGGCCGGGCGGCGCCGACGGCCAGGTCGCCCGCGGCGGCCCGCAGCACCGCGCCGTCCACCGGGGTCAGCAGCCGTCCGTCGACGCAGTACGGACGTCCCAGGTCGGCGAGGAGCAGCAGACCGGGCCGGGTGGTGGCGACGGCCGCGGCGGCGAGCCGGTCGAGGTCCGCCCCGGCGGGCAGGGCGGTCGCGGAACCGTTGCGCGCGAGCAGGTCCCGGTGGGCCCGGCCGGACGGGCCGGCGGACAGCCCGAGCCGGGCCGCCACCGCGGCGGCGAGCAGCAGGCCCAGGGCGTCGGCGTCGCCGGGCGCCGGCGCGGGACCGGGAGTCGCGCGCACGGCGGCGGCGAGGCTGCGGCCGTAGCCGAGGGCGAGGGCGGGGCCGGTCTCGTCCGGGTCGAAGCAGACCAGGGCGGCCCGGGCGTCGGCGCACAGGGCGAGCAGGGCGGTCAGGGTCCGGGCGTCGTGGCGGGCCGCGGGCGTGAGCAGGCTCGCGAGCGCCGGGCCGTGGGCCGGGCAGACGGCGAGCACGTGCCGGACGACGGCGACGAGCCCGGCCCTGGTCCGCGCGGCGGGCCCGGCGGCGAGCAGGTCGGAGCGGACCCAGGCCAGCGCGGCCGGCACCGGACGGTGCAGGGCGAGGGCGGGACCGCAGGCGGCGGCGAGGTCGGTCGGCACCCGGACGGCGGCCGGGACGGCGCAGGCGCGTTCGCCTCCGACCGCGATCACCGTGCCGTCGGGGAGGGTCCCGGCGTCCGTCCGGCCGCCGGTGGCCGGGTCGGTGGGGAGGGGCCCCGCGCGGACCTCGCGCGGGGCTTGCGCGCGGACCTCGTGCAGGACGGTGGGCGCTCGGGCCTCGGCGAGCGCGCGGACCCGGGCGAGCTGCTCCGGGGGCGCGGTTCCGTCGGTGACGAGGACGAACCGCCGAGCGTCGAACTCGGCGATCCGCGCGCCCAGTTCGCCCCAGGAACGCTCGTCGCCGCGGACCGCGAGGGTGAGGTGCGCGGCACTGGCCTGGATCCGCCGGTCCAACCGGGCACTGCGACGCATGGGGGCCTCCTCCCGTTCGGGGTCGGAGGCCCAGCGTGTCCTGTCCGTCGCCCCGGGCGCCTGAGCCCCGGAGCCCGTCCGTGCCCTGCCCACCGGGCGGGACACCCGGGCCGTGGGGCGCGGGGGCCTCGGGCGCGGCAGCTGCGGGCCGGGCAGCGTCGGGCGCGGACGCTTCGAGCAGGGGCAGCTTCGGGCAGAGGCGGCTTCGGGCACGGCGGCGGCGAGGCTGCTGCGGTCGGCGGACGCCGTCAGCCGTCGAGCGCCGTCGCGCACCCCGCGGCCGTCACCGCCGACCGGGCGCGCAACCACCCGGCCGCGCCGACGAGTTCACGCCCGCCCAGGTCGTCGACGAGCACCCCCGCGCCGATCCCGGACGGCAGCGGCAGCCACCGCCCCGCGACGCGGCGGCGCACGGTGCCGGCGAGCGCCTCGCCGAGCGCGATCGACTCCAGCAGCGGGTGCCAGACCGGGAGTTCGAGCCCTCGCATCAGCCCGAGGATCCGTTCGGCCTGCCCCTCGTCGACCAGGCCCCGGCGCCGGGCCACCACCGTGCTCAGCGCCATGTCGACGCAGACCGCCTCGCCGTGCAGCAGCTCCGGCAGCGCACGTGTCTCCACCGTCGGACTGAACGTGTGCCCGTAGTGCCCCAGGCGCTCGCGGCCGTCCCTACCACCGCCGTCCGTACCACCGCCGACCGTGGCTCCGACGACGCGCGCGAGCACGGCCGCGCCGATGCCGGCGGCCTGGAACCGGGTGTCGAGCAGGTCCCGGCCGCGTCGCTCCAGCAGCCCGAACAGGTCCGCGTCCGCGATCAGCGCGACCTTGAGCACCTCGGCGAGACCACTGGCGACATGGCGGCGCCCCAGAGTGACCAGGAAGGCCGGATCGACCAGCGTCTCGGCCTCGGGGCGATGGGCGAACAGGCCGTGCAGGGTGGTGGGGACCCGCACGAACGGCGTGGAACGGCGGTAGAGGGTGCAGGCGAGCCCGACCACCTCGGCGAGCGCGCCGCCGCCGACCGCCAGCACCGGCGCGCCCCGGCGGGAGATCCCGACGGAGTCCATCCGGTCGGCGACCTGGAACACCGCGTCCATGGTCTTCACCTGCCCGTGCGCGGGCAGCACCAGCGTCTCGTGGTCGACGCCCCGGGTGTCCAAGTAGTGGCGGAGCCGGTGGCCGTGCAGCTCGTGCACCCGGGCGTCGACCACGACGAGCCGGCGTCCGGGCGGACCGCCGGCCGCGGCGAGCGCCGGGTTGCCCGGATCCAGCAGGCCGGGCACGAAGCGGAGCCCCGGCCCGCCGGGACCTCCGGGGTCTCCGGGACCTCCGGGGGCGGCGACGGGGGCGGACGGGGTGGGGGGAGGCCCGAGGGGAGCGGGGCCGGGCTGGGTTCGGGGGACGTTCACGGGTCGGCTCCTTCGAGCGGGTCGGCTCCCCGGGCCGCACGGGACGGCGCAGGGCGGGCGCGGGTGGATGCGGGCGGACGCAGGGGGACGCAGGGGGACGCGGAGGGAGGGCCCGGCGGACGAGGGACGGGCCCGCCGGGCCGCTGTCGCCACGGTGCCGCGCCCGCCGTCCCGGTTGCACGGGTGGACGGCCCCATCCCCGTCCCGGCCCCGGGCGGGACCGCGCCCCGGTCCGGCCGTCCGGGGTGCGGTCGCGTCCCGGGGACGGCCGGTCCCCGGGAGACCGCGGTCCGTCCGGCCGCCCCGGCGACGTACGGTGGAACGGAGAGGCCGCACCCATGCCCGCCACCCGCATCCACTTCGCCGACCGCACCGACGCCGGCCACCGGCTGGCCGCCCGGCTCGCCCACCTGCGCGACCCCGGCACCGTGGTGGTCGCGCTGCCGCGCGGCGGGGTGCCGGTGGCCGCCGAGGTGGCCGCCGCGCTCGCCGCACCGCTGGACATCTGCGTCATCCGCAAGCTGGGCGTCCCCGAGCAGCCGGAGCTGGGGATGGGCGCGATCGGCGAGGACGGGGTGCGGGTGCTCAACGAGCTGGTGCTGCGCCCCGCACGGGTCACCGCGGGGGAGCTGGCCGCCGTCGAGGCCCGCGAACGGGCCGAGCTGGAACGCCGGGCCCGCCGCTACCGGGGTGATCGGCCACCGGTCGACCTGCACGGGCGGACGGTGGTCGTGGTCGACGACGGCGTGGCGACCGGTTCGACCGCGCGGGCCGCCTGTCTGATCGTGCGGGCGCGCGGCGCCCGGCGGGTGGTGCTCGCCGTCCCGGTGGCGCCGGAGGACTGGACGGAACGGCTCGGCGACGTCGCGGACGAGCTGGTGTGCGTCGGCACGCCCTCGCCGTTCTTCGCGATCGGCGAGTTCTACGCCGACTTCTCGCAGACCGGGGACGCCGAGGTGCTGCGCCGGCTCGCCGAGGCCGAAGCCGGGCCCGTCCCCGAAGCCGCTACCGGCACCGGACCCGAACCCGGCACCGGCACCGGCACCGGACCCGGACCCGTGACCATTCCCGGCACCGCGACCGGCACCGGACCCGGACCCGCCGCCGACCGGGAGCTGACCCTCCCCGCCGCCGGCGTCCGGCTGACCGGCCGGCTGACCGTCCCCGGTGGCGCCCGCGGCATCGTGGTGTTCGCCCACGGCAGCGGCAGCGGCCGGCACAGCCCGCGCAACCGCCGGGTGGCCGAGGAGCTGAACCGCGCCGGGCTGGCCACCTTCCTGTTCGACCTGCTCACCGAGGACGAGGCGCCGGACCGGCGGAAGGTCTTCGACGTCGCCCTGCTCGGCGCCCGGCTGACCGACGTCGCCCGCGCCCTGCCCGTGGACCCGGCGGCGGCACCGCCCGTCGGCCCGCCCCTCCCCCTCGCTCTGTTCGGCGCGAGCACCGGCGCCGCCGCCGCACTGTGGACGGCCGCCCGGCTCGGCGACGGGGTGGCCGCGGTGGTCTCCCGGGGCGGGCGGCCGGACCTCGCCGGGCCCGGCACGCTGGCCGCCGTGACCGCGCCGACCCTGCTGGTCGTCGGCGGCCGGGACCTCGAGGTGATCGACCTGAACCGGCGGGCGCGCGAGCACCTGCGCTGCGAGAGTGAACTGGCGGTGGTCCCGCACGCCGGCCATCTGTTCGAGGAGCCCGGCACGCTGGACCGGGTCGCCGAGCTGGCCCGCGACTGGTTCGTCGAGCATTCCGGCGGGGGCCCGCAGGCCTCCGGGAACCCGCAGGCCCCCGGGGACCCGCCGGAGGCCGTTACGCAGAACCCGTGAAACCTCGCCGATCGGCCGGTCATTCTGCACAGCCCGATCGGCGATTTCCTGATCACCTTGTACACATTGAACAGTGAAAACCCGACCTGTTGCCCAACCACCCCGACTGGAGCAAGCTCTCGGCTCAACCGCCCGCGCAGCCTTGCCCACCCACCCAGCGGCGCGGCCGCCACCAGCGGATGCCTCAACGCCGAGGCCTCAATGTGGAGGAACGACCGATGACCCCGCAGTCCCACGCCCTTGAGCTGACCCCCGAGGAGCGCGAGGCCGGTCTCGACGCCGAGCAGCTGCGCCGCCTCGTCGGCCTCGTCGAGCACGACCCCGCCACCGACCCGTTCCCGGTCACCGCGCAGGACGCCGTCGTGTTCGTGGTCGGCAACGCCACCCAGACGGCCCAGTTCTACCAGGTCGTCTTCGGCATGGAGCTGGTCGCCTACTCCGGCCCGGAGACCGGCCGCCGCGACCGCAAGGCCTACGTGCTGCGCTCCGGCTCCTGCCGCTTCGTGATCAAGGGCGGCGTCGCCCCGGACAGCCCGCTGCTGGACCACCACCGCCGCCACGGCGACGGCGTCGTCGACCTGGCGATGGAGGTGCCGGACGTCGACAAGTGCATCGCGCACGCCCGCGCCCAGGGCGCCACCGTGCTGGAGGAGCCGAACGACGTCTCCGACGAGCACGGCACCGTCCGCCGCGCCGCGATCGCCACCTACGGCGAGACCCGCCACACCCTGGTCGACCGCTCCCGGTACACCGGCCCCTACCTGCCGGGCTACATCGCCGCCCAGAGCCGGGTGAAGCACCCCGAGGGCTCGCCGCGCCGCCTGTTCCAGGCGCTGGACCACGCGGTCGGCAACGTCGAGCTCGGCAAGATGGACGAGTGGGTCACCTTCTACAACAAGGTCATGGGCTTCGTGAACATGGCCGAGTTCGTGGGCGACGACATCGCCACCGACTACTCCGCGCTGATGTCCAAGGTCGTCGCCAGCGGCAACCACCGGGTGAAGTTCCCGCTCAACGAGCCGGCCATCGCCAAGAAGAAGTCGCAGATCGACGAGTACCTGGAGTTCTACACCGGCCCGGGCTGCCAGCACATGGCGCTGGCCACCAACGACATCCTCACCACCGTCGACGTGCTGCGTTCGCGCGGCGTCGAGTTCCTCAACACCCCCGACTCGTACTACGACGACCCCGAGCTGCGCGAGCGGATCGGCCACGTCCGGGTGCCGATCGAGGAGCTGAAGAGCCGCGGCATCCTGGTCGACCGCGACGAGGACGGCTACCTGCTGCAGATCTTCACCAAGCCCATCGGCGACCGCCCGACCGTCTTCTACGAGTTCATCGAGCGGCATGGTTCGCTGGGCTTCGGGAAGGGCAACTTCAAGGCGCTCTTCGAGGCCATCGAGCGCGAGCAGGACGCCCGCGGCAACCTCTGAGACCGGCCCGCCCCACGGGCGACCGGCCACCGCTGGAGCCGTACGAAGGTCTGGGCCCCGGAGGGTCCGGGAGGAGCAGGGACGATGGCGTACTACCGGCAGCTGGGCAGCATCCCGCCCAAGCGGCACACCCAGCACCGCACACCCGAGGGCGGGCTGTACTACGAGGAGTTGATGGGCGAGGAGGGGTTCTCCTCGGACTCCTCGCTGCTCTACCACCGGGGCATCCCCTCGGCCGTCGTGAACGCGGTCCCGTGGGAGCTGCCCGACCAGTCGACGGTCGCCAACCACCCCCTGCTCCCCCGGCACCTCAAGCTGCACGAGCTGTTCGCGGGCCAGGAGTGGAAGTCCGCGGACGTCGTCGGCAGCCGCCGGCTCGTCCTCGGCAACGGCGACGTGCGGATCTCGTACGTCGCCGCCGGGGCGCCGAGCGAGCTGTACCGCAACGGGCTCGGCGACGAGTGCGTGTACGTGGAGTCCGGCTCCGGCACCCTGGAGACGGTCTTCGGCACGCTGGAGGTCGGCCGGGGCGACTACGTGATCATCCCCCGGGCGACCACCCACCGCTGGGTGCCGACCGGCGACGAGCCGCTGCGCGCCTACTGCATCGAGGCGAACAGCCACATCACCCCGGTCAAGCGCTTCCTCTCCAAGTACGGCCAGCTGCTGGAGCACGCGCCGTACTGCGAGCGGGACCTGCGCGCCCCGTCCGGTCCGCTGCTGGTGGACGGCACGGACGTCGACGTCCTGGTCAAGCACCGCGGTCCGAACGGCATCGCGGGCACCCGGTACACCGTGCCGCACCACCCGTTCGACGTGGTCGGCTGGGACGGCTGCCTGTACCCGTACGCGTTCAACATCAGCGACTACGAACCGATCACCGGGCGGATCCACCAGCCGCCGCCGGCCCACCAGGTGTTCGAGGGCAACGGGTTCGTGATCTGCAACTTCGTTCCCCGCAAGGTGGACTACCACCCGCTGTCGATCCCGGTGCCCTACTACCACTCCAACGTGGACAGCGACGAGGTGATGTTCTACTGCGGCGGCGACTACGCGGCGCGCAAGGGTTCGGGCATCGCCCAGGGGTCGATCTCGCTGCACCCGGGCGGGCACACCCACGGCCCGCAGCCGGGCGCGTACGAGCGGTCGATCGGCGCGGAGTTCTTCGACGAGCTCGCGGTGATGGTGGACACCTTCCGCCCGCTGGAGCTGGGCGAGGGCGGCCGGGCGAGCGAGGACCCGAACTACGCCTGGACCTGGGCCGGTCGGGGGCCGCAGTCGTGAGCACCACCCCCGCCGACCCCACCGCCGCCGGGGCGGCCGCCGTCCCGCCGCTGTTCCAGGGGCTGTTCGACGACGCGGCGGTGTTCCCGCCCGGGAACCTGCCCGTCGCCGAGGCGGTGCCCGCGCACCTCGCGCACCGCGCCGCCCGGTACGCCGACGCCGTCGGCCCGCTGCTCTGCGGGGCGGGCCGACTGGGCGAACTGGCCGCCGCGGCGCAGGCGGTGGGCGGCACCGGCTCCCGGCTCCGGGTCGGCCTGGTGCTGCCGGGGGGCAGCTCCGAGCTCGGCCCGGCCCTCACCGCCGCCGCCCCGTTCCTGGTGGCCGGCGTCGAACTGGCCACCCGGGACGCCCGCGAGGCCGTCGCCGCGCTAGACCTGCTGCTGCCGCCGGACGTACCGGCCGCCGTCGAACTGCCGCGCGAACTGCTGCGCGGCGACGGGCTGGAGGAGGTCCTGGACGTCCTGGTCGACAGCCCGTACCGGGCCAAGTTCCGCACCGGCGGCGTGGTCGCCGGCGCCTTCCCGGACGAGGCCGAGCTCGCCGGCTTCCTCACCGGGTGCGCGCAGCGCGGCCTGCCGTACAAGTGCACCGCCGGACTGCACCACGCCGTCCGGCACACCGACCCGGCGACCGGCTTCGAGCACCACGGCTTCCTGAACGTGCTCCTGGCGGCGGCGGAGACCGACCCGAAGGCGGCGGCCGACATCCTGGCCGAGCGCTCCGGCGAGGCGCTCGCCGAGGCCGCCCGTTCACTGACCGACCGTCAGGTGACGGTGATCCGCAACTCGTTCACCGCGTTCGGCACCTGTAGCATCGCCGAGCCCCTGGACGACCTGGCCGCCCTCGGCCTGCTGTCGCCCGCCCTGACGTCCCAGGAGGACCGTTGACCACCCCCCGCAGCTGGCTCGCGCCCGCGAACGACTCGCCGTTCGGCGTGCACAACCTGCCGTACGGCGTCTTCACCGCGGCCGACCGGCCGGGCACGCGACGGATCGGCGTCCGGATCGGCGACTTCGTGCTCGACGCGGGCGCCGCCGCCCGGGCCGTCGGGGAGCCCTCCGTCCTGCTCGACGCGGACTCGCTCAACCCGCTGCTGGCGGCCGGCCGCCCGGTGTGGACCGAGGTCCGCGCCTCGCTGACCCGCTGGCTGACCGACGAGGCCCACCGGGACGCGCTCTCCCCGCTGCTGCTGCCGCTCGCCGAGGTGGCACTGCACCTGCCGTTCGAGGTCGCCGACTACGTCGACTTCTACGCCTCGGAGCACCACGCCACCAACCTGGGGAAGATCTTCCGCCCCGGGTCGGAGCCGCTGACGCCCAACTGGAAGCACCTGCCGATCGGTTACCACGGCCGCTCCGGCACCGTGGTGGTGTCCGGCACCCCGGTGAGCCGCCCGCAGGGGCAGCGCAAGGCGCCGGCCGACGCCGTCCCGTCCTTCGGGCCGAGCCGCCGGCTGGACATCGAGGCCGAGGTCGGCTTCGTCGTCGGCGCGCCCTCGGCGCTGGGCGAGCCGGTCGGTCTGGACGACTTCCGCGAGCACGTCTTCGGCGTCTGCCTGGTCAACGACTGGTCCGCGCGGGACATCCAGGCCTGGGAGTACGTGCCGCTCGGCCCGTTCCTCGGCAAGTCCTTCGCCACCTCCGTCTCGCCGTGGATCGTGCCGCTGGCCGCCCTCGAGCACGCCCGGGTCGCCGCGCCGGCCCGTGACGTCGAACTGCTCCCCTACCTCGACGACCGCGCGGACGACCGGCACTGGGGCCTGGACCTCGCCCTGGAGGTCCTGCTGAACGGCCACCGGATCTCCCGCCCGCCGTTCGCCTCGATGTACTGGACGGCCGCCCAACAGCTCGCCCACATGACGGTCAACGGCGCCTCGCTGCGCACCGGCGACCTGTTCGCCTCCGGCACCATCAGCGGGCCGGAGCCGGAGACCAGGGGCGCGCTGATCGAGCTGACCTGGAACGGCGAGAACCCGCTCAAGCTCGCGGACGGCACGACCCGGACCTTCCTGGAGGACGGCGACGAGGTGACCGTCACCGCGACCGCCCCCGGCCCGGACGGCACCGTCGTCGGCTTCGGCGAGGTCACCGGCCGCATCACCCCCTGACCCGGCGGGGCCACCACCCGGGCCCCGCCGCGGCACCACCCGCACCACCCGCAGTATCGGCACGACGGAGGGCGGCACCGGTCACAACGGTGCCGCCCTCCGCGTTCCCGCCTGCCGCCCTTCGCGTTGCGACCCGCCGCCGTCCGCGCACCACCCGCCGTACTTGCCGACCGGCCCGGGCCCGAAGGTACGGTGGCAGCAGGGATCTTGGCCGCACGGGCCGGTCGGCGACGACGGACGGGAGTGGGGACGATGGGTGACGAGGTTCGGGCCCGGCGGGACGGCGGGGTGGGGCGGATCGTGCTCGACCGGCCCCGGGCGCTCAACTCGCTGACGCACGGCATGATCCTGGACCTGCGGGCCGCGCTGGACGCCTGGGCCGAGGACGACGCGGTGCGGGTGGTGGTGCTGACCGGCGCCGGGGAGCGTGGTCTGTGCGCGGGCGGCGACATCCGGGCGTTCCACGACGACGCCAAGCTCGGCGGGGCCGGCACGCGTGCGTTCCTGCGCGACGAGTACCGGCTGAACGAGCTGATCTCCCGCTACCCGAAGCCCTACGTGGCCGTGATGGACGGCATCACCATGGGCGGCGGCGTCGGTGTCTCCGCCCACGGCTCGGTGCGGATCGTCACCGAGCGTTCGGTGGTGGCGCTGCCGGAGACCCGGATCGGCCTGGTGCCGGACGTCGGCGGCAGCCGGCTGCTGTCCCGCGCGCCCGGCGAGCTGGGCACCCACCTGGGGCTGAGCGCCGCCTCGATGACCGCCGGGGACGCGCTGCTGTGCGGGTTCGCCGACCACTATGTGCCCTCGGCGAACCTGCCGGAGCTGCTGGCCGCCCTCGACGACGGGCCGGTGGCGGAGGTCGTCGCCCGGTACGCGGAGCCGGCACCGGCCGCGCCGCTCGCGGAGCAGCGGGAGTGGATCGACGCCTGCTACGCGGCCGACAGCGTGGAGGAGATCGTGGCCCGGCTGGTCGCCAGTGGCGTGCCGGCGGCCAAGCAGGCCGCCGAGGAGCTGGCCGAGCGCTCGCCGACGATGCTCAAGGTGACGCTCAGCGCGCTGCGCCGGGCCCGGTCGCACGGCTCGCTCGCGGAGGGCCTGGAGCAGGAGTACCGGGTGTCCTGCGCGGCGGTCGCCCACCACGACCTGGTCGAGGGGATCCGGGCGCAGGTGGTCGACAAGGACCGCAACCCGCGCTGGTCCCCGGCGACCCTCGCCGAGGTCGACGAGCGGGCGGTGGCCGCGTTCTTCGAGCCGCCGGCCGACGGTGACCTGCGGCTGCGGTGACCGGACGGCCCGTTCGACGGGTGACGACCGTCTCGCGGATCGAGACTGGCGCGAGGCGGCCCGTTTCGGAGATCGTTGGACGGTCCTGGCGCGCCCCGAGCGGGGCCGAGCAGCGGAATGGGAGTCAACGGCGATGACCGAGACCTACGAGACGATCCTGGTGGACCGCAAGGGCCGGGTCGGGCTGATCACGCTCAACCGGCCGGAGGCGCTGAACGCGCTCAACACCACGCTGATGAACGAGGTCGTGGCCGCCGCGACCGCGTTCGACCGCGACCCGGAGATCGGCTGTCTGGTGATCACCGGCTCGGAGAAGGCGTTCGCGGCGGGCGCGGACATCAAGGAGATGCAGGGCAACAGCTTCCCGGACGTCTACCTGGACGACTGGCTCGGCCCGTGGGACCGCCTGGGCAACCTGCGCAAGCCGGTCGTCGCGGCGGTGGCCGGCTTCGCGCTGGGCGGCGGCTGCGAGCTGGCGATGCTGTGCGACATCCTGCTCGCGGCGGACACCGCGAAGTTCGGCCAGCCGGAGATCAAGCTCGGTGTGATTCCGGGCATCGGCGGCTCCCAGCGGCTCACCCGCGCCGTCGGTAAGGCCAAGGCGATGGAGCTGTGCCTGACCGGCCGGATGATGGGCGCCGAGGAGGCCGAGCGGGCCGGCCTGGTGTCCCGGATCGTCCCGGCCGACCAGCTGCTCGCGGAGGCACTCGCCACCGCCGAGAAGGTCGCCGCGATGTCCACCCCGGCGAGCATCATGATGAAGGAGAGCGTCAACCGCGCCTTCGAGACCACCCTCGCCGAGGGCGTCCGCTTCGAGCGCCGCCTCTTCCACGCGGCGTTCGCCACGGCGGATCAGAAGGAAGGCATGGCGGCGTTCGCGGAGAAGCGCCCGGCGGAGTTCAAGCACCGCTGATGTGTTTGGAGGAGGCCCCTTCGTCGACCGACGAAGGGGCCTCCCTGGTACTCAATCCTCCTTCCTCACGGTCTGGGTGGGATCGTCGAGCCAGGCCCGCTGCCCTGCGGCCGTGACGGTCAGCCCGAACCGTTCGGGCCCGGGTCGGCCCTGCTCCTCCCACCAGCGGTGGGCCTCCTCCACCTCCGCCCAGAGCCGGCGCGGCCCGTACTGGCGCACCGTGCCGTCGAGGTCGACGGCGGCCCAGGAACGGGCATCGGTGGTCGCAACCCAGACTCGGGCGGCGTCCTCCTCCCACGCGGTCCACACATCACCGAGGCGCAGGCCCAGGGCGAACCGGGCCTCCCAGGCGTCACCGGTGACGAGTTGCGGGTCGAAGGAGGTCCGGCTCTCCTCGGGCACGTGCTCGTCCCGCACCACATCGCGAAAGATCCGCAGGTCCTCGCGCTGGGTGCGCATCAGCATGAACGCGGAGTGCGGGCTGAAACGGCCCTGCGCCTGTTCTCTTTCGACGGTGAGCTTCAGCAGTCCCCAGCAGATCATCGGGTTGTCCCACGGCGTGAGGACGATGCCGCCGGGGCGGGTCTGCTCGACCCAGGCCCATGGGACGCGGCGGACCGAGCAGGTCGACACGATCCGGTCGTACGGGGCCCGGCGCCTCCAACCTTCGGCGCCGTCCCCACAGATCACGTCCACGCCGAGACCCGCCGCGTACAACAACGCCCGCGCCTGGCAGGCGAGGTCAGGGTCGATCTCGACCGACACGACGTTCTCGGGCCCGAGCCGGCGCGCCAGCAGCGCCGCGTTCCAACCGGTGCCGGCGCCGATCTCCAGCACCCTCATGCCCGGCCGGAGGTCGAGGTCGCACAGCATCCGCACGACGATCGAGGGCGTGGAGGCGGAGGACGACGGCCACGGATCGGGCGACTCGTGGCCGCCGTTGACCTGGGTGACGACCGGAACATCGGCGTAGGCGGCGCCGAACCAGCGTCGGTCGTCACTTCCGAGGTCACACGGCTCGTAACCGCCGTCGTCGTCCGCCAGCCAGATTCGCTCCGGCAGGAAGCTGTGGCGCGGGACTGCCTCGATCGCCGCCCGCCACTCACGGGGAATCGGGCCGCCGAGCGCTTCGCCGACGGCCCGGAGCAGGCCGCGCACGGCGGCCTGCTCGGGAGGATGCGCGGAATCCGTCACTTCTTGTCGTCGTCCTTCCGGTGCTTGGGATCCGGCAGCGGCCTCGACCCGTCGGGCGACGGCTTGGCGGTGCCGGGGTCCTTCTTGCCGCCGTGCTTGCCGTTGCCGTCCTTGTCGGTTCCCCAGGCCATGGGTTCCTCCTTGTGGTGCTGTGTCTACCGGTCGGGCGGGCGCGGCGTGGGCGGGTTGAGGGGCTTGTGCTTCGGCGGCTTCGGGTCCGTGACGACCACAGCGGGACTCCTTTCGGGTGGAGGAGGGCAGGGTTCGGATTCCCCGTCTGTGCCGCCGACCCGGCGGCACAGACGGCGTTCAGTGGCAGTGGTTGATCAACAGCAGCGCCGCAGCGAGGATGTGGAAAGCCGATGCCAGCGAGACCCCCTACGCGGCCCAGACCCGGAGGGGATCGAGTACGGGAGAAGAGCCGCTCGGAGACAGATCGCCGCACGACGGCATCACCGAGCGATCGCCAGATCGGCGTGAATGATCTTCCCGAAAGGGAGCCGCTTGGCACCCCAACGACCGTGCGTGAGGCTGTGAACCATCGCCAGGCCCCTACCGGACGTAGCCTGATCCCCGGCATCGACCATGACAGGCAGAACGCGCGAACCGTCACTGACGAGGATCCGGACGATTCGGTCGGTCGGACGGCGCACGGCCACCATCATGCGAGCCTGGCAGCCGGTCCTGACGGAGTTCGTCGCCAACTCGCTGACGACGAGCGACGCTTCATCCGTCAATACGTCAAGCCCCCACTCCCGCAACTTGGCACATACAAAGCGGCGTGCGACAGCCACCGACTCGGGCCGGTAGGGCAAGCAGACGGTCGCCGGCGCGGAGAACTCGCTGACCCCGGAGGAAGTGCCATCGGCGGCGGGAGGGCGCCGGCGGCGGCGATCATTCTGATCGGCCGGCAGCAGGGTTGATGGAGACATCGAGGTCACTCCCTCGGGTGGTCCGATTGGGTCCTCCCTGGCGCACGGGGGCCGGGCGAGGTATTCCTAGTTCACCGCCCCGTGGCAGGGTGCGGGGCGGGTGCGACCGGACGTTTCACCGGACGTTTCGGGCTCAGGCGATATCTACAGCCCATGAGTGCGAAAGCAGTTGGGAGCTCCTGTGGAAGGACCAACACTGGCCGAGCTGCGAAAGGCCGCCGGATACACCCAGGAGACCTTCGTCGCCGCCTTCTCGGACATGGCGCAACGCATGGATGTTCGAGCGATAGTGAGTGTCCGTCAGCTAAGGCGATGGGAGTCGTCCAGTCCACCGACGCCGCACAGTGGTCAACAGGACGTACTGGAAGCACTGTTGGGTGTTCCACTGGCTGAACTCGGGTTCGTCGTCCCGCTGAGGCGGAGCCCGAGCCCGTCGAAGGACAGAAGTCGGGAGGATGACTTGCAGCGGCGGCGGTTCGTCCTCGATGCCGGAGCACTTCTGGGCGCTTCCGTCCTTCCGCCCACACGGACGGGGCGGCGCGTCGGCGCGGCCGATGTCCAGATCTTCCGCTCGAAGGTCACTGACCTGTACACAATCGATCACTCACAAGGTGGCCGCGTCGCCCGGCAAGCAGCCAAGCACACGCTTCAAAGCGTCGAGCGGGCCATGGTCGACGGGATATACCTCGAGGGAGTCGGCCGGGACCTTCACGCCTTGGCCGGGACGCTGCACTCCCACCTCGGCTGGATCGAATTCGACGCGGGAAGACCTGCGGCAGCTCGCTCAGCCTGCACCGAAGCCCTGACCGCAGCCCGCTTGGTCGGAGACCCACTCATGGAAGTGCGGGCCCTCGACAGCCTGTCCTTACTGGCGGTCGAACAGAAGAGACCCTGGGAGGCCATCGCTTCCTCGATGGCCGCCGAGAGACTCGCACAGGCCCGGGGCGGGCCGAAAGTGAAGTCCGTGGTGGCCCTGCGACAAGCGAGGGCTCTCTCGTCCGCCGGCGACCACGCGGGCGCCAGGCGCGCCCTCTCAACAGCGCTGGCATGGCAGGACCGATCGGACAAGGATGCCGACGCACCCCCTTGGACGGCATTCGCCGGCCAGGTCGAGGTGGACTACGCAACCGCTGCCTGGCATGTCGAGACTGGGCACATCGCACATGCGATCCCGTTCCTGCGTTCTGCAATCAGCCAGTTGGGCCCGACATACACGCGAAACGCCGCACTGTACCGAGCACGTCTCGCCGAGGTACTGATGAAGGCTGGTGATGTCGAGGAGGCCTGCCAAGAGGCAGTGGCCAGTGCCGGCGCCGCCAAGGGAATGACTTCGGCCAGGCTTGTCGACCGGCTGAGTACTGTGGCTTCCATGGCCCGTCAGGTTGATACAGCAGTAGCACGGGATTGCGTCGAGGAGCTTCGGGCGCTCGGAGTTTCGACACAGAGGCAGAGGGTTGCATGACGGTGACGATTCGCCTGCTCGGTGGCGAGCAGACTGCCCAGCTCGAGATACAACTGAGGGAGGTCTTCGCCGAGGCATTCGCGGAGCCTCCCTACAGTGAGGGGCCGGTCGATGTGGAGCGGGCCTTCCGACGGTTCCGCTCGCAAGTGCGGCGGCGGGGGTTCCGTGCGGCCATCGCCTTCGACGGCGACGATGTCGTCGGCATGGCCTACGGCTATCCGTTGTCGGCGAACACCGGCTGGTGGGACACGCTGATCGACGCCGCGCCGGACGAGCTCCGTCACGAGGACGGGCAACGTACCTTCGGAATCTTCGAGCTGGCGGTCCAGCCCGGGTGGCGACGCCTCGGCATCGCCACCCGCCTGCACCGCGCTCTCGTCGACGGTCTCGACCATGCACGGGTGATGCTGAACACCCGACCGGAAGCCGCCTCCGCGCAGGCTGCCTACCTCTCCTGGGGCTACCGACGGGTGGGGTCGGCGATTCCATGGGAGGGCGCAGCACACCACGACGTGATGATTCTGGACTTGACGAGGCGATGAGCACATTGGCACTCCTAGAGGTACAGAAGCCGCAGGAAGCCTGGAGGCGAAACCTGATCCGATCGTGGCCGCCCTTCCGGGAAGGGCGGCCGTGACCGGGAACGAGCGGGCGCAGCGGCAGGTCGCCGTAGCAGGTGGCTCGGACATCGGCGTGGAGCGGCCGACCGGTGTCCAGAGCCACCGACCGGACGACCCGGGTGGCCCTGCCTCGACGCGCGAGGCAGGGCCACCCATCCGCCAGCTCCTCCTCAAGGGATTCCCGTTGCCCGTACAGCACGACATCGCATCCGAGCGCGAGCTCTGGGACACGTACGCGGCCGGCATCAGACCCGACGTGCTCGACGCCGGGCCGGTGTTCCGCTGGACCCAGTACGCCGACCACGGGCCCGGCCCCGAACTCCTCGGGTCACCGCGCAGCGCGCTGGAGATCGGCTGCGGCACCGGCCGCGCGTTGGCCGCGCTGGCCGAGCGGGGCGTGGAGGTCACCGGCGTCGATCTCTCGCCTGTCATGGTCGAGAAGGTCACCGAGCGCTGGGGTCCGTCCGGCGTCCGGATCCACTGTGCCGAGGTCCTGGACTACCTGAGGGACACCGATGAGACCTGGGACGCGGTCTATTCGGTGTTCGGAGCGGTCTGGTTCACCGACCCGCTGAAGCTGCTCCCCCTCATCGCCTCCCGACTGAGTCCCGGTGGCGTACTGGCCTTTTCACATCCTCCCGCCATCCCCGGCGCCTACGGTCCGCAGGGCATGTACAAGGGCGGTTTCGCCGGGAGGGCGCTGTACACGTACCGCTACTCCTACACACCGCGCCGATGGGTCGGCCTTCTCCGGCAGAGCGGATTCGAGTCGGCGGAAGCGACAATCCTCGCCGCCCCGACCGAGGGCCACATCGGCACGCTGATCGTTACGGGCAGGACGCCTGGAGCCTGAACTACAGGCAATGTGTCGGGGGGAGAGTCGCAATCAGTCCGACGGCTGTGCCGCCGGCCCGGCGGCACAGCCGTCGTTCGGTGGCAGCGCTTGATCAACACCAGCGCCGCAACGAGAACATGTGAGCCGCAGGAAGTCGGCGTGGCCGACTTCCTGCGGCTCTCAACTGTTCTCCGTCAGGGTCGTGTTGAGGCGGGCGAGGCCGCTGCGGGTGGTGGCCACCACCACCCGGTCGCCGGGTTCCAGGGTGCGGGTGCGGTCGGCGTAGTTCCAGTGGAGGAGTTGCGGGGCGCGGGCGAGACGGACTGCCAGGACCCTTACGCCGCCGGTGTCCTCCAGGTCGTGGCGGTTGAGGCCGATCAGGCCGGTGCCGAGCTCGGCGGTCAGCTCCGCGATCAGCAGGACGTGGCGGAAGACCGAGAGGGTGCCGAGCACTTCGCGGCCCATCAGGGCGGCGGCGAAGGCCGGGGCGGCGAGGTAGGAGGTGGAGCGCGAGGCGACGTTGTCCAGGGTGGCGTAGACGTGGCTCGCGAAGGAGTCGTCGAAGAGGCGCAGCACCACCCGGACGTCGGGGCGGACGGCGCGCGCCTCGAGTGCCGCCTCCAGGTTGGTGGCGTCGTCGCCGCTGACGGCGACCACGGCGCGGCTGTGCTTGAGGCGGGCGCGGCGCAACTGCTCCGCGAGCGGGCCGTCGTCGACGACGACCGGGACGCCGAGGGCGCGGACGGCGGAGATGCCGCGGGCCTGCGGGTCGCTCTCCAGGCCGACCAGCGGCACGCCGAGGCCGTGCAGCTGCTCGACGACGCGGGTGCCGACGTTGCCGAGGCCGACGACGATGACGTGGTCGCGGGTGCCGGCGCCGGGGTTGCGGTGCTGGCCGCGGCGACCTGCGGCGAGGACCTCGACCATGATGGCGGTGGCGACCGGGGCGAAGGTGATGCCGCAGAAGGTGATCACCACCTGGGCGACCCGCTGCCAGGTGCCGCCGGTGCCGCTGCCGTCCCCCGCGCCCGGCTGGTCCGGCTGGGCGGCGCCGGCGAGGTCCAGCAGGGAGGCGTAGAAGGTCCAGGCGAAGTCGCCGTTGAGGTACCAGAGCAGACCGAACGAGAACAGCACGGCGGCCAGGGCGGTGATCAGGACGACCCGGAGGCGGGCGCTGGTGAAGAAGCGCAGGGTGTCGAGGAGGCGCCAGCGCAGCCGCCGCCACCAGGGGATCCGGACGGCGGGTTCGCGCGGCAGGGTCTGGAGCGCGGCGACGCCACCGGTTGCGGGGGACGGTTCGTCGGGGACGGGGGCGGGTTCGGTGGCGCGGCGGGCCTCGGTGGCGGAGCGGATGGGCCCGCCGTCGCCGAACTCGCCGGCCAGCCGGACGAAGGAGGCGGAGTCGCCCTCCTGGTCGGGCAGCAGGCGGATCCGGCCGAGGTCCTGGCGGTCGATGCGGTCGGCGACGACGCAGATCCGGTCGGCGGCTATGTCGTCGTCGTAGGCGATGTGCAGGAAGCGGTCGCCGACCTGGACGGAGTTGGGCCGGGACAGCGCGGCGTCGGCGAAGGCCGGGGCGGCGGTGGCGGAGCCGGAGAGCGCGGTGCCGTTCCGGAGCAGCCGTTCGATGTTGGAGCCGAGCCGCTGGTTGAACATCCGCAGCACGATGCGGATGTTCGGGTTGTGGCCCTGGGCGGAGAGCGCGGCGTGGATGTTCTCCTGGTCGTTGCCGTCGACGAGCGCGATGCCGCGCGCGGTCTCGACCCGGACGGCGCGCAGGGCCTCCTCGGTGACGCCGGCGTACTCGACGACGGCGGCGACGCCGTCCAGTTGCTCGATCCGGGGTGCGTGGTCGCGGGTGCGGTCCGGGACGAGGACGACGACCGGTACTTCGTAGTGCTCGACGAGTTCGAGGACCAGGCGGTGGGCGAGTGCGTTGCCGCCGCAGACGATGTAGTGCTGACCGATCGGCTCGACCGGAGGGGTCCCCCACCCTTCAGAAGTCATATCGACGGATCTTATCGACGGTAAGTGAGGGTGGAGTGACGTTCGGGGAACCCCGGGGGAAATCCGATCGATCACCCGAACGGGTGCGCCCCGCGAGCACGGTGCGGCGCGGGCGGTGATCGTGAGGTGATCGCGAGGAACGCCGTCCGCCGCCCGCACCCCAGGAGGATGCCACCGTGGTCTCCCCGATCATCACTCCCGACGGTTCCCCGGTCCGGGGCCCGCTCGGCATGCTCGCCAAGGCCGCCTGGCAGGTGCTGCTGCTCGCCGGGCTGGTCTCGCTCGCGCTCGGGATCATCGTGTTCGTCTGGCCGAAGCAGACGCTGTGGGTGGTCGGCGTGCTGTTCGGCCTCTATCTGCTGGTCATCGGCATCGTCCAGCTGGTCGCCGCGTTCGGCACCCACGGCAGCACCGCGATGCGGGTGCTGGCCTTCATCAGCGGCGCACTCTGCGTACTGCTGGGCCTGCTGTGCTTCCGCAGCGCGGCGCAGTCGTTGCTGCTGCTGGCGATCTGGATCGGCATCGGCTGGCTGTTCCGCGGTATCACGCAGTTGGTCGCCGCGCTCTCGGACGAGACGATGCCGGCCCGCGGCTGGCAGGCCTTCGCCGGTGCGGCGAACACGCTGGCCGGGGTGCTGCTGATGGTCTGGCCGGTCGGCTCGATCAAGGCACTGACGGTGCTGGCCGGGTGCTGGCTGCTGTTCCTGGGGCTGGTCGAGATCGTGACGGCCCTCCAGGTGCGCAGTTCCGCGAAGCAGATCCCGTCAGGCGTCTGACGAGGCGACGGCGGCACGGCGGGACGACAGGGCGACAGGGCGACAGGGCAGCGGGACGACAGGACAGCACGACGGCGGGCCCGGGCCCGCCGTCGGCGCGTCGGGCGTCAGCGCCAGACCGGGGCGTCCGTGCCCCACCGGCCCGGCGGGCGGGACCAGTCCGCCGGGGCGCCCGCGTAGCCGATGGGCGGGCGGGCGTGGCGGAGCCGGCCGTGGGCCGACCCTTCGGTCTCGGTGATCCACCGGGCCGGGTCGTAGGGCTCCTCGTTCGGCAGGACGTGCGGGTCTGCGGTGGGGGCGATGCCTTCCAGCAGCCAGCAGGCGGTACCGGCCAGGGAGTAGCGCAGGTGGCGGCTCCCCGGCCGGCCGGTGCGCTGCTCGGTGAGGGCGCGCAGGACCCCGGCCGCGATCAGGTAGCCGGTGCCGTGGTCGAGGGCCTGGGCGGGCAGGACACCGGGACGGCCGTCGGCGCCCGCC
Organism: Streptomyces sp. TLI_053; assembly: GCF_900105395.1. Classification (NCBI taxonomy): domain Bacteria; kingdom Bacillati; phylum Actinomycetota; class Actinomycetes; order Kitasatosporales; family Streptomycetaceae; genus Streptomyces; species Streptomyces sp. TLI_053. The sequence continues at coordinate 2,543,833 of NZ_LT629775.1, forward strand.
TCGACGACGGCGATGCCGCAGCCCGCCTGGACCAGGCTGTCGAAGCCCCGGCGTCCGCTCCACGGGCCGGTCCACCCCCAGGCGTTCAGCTCGACCACCACCAGGCCCGGCCGACGGGCGAGCACCTCGTCGGGGGCGAGGCCGTACCCGTCGAGGGCGCCGGGGCGGTAGCCGGTGACGACGACGTCGGCGGTGGCGAGCAGGTCCTCGAACACGGCCCGGTCGGCCGGAGCCGCGAGGTCGAGGCGGGTGGAGCGCTTGCCGAAGCCGGTGTCGGCGTGGGCGTCCTCGGCCTCGGGCAGGCCGGGCGCATCGACCCGCAGCACGTCGGCGCCGAGCAGGGCGAGGGTGCGGGTGGCGACCGGTCCGGCGATGACCCGGGTGAGGTCGAGGACACGGATCCCGTCGGCCGGCAGGCCGGCGGGGGCCAGGGGACGGGGCGCGGCCTCGTCGACGGTCCGGCGTTCGACCAGTGGCAGGGCCAGCTCCCGGACCGGTGCGACCGCGACGGCGAGCGCTCCCGCCGCGTACGCGCGCTCCTGGACGACAGCGGCCGGCTGTTCGCCCAGCACGGCGGCGAGCCGTTCGGGCCCGGTGCCGACGGGCAGGCCGAGGGCGGTGAGCAGCCGGTCCCGGTGGTGGGGGTAGTTGGCGTGGGTGCGCAGCCAGCCGTCGGCGGTCTGCCAGAAGCCCGAGAGCGGCGCGAAGGCGACCGGGGCGCGGCCGTCGATCCGCAGGTGGCGTTCGCTGACGAAGGCCGTGGCGACGGCGCCCTGGTCGATCCGGACCTCGGCCACCGTGCCGGCGGACCCCGCACCACCGGACCCCGAAGCACCCGACCCCGGGCCGCCCGAGCGCAGCGCGGCCAATTCGGCGGCGGCCAGCGAACAGGCGGCCACGGTGGCCCGGGCCAGCCGCCGCACGGGCAGCCGGGAGGGCAGCACCGCGTCCGGGCCGTGGAAGGAGACCCGGTCCAGCAACGCGGCCGGTCCGCCGAGCGCGGTCCAGGCGTCGGCGGTGGGCCCGTCGACGCCGGGCGGCGGCGCGTCGGCGGGGACGGGACCGGAGACGGGGTCGGGGGCCGGGGCGGGGAGCGAACGGTCGGTCATGTCGGCATTGTGCGCGCCGACCTGGGCGGTCGCAGTGACCTCGGCCACCTTCCGACGTGTCCCGGCGGTGCGCCTGGCGCGGGGCCGACGGGGCAGAACCGGACCATAAGCGGGTCGGCAGCAGGTCGGCAACGGGTCAGAAGGTGAACCGGAGCGCGCGGACCCGGTGGTCGAAGCTGGACGGCGCGATTTCCGGTTCGCCGACCGACCGGGCCTCGGGGAGCCGGGTGAACAGCTCCCGGTAGAGCACTTTCATCTCCTGACGGGCGAGGTGAGCGCCGACGCAGTAGTGCGGCCCGCCCCCGCCGAAGCCCAGGTGCGGGTTGGGGGTGCGGGTGATGTCGAAGGCCCCGGGGTCGGCGAACACGGTCTCGTCGTGGTTGGCGGAGCCGTAGTAGAGCACCACCTTCTCGCCCGCCCGCAGCAGCGGGCCGTCCGGGCCGCCGAGCCGGTGGTCGACGGCCAGGGTGCGGCGGAACTGGATGATCGGCGTGGAGTGGCGGACGATCTCGTCGACCGCGCCGCCGAGGTGCCGGTCGAGGTCGCCGAGCAGCAGGGCGCGCTGGCCGGGGTGGACGGTGAGCAGGTGGAGGCCGTGGGCGAGGGCGTTGCGGGTGGTCTCGACACCGGCGACGAGCAGGAGGGAGAAGAAGGCGCCGAGTTCGCGGCCGGTGAGGCGGCGGCCGTCGACGTCGGCGGTGACCAGGGCGGAGATCAGGTCGTCGGCGGGGCGGCGGCGGCGCTCCCGGCCGAGGGCGGCCACCGTGCCCTGCATCCGGGCCAGTGCCCGCAGTCCGCGGCCGGGCGTCCGGAGGCGCTGGAGCAGCGGGCGCGCGACGCCGGTGTGCTCGGAGGCGTGGTTGACCTGGTCGAGAATGACGCGGCGGATTTCGGCCGGAATGCCCATCATGTCGCAGATCACCCGGAAGGGGAGTTCGGCGGCCACCGCGTTGACGAAGTCCGGGGGGCGCTCGTGCTCGACCCGGTCGACCAGTTCGGTGGCGACCCGGCGGATGTCCGCCTCCACCCGGGAGAGCAGGCGCGGCGTGAAGGCGCGGGAGACGATCCGGCGCAGCTGGGCGTGCCGGGGGTCGTCCAGGTTCACCATCGAGTCCCCGAACAGGAGGCGGACCCAGCGGGCGGGTTCGGGCGTGGTGACGCCCGGTCCGCTGAGGAAGACGCCGGGGGTACGGCTGGCCTCGACCACGTCCGCGTGCCGGACCAGGGCGTGGAAGCCCTGGTCGCGGCCACCCCGGCCCGGACCGGCACCGAAGCGGGCGGGGGCGGGGAGGCGGCGCAGTTCGGCGAAGGCGGCGGCCCGGGCCGGGGCGGGCAGCCGCCAGAAGGCCGGATCCGCGAGGTCGACGCCCTCCGGCCGGTCGACGGCGGTCGCGGAGCCGCCGCCCGCGCTCCCGGGCCGGACGTCCGCCCCGGACCGGACGTCCGCGGCCGCTCCGGCCGTCGCGCCGCCGGCCGTGGTCGCACCGGCGCCGGATGCGGTGGTGCCCATCCCGGGCCTCCTGTCCCTGTCGCTCCCGTGTGCGCGGGATCACAGTGTGTGAGGTCACATTCAGTGCGTATCGGAACGAAGCTGTCAAACCGATATGACGGCATGAATAGCATCTTCCGGGACCAGTCGGGCGCGGGTCGGGCCTCCGTCCCGCCCCGGACCGTCGGGATCCGGCCACCGCGTGACACCCGCGTGACACCCCTCCCGTACCGGACGCCCCGGTGGCGCCGGAGGTGTCGGTGCCCGAACGGCCTGCCTCGCCGGGACCCGCCCGAGGTGCCCGGACGTGCCGTCACAGGGGTGGAACCGGCCAATAGCGGAGGGTGCGGTACTGGTCGGCGGAGGCGAGTGCGACGATGAGTGTCATCGTGATGACCGACCGGATCCGCTCGCTGCGCGCCGTGGTCTTCGCCGCGCTCTGCGTGGCGCTGGCCGCCACGGCGCACGTCTCCATGTCCGGTTCCGGGGTTTCGGCTCCCGTCCTCGCCGGCGCGTTCGGTCTCGTCCTCGGCCTCACCTGGTTGCTGGCCGGCCGGCGTCGCGGGCTCACGGTGATCAGCCTCTGGATGGTGGCGGCGCAGACCGCCCTGCACCTGACCTTCGAACAGGCGGGCACGCTGTTCGCCGGTGGCGGCGCGGCCCGCGTTCCACCGACGGACTGGGCCTCGCTCCTGTTGTGCAATCCGGACGCGGCACCCACCGGGGTGACGCCCGACGACCTGGCCGTGATGGCCGGGCTCGATCCGGACGTCCCGCCGGCCGGTGTGCAGGCCGCGACCGCCGCGCACCACGCGCACGGCGCGGCGGCGGCACCGGCCCTCCCGTCCGGATCGGGCGCGGGGGTGACCGGCCAGAGCATGACCGGTCAGAGCGTGGCCGGTCAGGGCATGGGCGGCCACGGCACGGGCGGACACGACATGGCCGCGCACGGCATGTCCACCGGCATGATCGCCGCCCACGTGCTCGCCGCGCTCGCGTGCGCGCTGCTGCTCTGGCGCGGCGAGACCGCGCTGGTGCGGCTGTTCGACCTGCTCGGCGCACTGGGCGCGGTACTGGCCGGGGCGCTGCTCGCACCGCTGCTGGCCCTGTTCGGCCGGCCCGCCGGGTACCGGCCGCCGGGAGCGCCGAGACCCGTCGGCAGCCGGACCAGGCTGCCGCGGCTGGTGCTGCTCTCGCACGCCCTGGTGAGGCGCGGGCCGCCCCGCGCGGTGTTCGCCCGCTGACGCGCCCTCCGCCCCCGGACACCGCCGGTGTCCCGAAGCGGTGGGCAGGTCGCCCCGCGCCGCAGCCGCGCCGCCGGGTACCGCCGCCCGTCCCGGACGACCCCGACCGACCGCGGACCACCGCACCGCCCTGCCGTCGCACCGACCCGCCCAGCCCCGCACCTTCTGCCGGAGGCCGGGCCGGGAACGGGACCGACGACCACGGACGGCGGCGGAGGCCGCCGGAGGCGGGCGACCCAGGAACGGCGCGCCGCCGGTACCGACGGACGCCGCCCGCGCGACCGGGGCCCGGGCCCGTGCGCGCCGACCGTTCCGCCGTTCCACCGGCCGGGGCTCCGGACGCGCGGCCGCCCACCGATGCCGACGGTTCCGCCCGCAGCGGGACCGCACCACCGTCTTCCCCTCGGGACTCCTCCATGTCTCACTTCGACGGCGCACCGGTCCGAACCGGCGCCACCGTCCTACCGCGTCCGCCCGTCGTCCCCCTGCCCGGGACGGCCCTCCACCCCGGCGGCGGCCCCGCCGCCGGGCCGCACCCGGTCCGGCTCCGCGCCGCCCTCGGGCTCGGCGCCACCCGCCGGCTCGGCGACTCCCTCCGGCTCCGCGCCGAGGCGGGTGAGGAGCCGCGCCGTCCACTGCGCCGACGGGTCGCCGCCGCTCCGGTCGGCGAGCAGCGGTCCGCGCAGCCGCTCCGCCCGCTCCAGCCAGTCCCGGCAGACCGCGCAGCGCGCGACGTGCTTGTCCAGTCGACGGTCCGGCACACCGGCCGGCTCACCGTCGAGGCGGGCCGACAGAGCGGTACGGAGTTGCTCGCATCTCATATGACCATCGTCCCGCACCTTCTTCGAGGTGGGACCGTCCGGGTAGGAGGCCGCCGCCGTGGATGACGAGCAGCTGACCGCCCTCGCCCTGGCCGCCCGCGAAGGGCGGTCCGCCGACGTCGAAGCCTTCGTCCGGGCCACCCAGCGGGACGTGTGGCGGTTCGTCGCCCACCTCACCGACGTGCAGTCCGCCGACGACCTCGCCCAGGAGACCTTCCTGCGCGCCCTGCGCAGCCTGCCCGGGTTCGCCGGGCGCTCCTCGGCCCGGACCTGGCTGCTGTCGATCGCCCGCCGGACCGTCATCGACCGCTACCGCACCGCCGCCGCCCGCCCGCGCTGCGCGGCGCTGCCGGACTGGCAGGAGGCCGCCGAGCGGCAGGGCACCACGCCCGCCGCGGGCTTCGAGGACGGCGTGGCGCTCGGCGACCTGCTGGACCGGGTGCCCGCGCAACGCCGGGAGGCCTTCGTGCTCACCCAGGTGGTCGGGCTGAGCTACGCCGAGGCCGCCGAGGTGGCCGGCTGCCCGGTCGGCACCGTCCGCTCCCGGGTCGCCCGGGCCCGCGAGGAACTGATCGCCCGCCTGCGGGCCGCCGAGGCCGGGGAGCCGGCCCCGGGCGCGACGGCGGAACTGGCGGCCGCCTGCTGAGCGGCGCGCCAGGACCGCCGGACGGCGGGTGACGGATCCCGGGATCCGTCACCCGCCGTCCGGCGTACTCCTGCCGTCCGCGTGCCCCCCGACCGGCGTGTTCCCTCCGCCCGGCGTGCCCCGGCCGCCCGGTCAGGCGCCGGCCGCCGGGCGGCGCGCCAGGAAGACGAACTCCTTCCCCGGACGGTCCGGCGCCTCCCGCACCTCCGTCACGACGAACCCCTGCGCCGCCAGCTCGCCCTCGACCTCCTCCCGCTCCCGGAAGCGCAGCGTCGAGTCCGAGGTCAGCACCTGACCGTCCGCGGCGAAGACGAAGGTCCACCGGAACGTCACCAGCGGCCCGTCCACCCCGGTCACCCGCACCCAGCTCTCGACCGCGCCGACGCCCGGGAGCTCCGTCACCCGGTGGGACTTCTCCCGGGTCCAGTCCTCCCAGGCGCGCGCGGCCGGGTCACGGGTCTCGAAGAGCAGATGGCCGCCGGGCCGCAGTGCCTCGAAGGCCCCGCGCAGCGTGCGCCGCCAGGCCGCCGGGCCGGCGATCGCCTGGGCGACGTTGGCGGTCATCGTCACCAGGTCGACCCGCAGTGGCGGGAGGTCCGCGGCGTCGCCGTGGAGCCAGCGCACCCGCCCGCCGCCCGGCTTGGCCCGGGCCACGTCCAGCGAGGCCCGGGCGGGATCGACACCGACCACCTCGACCCCGCGGTCGGCCAGGAGGAGCGCGAACACCCCCGTCCCGCAGCCGATGTCCAGCACCCGGCGGGCGCCCAGCTCTCCGGCCAGCCGGAGGTAGGGGTCGAGATCTCCCCGGTCGGGGTCGAGCGGGTCGTAGATCGCGGCCAGCCTGGGATGTCCGAAGCATTCGTCAGCCATGCACTCGAACATATGACGGTGCGGACCCGACGCGGGCGGCAACGGCACAGGCCGCCCGCCGGGAGCCGGCGGCGGGCCATGGGCAACGCCGCACAGCCGGCAGCCCACAGCCGGCAGCGCACAGCCGGCAGCGCACAGCGGGCAGCGGGCAGCGGGCAGGATCGGCCACCGTGGGCATGATCCGGCCAAGCCTGAAAAATCCCCCACCTGTTCGGAACTCGAGCCGGGGTGTCTCCGACTGCTGTACCGGACGCCGCCGCCGAGGTGGTGTCCGGACAGCGCGGGGGAACGGAGGATGACCGATGGCAGCGCAGCAGTCGCCCGCCACCAGTACGTCGGGTGACGGCCCGGTCCGGTCGGAGGACCGGTGGAGTCTGGTCCTCGCCGCAGGGCTGATCTCCTTCGTCGCGATGCTCGACATGAACGTGGTCAACCTCGCGCTCACCGACATCGCGGACGCCCTCGACGTCTCCCCGACCACCGCCCAGTGGGCCGTGCTCGGCTACCAGCTCCCCCTGGTGGCCCTGCTGCTGCCCGCCGGACGGTGGCTGGACCAGGTCGGCATGCGCGCCGCCCTGCTGCTGTCGGTCGGCGGCTTCGCGCTCTGCAGCGCGCTGGCCGCCGTCGCGCCCTGGGCGAGCTGGCTGATCGCCGCCCGCCTCGCCCAGGGGGCCTTCGGCGCCGTGCTGTTCGTCCTGATGCCGGTCCTAGCGGCCACCGCCGTCCGCCCCGAGCTGCGCGGCCGCGCGATGAGCGTGCCCGCCACGCTGGGACCGCTGGGCGCCGTCACCGGCCCGGTCGTCGGCGGACTGCTGCTCGACCACGTCGGCTGGCGGGCGATCTTCCTGGTCAAGCTGCCGATCTGCCTGGCCGCCTGGCTGATCGCCCGCAAGGACGCCCCGCGCGGCGGCAAGCGGCTGCGGCTGCCCGACCGCTCCTCGCTCGGCGACGCCGCGCTGATCGGTTCGGCCGTCGCCGCCGTACTGCTCGGCCTCACCCTCGCGCCGGACGCGCCGCTCTGGCTGCTGCTCACGCTGCCCTCCGTGCCCCTGGTGCTGTTCTGGCTGCGCCGCCCCGGCGGGCGGCCGGTCGCCGGGGTGCTGCGCGCCTCCGGCACCGCCGCCGTCAACGGCTCGGTGCTGGCCCTCGCGGCCGGCTTCGCCGCCAACCACTACCTGCTCGCCCAGTACCTGCGCCGCGACGACGGCGAGAGCGCCACCAACACGGCTCTCACGATGCTGGCGTTCCCGCTCGGCATGGTGCTGGCCGGCCGCTTCGGCGGGCGGCTCGCGGACCGCTGGGGCGCCCGCCCGACGGCGCTGACCGGCGCCGCCGTGACGGCGTTCGGCCTGCTGCTGCTCGTCCCGGTCGACACCGCCTGGTCCCCGCTCGACATCGCCTGGCGGCTCGCGGTCGCCGGCGTCGGCATGGGCCTCAACGGCGGTCCGGTCCAGGCCCTGGTGATGAGCTCCGCCCCGCCCGACCAGCTCGCCACCGCCGGCTCGGCCGTCCAGCTGGCCCGCAGCCTCGGCTTCGCGCTCGGCCCCGCGCTGGGCACCGCCGCCACGCTCTACGGCACCACCGAGGTCGCCGGCATCCGGGCCGGGCTCACCCTGGCCGGAATCGCCGCCGCCCTCGCCGTCGGCCTCCTGACCCTGCACCACCGCAACAACCGCACCAAGGACGCCGCACCCGGCGGCAGCACCGGCGGCGGGAGCACCACCGGAACCGACCGGACGATCCGCAGCCGCGTGTGACCCACCGTCACACCTCTCCCAACGCACGGCAGATCCTTACCGGAGGAACAACCGCAATGACCGACACCGTCCACGACCCGACCGCGGCGGGCGAGACGCCCGACGGGGCACGCTGCCCGTTCGGGTACGACGAACTTCCAGATCCGGTGCCGCTGTTCGGACCGGAGTACAAGAGCGACCCGTACCCGCTGTACCGGCAGATGCGGGCCGCGGGCCCCGTCCACCGGGTGACCTTCCCGAGCGGCGTCGGCGCCTGGCTGGTCACCGGCTACAAGGCGGCCCACGCGGCGCTCAACGACCCCAGGCTCGGCAAGAACCACTCACTGGGCAACGAGGACTGGCGCAAGCTCGCCTCGATCATGCCGGAGCCGCAGCACTCCCAGCTCCAGGTGCACCTGCTGCACCAGGACCCGCCGAAGCACACGACGATGCGCAAGCTCGTCCTGGACGCCTTCGCGCCGCGCCGGGTGGAGTCGCTGCGCCCGCGCATCCAGGAGCTGGCCGACGCCCTGGTCGACGAACTCCCGCCGACCGCCCCGGCCGGCGGCACCGACCTGGTCGAGGGCTTCGCGGCCCACTACCCGTTCCGGGTGCTGGCGGCCGTGATCGGCCTGCCCCAGGAGCTCGCGGTGCGCTTCGACCGCGACTGGGGCAAGGTGGTGCAACCGGTCGGCCCGCAGGACCCGGGCCGACCGGCGTACGAGGGCCGGCTGCACGGCCTCCAGGGCTACATCGCCGACGTGGTCGCCCACAAGCGTGCCACCTACGACCCCGCCGGGCCCGACGTGGACCTGCTCGGCCGGCTCGTCGCCGCCTGCGACGCCGGCGAGTTGAGCCCCGAGGAGCTCGACTCCATGGTGTTCCAGCTGCTGGTCGCCGGCCAGGAGCCGGTCACCAACCAGATCACCACCATGCTGATCACCCTGCTGCGCCACCCGGAGCAGCTCGACCGGCTGCGGGCGAGCCTCGACCCCGACGCGCCCGGCGCCGAGCCGGGCCTGCTCACCCGGGCGATCGAGGAACTCCTCCGCTACGACGGCGCGTTCGAGCTCACCACCTGGCGGTTCTTCGGGGCCGACAGTGACCTGCACGGCACCACCGTGCCGGCCGGGGACTCGGTGATCGTCTCGCTCGGCGCCGCCAACCGCGACGAGGAGCAGTTCCCGGACACCGACGTCCTGGACTTCGACCGCTCCCCCAACGCCCATCTGGCCTTCGGCCACGGCATCCACTTCTGCCCCGGTGCCGCCCTGGCCCGCGCCGAACTCCAGATCGCCATCGGCACCCTGCTCACCCGGCTGCCCGGGCTGCGCCCGTCCGTCGCCGAGGGAGAGCGGATCGACTCGCTCGCCTGGGTGCCCGCCGTCCTCGCCCGTGGAGTGAACCGGCTCCCGGTCGCCTACGACCGGCGGCACTGACCGCCCCGAGGACGCAACGACGCGTCTCCCCGCACCACCACAGCGTCCCGGCGACCGCCGCCGGGGCGTGGCTCCGCCTGCCCGAAGCCCGTACACCGTTCCGTGGAGGACAACCATGCCGCCCGCCGGCACCACCGTCACCAGTGACTCCCAGGCCGACAGCAACGAGAGCACCGGCACCGCCCACACCGTCCCGGACCAGCAGACCGTGGCCCGGCTCTCCGCCGAGATCCTCGACCTGCTGCTCCCGCACCGCCGCGCGTCCGATCCGGACGCCGAGGCCACCCCCGCCGACTTCCCGCTCCAGCTGGAGCAGTTGGCGGACTTCATCACCGCCGGGGACCAGATCCTGTTCACCCTGCCCGGCTTCCCCTGCAAGTCGCCCAACCTCGCCAAGGTGCTCAGCCACCTGCCCGACGAGGGCGAGCGGCTGTCGCTCACCTTCCTCAACCGGCTCGCCGAGGAGATCGGCAAGATCTACGAGCCCGGCGCCAAGATCCTGATCTGCTCGGACGGCCACATCTTCGGCGACCTCATCCACGTCCCCGACGACCACATCGACCAGTACTCCGACGAGTTGTCCGCGCTCATCGAGCGCGAGGGCCTGACCAATCTCGACACCTTCGACCTGCGGGCCGTGCTCGGCGACCTGCCCTTCGACGAGAAGCGCGCCCGGGTGCACGCCAAGTACGCGCCGACCAAGGAGGAACTGCGCGAGCAGGTGCTGACCGACGAGGAGACCGCCAAGCTCTACCGCGGCATCACCCGCTTCCTCACCGAGGACACCTTCGGCTGGACCGGCACCAAGTCCGCCCTCCAGAAGGACTGCCGTCAGCGCGCCTACGGCGTGATCCAGCGCAGCCGCGCCTGGGGCGACCTGATCGCCGAGCAGCACCCCCGCTCGTTCCGGCTCTCCATCCACCCGCAGAAGGTCGGCGTGCTGAAGTTCGGCATCCGGCTGCTGGAGCACACGGACATGTGGATGACCCCGTGGCACTCCTCGGTGCTCCACCGCCCGGACGGCGAATGGGAGCTGATCCGCAGCGAGGAGGCGGCGAAGGTCGGCCGGCTGGTCGAGCGCAACGGCCGCCCGAGCCACTACGAGACCTCCTGACGTTCGACGGAGACCGGGGTGGGGAGAGCGGTCGGGACGGTGACTCCGGTGACAACCGGCTTCACCGGGGGCGGGGCGATCACGCCTGCCCTCGTACCCGCGGCACCCCCCACCCCCCTGCCCGACGGCGGCGCGACCGGACCCGGCACCCCCGGGTCCGGCGCGCCGACCGGCGCGCGGTGGTCGAACGCGATCAACGGGTCCCCCGTGAGCGGATGTTCGATCACCGCCGCCCGCACCCCGAACACCTCGGCGAGCAGCTCGGCGGTCAGCACCTCCCTGGGCTCCCCGGAGGCGACCAGCGTGCCCCGGTGCAGCACGTGCAGCCGGTCGCACACCGAGGCCGCCGCGTTCAGGTCGTGCAGCGCGACCAGCGTCGTGCGGCGCTGCTCCCGCAGCAGCGCCAGCAGCTCCACCTGGTGCCGGACGTCCAGGTGATTGGTCGGTTCGTCCAGCACCAGGACGTCCGGCTGCTGCGCCAGCGCCCGTGCCAGCAGCACCCGTTGCCGCTCCCCGCCGGAGAGCTGGGCGAACCCCCGGTCCGGCGCGTGCGCCATGCCGACCCGGGTCAGCGCCTCGGCCACCAGCCGGTGGTCCTCGGCGTCGTCCTTCGCGAACGCCCGCTTGTACGGGGTCCGGCCCATCGCGACCACCTCGCGCACGGTCAGCTCGAAGTCGCCGCCGCGCTCCTGCGGCAGCGCCCCGATGTGCCGGGCCGACTGCGCCGGACTCAGCTCGGACAGCTCCCGCCCGGCCAGCAGCACCCGCCCGGCGCTCGGCCGCAGATGCCGGTAGACGGTGCGCAGCAGACTGGACTTGCCGCTGCCGTTGGGACCGACCAGGCCGGCGATCTCGCCCTCCTTGGCGACCAGGTGGACACCGGCCACCACGGTCCGCCCGGCGAGGGAGACGCTCAGGTCTTCGACGGCGATTCTCAATTCCGCTCCAGTCGTCGGTCCAGCAGGTAGAGCAGGGTGGGCGCCCCGAGCAACGCGGTGACCACGCCGATCGGCACCTCCTGGCCGTCGAGCGCGACCCGGGCGATCAGGTCGACGACGACCAGCAGGACGGCGCCGGTCAGGGCCGACAGCGGCAGCAGCCGCCGGTGGTCGCCCCCGACCAGCAGCCGGCACACGTGCGGCACCATCAGGCCGACGAAGCCGATCGCACCGGAGACGGCGACCAGCACCCCGGTGAGCACACTGGTCACGGCGAAGATCTCACGGCGCAGCCGGGCCACGTCGACCCCGAGGCCCGCCGCCGTCTCGTCGCCCATCAGCATCGCGTTCAGCCCCCGGGCGCGGCCCTGGAGCAGCACCAGCCCCAGGGCCACGGCGGCGGCAGGGACGGCGAGCTGTCCCCAGGTGGCGCCGCTGAGACTGCCCATCAGCCAGAACAGCACGCCCCTGGTCTGCTGCTCGTCGCCGGTCTGGAGCACGAGGTAGCTGGTCAGGCCGGTGAGGAACTGGCCGATGCCGATACCGGCCAGCACCAGGCGCAGCGGGGAGAAGCCGCCGCCGCGCCGGGCCAGCAGCCACACCAGGGAGAACGCGGCGAGCGCGCCGAGGAAGGCCGCCACCGAGACGGTCAGTCCGGCGATCCCGCCGACGGACAGCGACAGGCCCAGGCCGGTGCCGAGCACGATCACGCCGACCGCTCCGAGCGAGGCCCCCGAGGAGATGCCGAGCAGGTAGGGGTCGGCGAGCGGGTTGCGGACCAGGGCCTGCACCGCCGTGCCGACCAGACCGAGCCCGGCCCCGACCGCCGCCGCCAGCAGCGCGCGCGGGACGCGCAGCTGCCAGACGATGAGGTCGCGGGTGCCGGGCGCCGGGTGCTGCCCGGTGAGCCGCCGGCCGACCACCGACCACACCTCGCCGGGCGGGATGTCCACCGAGCCGAGCGAGACGGCGGCGGTCAGCGCGACGAGCAGCGCGGCGGTCAGCAGCGCGGCCAGCGGCCCGGGGCGCAGCGCCCGGGCCCGGCGCCGGGGCCGCGGCCCGGGGGCGGCCGGGTCGGCGCCGGGGCCGGGCACGGCCTCCGTGGCGTGGGTGGTGGTGGCGGCGCGGGCCACGGCCTACTGCCCGTTCTTGACGAGCGTCGGGTGGACGGTCGCGGCGATCTGCCGCACGGTGTCGGCGTTGCGGATCCCGGCGATCGTGGTGACCTCGGAGCCGATCCGCAGGAAGTGCCCCTCCTGCACGGCCTTGAGCCCCTGCGTCGCCGGGAAGCCCTTGAGGAACGCCTCGGCCTCGTCGAAGGCCTTGCGGTCGGCGTCCGCGCTGCCCCGGTTGCGCACGGCGAGCTGGATCCAGTCCGGGTTCTTCGCCACCACGTCCTCCCAGGAGACGGGCCGGAAGTCGGCGTCGCAGTCGGAGAACACGTTGCGCGCGCCGGCCAGGGTGATCACCGCGTTGGCGATCTGCTTGCCGCAGACGGCCATCGGTTGCTTTGTACCGGCGTCGAAGTCGAAGAGGAAGTACCCGGGACGCTGCGCCTCCGGTACGCCCGCGGTGGCGTTCTTGACCTCATTGATCTGCTGGTCCATCGCGGCGACCAGTTCTCCGGCCCGGGCGGCCGTCCCGGTGACCGCGCCCAGGCGGCGCACATCCTCCGCCACCCCGGCCAGGTCGGTGCGCGGCCCGGCGGCGGCCTTCGGACCGGTCGCGCAGGCCGTGGAGAGCAGCAGCACGTGCTGCATGCCGACCGCCTTCAGCTCCTCCTCGGTCGGCCCGGCACCCGCGGCGCCCATCATCGGCATCGGTCCGAAGGTGTCCACGTAGAGGTCCGCGCCGGAGCCCAGCAGCTTCTCCTTGGGGATCAGGGTGTCACCGAGCACCGGCACCTTGGCGCCCTGCTCGGCCACGGCCGCCGGCAGGCTGCCCTTCCCGGGCGGGAACCCCGTCCCGATGACCCGGTCACCGACCCCCAGCTGGAGCAGCATCTCCAGACCGGCGGCGTCGGTGGTGACGATCTTCTGCGGTGCCCGGGCGACCGTCGTCTCCTTGCCCGCGCAGTCGGCCACCTTCACCGGAAACGCGCCGGCGGCGGACGCCTGTGGGCTCCCGCCGCCGTTCGTGGTGTCGCCGCTCCCGTCACCGCCGCTGGAACAGCCCGTGGCGAACAGGGCGACGGCTGCCGCGATACCGCAGAAGACGCGAGGGCGCATCAGTAACTCTCCTGGTCAATGGTCGTGCTCGGGTTCGTCCTGTGAACCCGGACCAGTAGTCGGCCGCTGTGCCCGGACGGTTCCCGGAACTTTGCCCTCCCGGCCACCGGCGGGGCGGTTAGGGTTGCGCAGTGAGTTTCCATTCGACGGACGGGACGCCGGGGGGCGGTGCGCCGGGGCACGGTACGGCGGGGCACGGTGCGGCGGGGGACGGTACGGCGGGGGACGGTACGGGAGGTCGTCCGGTGGTCGACGATCTCGGGCTGGTCGTGCCGCTTCCCGGGGCAGGGGCAGGGGCGGGCGGCGAGGCCGGGGTGGTGCGGCGGGTGGTGTCGCTGGTGCCCTCGCTCACCGAGGCCGTGGCCGCCACCGCGCCCGAACTGCTGGCCGGAGTCACCGACTGGTGCAGCCACCCCGCCGACCTGGCCGTCCCCCGGATCGGCGGCACCAAGAACCCCGACCCGGCCCGGATCGTCGCGCTCGCGCCGGACCTCGTGATCGCCAACGACGAGGAGAACCGCCGGCCCGACCTCGACGCGCTGCGGGCGGCCGGACTGCCGGTCTGGGTCACCGACATCCGCACCCTCGACCAGGCGTTCCACTCCCTGGACCGGCTGCTCACCGTCGGCTGCGGCCTGCCCCGCCCCGCCTGGCTGGACGCCGCCGAGGCCGCCTGGGCCGACGTCCGGCCGCTGCCGGGCCCGGCCCGCCGGGCGGTCGTGCCGATCTGGCGCCGCCCGTGGATGGTGCTGGGCCACGACACCTTCGCCGGCGACCTGCTGCGCCGCCTCGGTCTGCTCCTCCCGCACGCCGAGGACCCGGCCCGGCCGGAGCGCTACCCCGCCGTCCCGCTGCCGGAACTGCTCGCCGGCCGCCCCGACCTGGTCGTCCTGCCCGACGAGCCCTACCGGTTCACCGCCGAGGACGGCCCGGAGGCCTTCCCGGGCGTCCCCGCCGCACTGGTGAGCGGACGCCACCTCACCTGGTACGGGCCGTCCCTGGTGGAGGCTCCGGCGGTCCTGGCGGAGCAGCTGGCACGCGCGCTCCCCGGCCGGTCCCCGGGTAACCCGTCCCCCGGGTAACCGGTCCCCCGCTCAAGGGGCGGAGCAGCCGGAGGGTCAGGACAGGGTGACGGCCGCCTCGTCCAGGGTGAGGGTCCGGGCGGTGGCGTCGACGGTCGCCCGGACACCGAGCGGCAACGGCGGATTGGGACCGGCGTGGCCGAGTTCCACCCCGCCGAGCACCGGGATCGGCCGGGCACCGAGCACGTCGAGCACGACCTCGCGCAGCGACGGCGCCGGGACCCCCTCCCCGCAGCCCGCGGCGGTGACCCGGAGCGGCACCCCGACCACCATCGCCGAGATCCGGTCGAGCACTCCTGCCAGCCGGAGCAGGTGCAGGTCCTGCCAGACCGCCGACAGCGGACGGTCCACCTCCTCCCAGAACAGCACCGCACCGTCGAAGCGTTCGACCGGAAGCGCCAACGGCGTCGCCTGGAGCGCGGTCAGCCGGCCGAGCAGACCGCCGATCAGCGGCCCGCCGGCCCGGCCGGGCCGCCAGCACTCCCGGCCTCCGGGCGGCAGCCGGAGCCCGGGGAGCGGGCCCAGCGGCGCGGGGTCGGTGAGAACGCGGCGGTACAGGTCGGCCAGGAGCTCGGCGCTGCCCCCGGAGGGTCCGGCGTGCCAGGAGCCGCCGAGCCCGTAGGTGGCCATGTCGCCGTGCAGACCGACGAGACCGGTCCTGGCATGCAGTGCGAGCAGGAGCAGGGACACGTCGCTGCATCCCAGTACCGGCTTGGGATCGGCGCGGACGGCGTCGAAGTCCAGTCGGTCCAGCCAGCCGGCCACCGCCTGCCCACCGGTGTGCGCGACGATCGCCCGGACCTCCCGGTCCCGCAGCAACCGGTTGAACTCCTCGGCCTGTTCCTCCGGCGCACCGGCCGCCCACCAGCGGCGGCGCCCGGGCTCCGTGAGCGGTGCGCGGCGGACCCGGAACCCCATCGCCGTGAGAGTCCCGACACCCCGGTCCAGCAATGGCAGGGCGTCACCCTCCAGCGGTCCGGCGGGCGCCGCTACCGCGACGAGGTCCCCCGGAGCAAGGGCACGGGGGCGCAGGACGTCCAGCACGAGCGGACTCCGGTCGGTCGAGGCGGGTCCGGCCGTGCGGCGTCCGGACGGTCCGTCGGGAGGTTCCGGCGGATGTGCCGAGTCTCGATCTCGAACGTCTATTCGACAACTGGTTTTCCGGGGCCTTTTGCCGCTTCGGGCAGCACGACGGCCCGGGCGGTCGCGGTCGGTGCCCCGCGCCCACCCGGGCCGTCGTCGTCCGGGCGTCAGGCTCGGGCGGCGGTCACGGCGGCGCCCAGCGCCTCCTTGATGCGCGGGCCCAGTCGGGCGAAGCCCAGCTCCTTCATCGCCGCACGGAGCAGCTCCTCGTCACTGCGCGCGACGCCGTCCGCGTCGATCCAGCGCACGACCGCGAGCAGTTCCTCCGCCGAGTACGCGGTCACCGGTCGGCCCGGCGTGAACTCCGGCTTCGCCGGGGGCACGGCCGCTGCGGTCTCGGCAGCAGGCTCCTCGACGACGACGGCCGGTGCCTCCGCAACCGGCTCGGCCTCGACGACGGGCTCGCTCTCGACGGCGACAACCTCGGAGACGACTGCCTCGACAGTCTCGGTCTCGGTCTCGGTCTCGGTCTCGGTCTCGGCAGCAGGCTCCTCGACGACAACGGCCGGCGCCTCCGCAACCGGCTCGGCCTCGACGACGGGCTCGCTCTCGACGGCGACAACCTCGGAGACGACTGCCTCGACAGTCTCGGTCTGAACCTCGGCCTCGGCCTGGACCTCGGTCTGGGCCTCGGCGGGCGCGGGCACCTCGGCAACGACCTCCGCCTCCGGCTCGACCTCGGGCTCGACCTCGGGCTCGACGGTCGGCGCGACCTCCGCGACCTCCGCGACCTCCGCGACCTCCGCGACCTCCGCGACCTCCGCGACCTCCGCGACCTCCGCGACCTCCGCGACCTCCGCGACCGGAGCCTCGTCCACGGCCTCGGTAGTGGCGGTCGGCTCAGCGACGGTCGGCTCGGCGTCGACCGGGGCCTCGGCCACCGGCTCGATCTCGGCGGGAGCCTCCAGGACGGGCTCCTCCTCGACCTCGACCGTGGCCCCGGTGACGGCCTCGACCACGGGCTCGGGCTCGGCGATCGGCTCAGGGGCCTCTTCCACCGTGCTCGGCTCGGCCTCGGCCTCGATCTCCGGCGCGGTGGCCTCGACCACGGGCTCGACGACGACTGCCTCGACCTCCGGCGCGGCCTCGACTGCGGCCTCGACTGCGGGCTCCGGCTCGACCACCGGCTCCGCCTCGGTCACGACCTCGGCCACAGCCTCGACCTCGGCGGGGGCGATGGCCTCCACCTCGGGGGCGGAGGGCTGGACCGGCGGGGCGGGGGTGGCGCCGAGGAGATCGTCGGCGGCGGGCGAGGGGGCCGGGAGGGCGACGACGAGCGGCTGCTCCTCGACCGGGGCCTCCGGGCTGTCCGCCTCGGCCACGGGCTCGGCGGTGACGGCCTCGACCTCGGCCTCGACCTCCGGCGTCTCGGTGTCCGCCTCGGTGCCCACCTCGGCGGCCGCCCCGGTCTCCTCCGTACCCGTCACATCGGCCGTCGTCCCGGCCGTCGTGTCGGCCGCCGCATCGGCGGCCTCCTCGACCGGCGGCACCAGACCGTCGCGCTGCCCGCCCGCGAGCGCCTGGCGGGCGGCGTAGGCGGCCTCGGCGGCGCGGCGGTCCGCGCGGGCGGCGGCGAGCTCGGTGAGGAGCTCGCCGAGCCCTGCCTCCTCCAGGGTGCCGCGCAGCCCGTTGACGGTGGGCAAGCGGTAGAGGGTGCCCTCGTCGGCGGCGAGGCGGTCGACCAGGTCGACGAGGTCCGGGAAGGACAGCGCGTCCAGGTCCTGGCCGGGCAGCAGGCGGGCGAGCTCCCGCACTCCGGTGTTGATCGCCTCGAAGGCCTGCGCCGTGCGGTGGGCGAGGGCGGCGTCCGACGGCGCGGTGGGCAGGGTGCCGGCCGGCGCGAGGGCGGCCCAGGCCCGGCGCTCGACCGCGGCGGAGGCGAGTGCCTCGTGCAGGTCCTGGCCGCGGGGGCGGCCGCTGGTGACGGCGAGGGCGGCGGCCTGCTTGCGCAGCGACCGGCCCCGCAGCCAGGACAGCTTGACGCCCTGCTCGCGCCGCCACGTCCGCTCGGCGGTGGCCGCGATCAGCGAGTCGAGGTCGGCCTCGTACGCGGCGGGGGCGAGCACGGTCGAGGTGCGGCGCAGGAGCTGGAGCATCTCGACGAGCACGGCGGTCTTGCCGACGGTGTCCGGCGCGTCGATCCGCACGTCGGCGGCGAGCGCGGTGACGTCGTCCCAGACCTGCTGGAGGTCGTGTCCGCGCAGCTCGGCGAGGACGGTCGACGCGGCGCGGGCGTCCTCGGGGGTGGCGACGGTGTCCAGGGCCGCGTACCAGGGATGCGTGTCGGCGGTCAGGGTGAAGGCACCGAGTTCGGCGTAGCGGCCGAGTTCCTCGCGGAGGTCGGTGTCGGTGGTGGTCGCGGCGGCCGCGGTGTCCGTGGCCGTGGTGTCCTTGACGTCTGCGGAGCCGGCTGCGTCGGCCGCGTCGGCGTTGCGGGAGTGAAGCACTGTCATGTGAGGTCCGGTTCTGGGCGGCTGCGGCGGGGGCGTGGGCTGGCGGCGAGGGGGCGGCGGTCCGGGTGCGCGGTGCGGCCCCGGCGGATGGGGCTGAGGGGGCGCGCGGTAGGGCTGCCGGTCGGAGGCCAAGAATACGGGTGCCCGTTCGAGCCATGCACGCACCCACCGCCCCTCGGGGCGGTGTGGCGTGCCACGGCGCCCGGCCGGGCGCCACCGGGGAGGGCCGGTCGGGTGGTCGGCGTCACCGGCCGTCATCCGGTCATCGCCCGTTCGGGGCACGCCGGGAACGGCCGTCCGGGTCCGTACCGTCCGCCCCGGCCGTGCCCGGGGCCGGTGGCGGATGGTGTCCCGCGCGGGCGAGGGCGGCGAGGTCGACCGGCGCGAGGTACTCGGTCAGCGGTGTCCGGTGCCACCAGGCGCGGGTCTGCCGCAGTTCGCGCCAATCGGTGAACCGGTAGCGGTGGAGGGTCGCCCGGACGTGGGTCGGCGGGGTGTCCGGGAACGGGTTGTGCCGGAGCAGGCGCAGGGTGTCCCGGTCGTTGACGAGCAGCCGGGCGACGAACGGCAGGAACCACGGCCGGGCGTACCCGGTGGAGATCGCGGCGAACCACATCAGCCAGTCCAGCCGCAGGTGGTAGGGGGCGTACTGGCGGGGGCGGCGGCGGACGTCGCCGGGTTTGCCCTTGAACCCGTACTCCTTCCACACGGTGTGCCGGGTGACCACCGCCTCGTCCGTCCCTTCGAGCACGACCTCCTGCCGGACGCGGCCGACGCTGCCGAACGCGCCGTACGTGTTGACCAGATGGAGGCGGTTGAAGGAACGGTTCATGACCTGCCGGGGCGAGACCATGTTGCGGACCGGCCAGTAGCTCAGGACGAGCACGGCGGCGGTGAGTGCCAGTGCCAGGGCCTCGAACCAGACCGGGGCGGCGGGGTAGGCGCGCGGGTGGACCGGCAGGCCGAGGCGGGCCGGGTCGACGGCGGCGAGGGCGAGCGCGACGGTGAGCCAGTTGAGCCAGGCGAAGTTGCCGGAGGCGACCAGCCAGAGCTGGGTGGCGACGACGACGCAGGCGCCGAAGGTCGCCACGGGCTGCGGGAGGAGCAGGCAGACCGGGACGAGGAGTTGGGTCAGGTGGTTGGCGGCCGCCTCGACGCGGTGCAGCGGCCCGGGCAGGTGGTGGAAGAACCAGCTGAGCGGACCGGGCATCGGCTGGGTCTCGTGGTGGTAGCGCAGGCAGGTCAGATCGCGCCAGCAGCTGTCGCCGCGCAGTTTGATCAGTCCGGCGCCGAACTCGACCCGGAAGACCAGCCACCGCAGCAGCCACAGGACGGGGACGGGCGGTGCGGTGTCGGCGTTGCCGAGGAAGGCGGCCAGGAAGCCCGCTTCGAGCAGCAACGATTCCCATCCGAACGAGTACCAGGTCTGCCCGACATTGACGATCGACAGGTAGAGGACCCACAGCACCGCCCAGCAGAGCATCGACACCCCGAGCGGGACGGCGTCCCCGAGGCCGCCGAGGAGGGCGGCGGAGAGCGCCGCGCCGGTCAGGGCCGCGGCGGCGAAGAAGCGGTCGCTGTAGTGGAGGTGGAAGAGTCCGGGCGCCTGCCGGAACGGGACCCGGGCGGTGAACCGGGGGACGGGGAGCATGCCGCGGCTGCCGATCAGCGCGCGGAACTGCCGGGCGGCGGCCAGGAACGCGATCAGGTAGAGGGCGGCCAGCATCCGTTGCACGAGCAGTCTGCTGAGCCAGTACTCGGGGGCGGCGAACCACTGCATGCGGCCCATGCCTACCACCGGCGGCGGCCGCGGGGGCCGGTCCGGCGGGACGGCGGCGGGCGGTTCACCCGGACAGCAGCGCGGCGGGGAGCCTCTCCTCGGGGGTGAGAGGCGCCCCGCCACGGTGGGACGGCTCGCCGTCGCGGACGGCCGGCGCCGCGGTCCCGCCACGACGCGCGGTCGGGGCGCGTCCGGGACCTGGCCGGTGCGTGGTGGTCGGCGCTCGGTGGTCGGTGCTTGACGATGGGTGCTCGGTGGTCGGTGCGGCGGTCGGACTGTCTGGCTGTCTGGCTGTCTGGCTGTCTGGCTGTCTGGACATGGTCGGGGCGCGGTGCCGCCGCGGTGGCGGCCGGTGCTGCGCCGTACGGAACTCCGGTGGTGCGTGCGCGGTCCGGGGGGTGACCCGCACGCGGTCCGACGGCCGGGCCGGTGGTGATCAGCCCGGCAGGACGAGGCCGGTCTCCCCCGCTCCGAGGCCGGGGCGGCCGACCGGGGCGGTGCCGTTCTGCTGAAGGCGGTCCACCAGGAGGGCCGCGAGGGTGCCGAGTTCCTCCTCGGTGCGGGACTGCGCGGTGACGTCCATGCCGACCGTCAGCACGCCGGTGACCTGGCCGGTGCGGGCGGTGCGCAGCGGGGTGCAGGTGAAGCTGAAGATCTGCTGCCCGCGCTGGGCCTCGGGGCGCAGGGACTGGACCCGCACCTCGTTGAGGACGGTGGCGCGGCCGGTGTGGTAGGCCTCGGAGACAGCCTGCTGGAGACCGGCGGCGCCGAGCTGGGGGTAGGCCAGGCCGACGGCGCCGTACGCCGCCGGGGCGCCGAAGGTGTCGGCGTGCTGGGCGTTGGCGTAGCGGATCTCCTGGCCGGGCCCGTCGGTGAGCATGATCGGGAACGGCGAGCCGTCGAAGGCCGCGAACATCTCCTGCTGCTGGGCGAGCAGGTTGTCGCGCAGGCGGATCTCGGAGAGCAGCGCCTCGGCGAGGTGCTGGATGTCGCGGAGCCGCTCGCGGCCCCACTGGCGGGGTTCGCGGTCGAGCACGCAGACGGTGCCGATGACGGTGTTGGTGTCGTCGACGAGCGGGGCGCCGAGGTAGGCCCGGACACCCAGTTCGTCGACGACCGGGTTCCCCGCGAACCGGGGGTAGGCGAGGATGTCGTCGAGCGCGAGGGGGGAACGCTGCGCGACGACGTGGGGGCAGAAGCCGTGACTCAGCGGCATCTCCCGGGTCGGAAGGTCGAAGGCGATGCCGCGATCGGCCCACGAGGAGCCTTCTTCGGCCACCGCGTCGGTGGAGTTTGGCGGGATGTAGAGCCCCCGGAACATCTGGCGCTCGTCGTTGATGAAGTTGACCATCGCGATGGGGGCGCGGGTGATGCTGGCGGCCAGGTGGGCGAAGCGGTCGAAGGCCTCGTCCGCGGTGGGCTCGTTGAGTCCCAGGCTGCGCAGCCTGCGGGCCCTCTCGGACTCGCCGGCGGCACCCGGGAACTGGCCTTGAGTGCTCATCACATCAGTCATGGCGCACATGTAATCAGACATGCGGCGCCTTACGCGCTCCCGACCCCTCCCCTTACTCACTGCTGATGCTCAGTCAAAGCCGCATGTCGGCGGCGAGGCGGCGGGCGGCCCACCGGCGGGCGGCGGCGGACGGACCGGCGGGCCGCCGGGCGGGAACGGATCGGGAACCGCCGGGCAACGGGCACGGGAAGCGGCGGACAACCGGAACGGGACCCGACGGAAACCCTGGATCCCAAAAGCGGGACAGGTCACTTCCCCGCCTCGCGTCCCTCTAATCCCCGACTGTCCGCGAACGGCCCGAATCGCGCCAATCCAAGATCCACTGTAGAGCGCTTCCGACGCACATATGACAATGAGCCCTGCCGAAAAACGGCGGTCCCCAAGGGCAGCGTGGGCCACCGCCGGCACATCCGCACGCACCGGCTGCAACTCAGGGGCAACCGGCCGCCACCGTCACTCCCCCACCCCTCGGCGGCCGAAGCGGATCGGCTGCACGGACGGAGGCACATCCACCGAACCACCCGAACCGAGAGGACCTGGCATGGCGATGGACTACTTCACCGACGAGCGACACGAGAGCCTCCGAGCGGAGGTACGCGAGTTCGCGGAGAAGGAAGTACGCCCTCAGGTGGCCAGAATGGAGGCCGAGCGCCAGGTCGAATTCGAGCTCGCGCGGGAGATCGCCCGCCGTGGCTGGATCGGCGTCACCATCCCGCGGGAATTCGGCGGACTGGGGCTGGGTCACCTGGCCAAAACCGTGATCGTCGAGGAACTCTCACGCGTCAGCGGCGCGATGGGGGCGATCGCGCAGGCCTCGCAGCTCGGTGTCGCCAAGGTCATCCACTTCGGCAGCGACTCCCAGCGCCGCCACTGGCTGCCCAGGTTCGCCAACGGGACGGCGCTGCCCACGATCGCCGTCACCGAACCGGAGTCCGGCGGCCATGTGCTCGGCATGAGCGGCACCGCCCGGCGCGAGGGCGACGAGTACGTGCTCAACGGCCGCAAGTGGTTCGTGGGCAACTCGCACATCGGCGACGTGCACGGCGTGGTGCTCCGCACCGGCGAGGGCAGCAAGGGGCTGTCCGCGTTCCTGGTGGAGAGCGACCGTCCGGGCTTCCGCACCGGCGAGCTGGGCTCGCAGAGCGGTCTGCACGGCTTCAGTTTCGGCGAACTCGTCTTCGAGGACTGCCGGATCCCGGTCTCCAACCGGCTCGGCCTGGAGAGCCAGGGCCTGGACGTGGCCTACTCGTCCTCGACCCTCTACGGGCGGCTGAACCTGGCGGCGGTCGCGCTCGGCATCCACCGGGCGATCGTCGAGGACACCGCGCGGTTCGCCGAGGAGCGCATCATGTACGGCAAGCCGCTGTCCCAACTGCCGAACATCGCGCTCAAGCTGGGCGAGATGCAGTCCCGGCTGATGACCGCCAAGCTCGCCGCGTACCACGCCTCGCACCTGCTGGACCACGGCCGGCCGTGCGACGCCGAGCTGATGAACGCCAAGCTGATCAACACCGAGTACACGCTGGACTCGGCGCGCAACGCGATGGAGATCCACGCCGCCCGCGGCCTGCACGCCGACTTCCACATCGAGCGCTACCTGCGCGACGCCACCCACGTCTACCCGCCGGCCGGCACCTCGGACGTCCAGCGGCTGCGGCTCGGCCAGGTGGCCTCGGGCACCTACGGGAAGCAGTGGTCGGCCGAACTCTCCGATCTGGCCAGCTGGGCGTGGACCGAGCTGGCCGAGCGCGAGAACCGGGCGGAGACGGAGGCGCAGGCGCAGGGTGCGTCGGCGTCCGTGCTGCGGATGCCGCTGGCGGGCTGAACCGGGCGGCGCCGGGACCTCCCCACGGGTCTCTCCGTCGTTCTCCCCCGGTTCCCCCGTTGATCCCCCGGCCGTTCCCCGGCGGTTCCCCAGCGATTCCCCGGCGCTGCGGCAGCGCTCCGGCGGCGGTCCTCCCGGTGCTTCCCGGTCGCTCCGACGTCGGGCGGCGTCCCGTGGAACCCTTGCTCTTGACACGTCCCTGACGGCTTTCCGGGGGCCGAACCCCGGCCCCCGGAAAGCCGTCAGGCCCGTCCCGCACCTCCTCCGACCTGCCGCGACGACCCCCGGTGTCCACCCCGGGCGGCCCCGCCTCCCCGTCATCGCCCGTTCACATATCGTCAGTTGATGTTGCCCAGAGGGCACCTGAGGCTGGTAGCGTGCCTGCAGTCGGCGGCCGTGCAGCATCCGTCCGGACGGTGACCACACGTCACCACCTCCGGCAACCCTCCGGGCACCGCCGGCCGTGGCGCCCCGCGACCGCGGTCGGACCGCACACGGACAACCGCCGTTCGGCCCTGCTACAAGGAATCAGATGCCAGGCATATCGGCCCCCCGGACGGGCCACCGCGCCGGCCGGTCCGGCTCCCTCCGCAGCTCGCTCCTCGCCCTCGCGGTGGTCCCCTGCCTCGGCCTCGCCGCCGCCTGGGGCTACGCCGCCTACCTGCTGCGCGACGCCGGGGAGCGCACCGCCGTCTACGGCGGCACCGCGGTGGTCGCCGCCGTCCTGCTCTGGAGCCTGGTCCGCGGCCTGCGCGCCGCGCGCACCCTCCCGGGCCGGCTCGCCGACCTCCACGCCGAGACCCTGTCCCTCGCGCAGCACGAGATCCCGCAGGTCGTCGGCCGGCTCCAGGCCGGCGAATCGGTCCCGACCCCGCCCGCCTGGACCCCGTCCCGGCGGATCGGCGACGAGGTCCAGCAGACCGCCGACGGCCTCGCCGCCGTCCGGCAGGCAGCCGTCGCCGCGATCGTCCACCAGGCCCAGGGCCGCGAGGGGACGAAGAAGGTCTTCCTCAACATCGCCCGGCGCACCCAGATCCTGATCCACCGCCAGATCAGCATGCTGGACGCGCTGGAGCGCGAGCACGAGGAACCCGAGCTGCTGCGCGAACTGTTCGCGGTCGACCACCTCGCCACCCGGATGCGGCGCAACGCCGAGAACCTGGTCATCCTGGGCGGCGCCCTGCCCGCCCGGCGCTGGCGCAACGCCGTCCCCATGGTCAACGTCCTGCGCAGCGCCGTCTCGGAGACCGAGAACTACTCGCGCGTCGTCGTCCAGGGCGTGCCCCGGGCCTCGCTCAGCGGCCAGGCCGTCGCCGACGTGATCCACCTCGTCGCCGAACTGATCGAGAACGGCACCACCTTCTCCCCGCCCTACACCCAGGTGCAGGTCTCCGCGCAGGAAGTGCCCAAGGGCCTGGCGGTGGAGGTCGAGGACCGCGGTCTCGGTATGGCCGAGGACGAGTACGAGCGGCTCAACGACTACCTGGCCAACCCGCCCGAGCTGGACGTCTCCGCGCTCGGCGACGACCTGCGGCTCGGCCTGTTCGTGGTCGCGCGGCTCGCCGCGCGGCACGACATCCAGGTCACCCTGCGGCCCTCCCCGTACGGCGGGACCAGGGCCGTGGTGCTGGTGCCCGCGCTGCTGCTGGAGCAGGCCGGACAGCCGGCCGCCCTTCCAGGCCTGCCGTCCGGCGCCCGGGTCACCCGGACTCCCGTGCCCGACCTGCCGCCCGGCGGCGGGGCGGACGCGGACGCGGAGCTCGGCGAGATCGACCAGGAGCTGTCCGGCGCGCTCGCCGGCGTCCTGGGCGGGCTGCTGGGCACTCCCCGGCCGGGGGCGGAACAGGGGCCCGGGCAGGGGCCCGCGCAGGCGCAGGGTCCGGCGGGTGCCGGCGTCGACGCGGGGACCGAGTACCCCGCGGTCGGCCGGGCGGTGGCCGGGCAGGCAGTGGGCGGTGGGAGCGAGGCCGCCGCGATCGAGGCCGCGGCGGGCGGGCTACCGGCCCTCGGCGCGGCTCCGGCCTTCGCTCCGGCTCCGGGCCAGGCTTTCGCTCCGGTACCCGCCGCGGACCCGGTGCCCTACGCCGACGACCCCGCCGGAGTGCTCGGCGGTACGGCGGACCGGTTCGACGGCAGCGTGGTGATCGGCGAGCTGCTCGCACGCTACCCCCAGGGCGGCACCCGCGACGAGGACGACCCGACGGTCAACGGCGGTCTGCCGGTGGGCTCGTCGATCCCCGGTCTGCCGGGCGCCGTGGTGGTGGCCCGACCGGCCATGCCCCGGCCCTACGGCGAGCCCGGGGACGAGCCCGGCCCGGACGGGGCCGCGGCGGCGCCCGGGACCCCGGAGCCGTCGACGGGCAGTGACGGGCCGGCGGCGACCGCACTCGCGGCGCTCGCGGCCGCCACGGCGGCGGCAGCGACGCCCACGCACCAGCGCGCCGAGGAGACCGCGCCGGAGCACGGCCCCGACGGTGAGCTGCGCACCCCGCGCGTGCTGCCGCAGCGGGTCCGCAACGCCAGCCTCGCCGAGCAGCTGCGCGAGGCCAACGCGCCGGGCGCGGCGTTCGGCCACCTCGGCGCGTACGGACGGCCCGGCGCCCCCGCCCCCGCGCCGTACGGCCGCACCGGCCCGACGGCTCCCGACGGGGCCGACGGCGTCGGAGTCGGCGTCGGCGTCGGCGTCGGCGGAACCGAATCCCTCGGACCGGCCGCGGACGACCCCTCGCCGCAGCGCTCGCGGGCCACCATGGCCGCCATCCAGCGTGGCACCCGCACCGCCCGTGCGACGACACCCGACGCGGACGCGCCGGCCGCGCCGTCAGCGCCGGCCGCACCTTCCGCAGCTAAGGAACAGCAGTGATGACGCAGTACACCGATACCCAGCGCGACCTCAACTGGCTGCTGGACCAGCTGGTGGCGCGGGTCCCGGAGACCCGGCACGCCATCGTCCTCTCCGAGGACGGCCTGCTGATCGGGCTCTCCCAGGACCTCGACCGGGCCGACGCCGAGCACCTGTCGGCGGTGGCCTCCGGTCTGCAGAGCCTCGCCCGCGGCGCCGGCCACCGGTTCAACGGCGGGCGGGTCCGGCAGACCGTGATCGAGATGGACCAGCTGTTCCTGTTCGTCACGACCGCCGGCCAGGGCGCCCGGCTCGCCGTGCTCACCAGCGAGGCGGTCGACGCCGGGCTCATGGCCTACGAGATCAACATGCTGGTGAAGCAGGTCGGCCAGTACCTCACCGCGGCGCCGCGCAGCGACGCCGGCCAGCCGGGCGTGGGTGGCGGTGCGTGACCGTCGACGCCGACGAGGCCTGGTTCTTCGACAAGGACGCGGGCCATCTGGTCCGCCCTTACGCCATCACCAACGGGCGTACCGGACCGGTCCGTGACGGATTCGCGCTGATCACCCTGGTGGTCACCGCCGACCCGCGCACGGACACCAGCCGGTTGACGCCCGAACCGGCCGCGATCCTCGACCTCTGCCGCGAACGCCCGCTGGCGGTGGCCGAGATCGCGGCCACCATGGACCTCCCGGTGAGCGTGGTCAAGGTCTTACTGGACGACCTCGCCGAAGCCAGGATGATCCTCACCCGGGCACCCGTCCAGCTCGCCGAGGCACCGGACATCGCGTTGATCCGGGCCGTGATCGAGGGTGTCCGGCGGCTCTGACCGGCTCGGGCCGCTCCCAACGCGTCGGGACCGTTCCGGCGCCCTCCGCTCCCCTGCTGTTCCGACTTTTCGCTCCTCCGCTCAGTTCCCCTCCAGGAGACCAGACGTGACGACCCAGAGCCTGGTGCCGGGCGCGGTCAAGATCCTCGTGGCCGGCGGCTTCGGCGTCGGCAAGACCACCATGGTCGGCTCGGTCAGCGAGATCGAACCGCTCCAGACCGAGGAACGGATGACCCGCGCCAGCATCGGGGTCGACAGCCTCGACGGCGTCCAGGGCAAGTCGACGACCACCGTCGCGATGGACTTCGGCCGGATCACCGTCCGGCAGGACCTGGTGCTCTACCTGTTCGGCACCCCGGGACAGTTCCGGTTCTGGTTCATGTGGGACGACCTCGCCCTCGGCGCGCTCGGCGCGATCGTGCTGGCCGACACCCGCCGACTGGAATCCAGCTTCGCCGCCGTCGACTTCTTCGAGCAGCGCGGCATCCCGTTCGCCATCGGTGTCAACTGCTTCCACGGGCGGCGCGACTGCACCCCCGACGACGTCCGGCGCGCGCTCGACCTCGACCCGGGTGTGCCGGTCGTGCTCTGCGACGTCCGGGAACGCGCGTCCAGCAAGGAACTGCTGCTCGCCCTGCTCGACCGGGTCCACGAGGACGCGCTCACCTCACGGCGCTGAGACCTGCGCGGCGCGGGGGAGCAGGGCGTTCCGCTCCCCCGCGCCGCGCTCAGGCGCCGGACGGGGCGGCGGAAGCCGGCTCCAGGTCGTGGAGGGCACGGACCAGCGGCGCCAGTTCGGGGACGTCGGCGGCCCCGGTGAGCGTCGCCTCCAGCGTCGCGTCGTGCAACGGCCGCGCCGCCCCGAGCAGTTCGCGGCCCTGCGCGGTCAGCTCGGTGTAGATGCCGCGCCGGTCGTCCGCACACAGGTAGCGGCAGAGCAGCCCGCGTTCCTCCAGCCGGCTCACCAACCGGGTGGTGGCGCTGCTGCTCAGCGCCGCCGCGCGGGCCAGCTGCTGCATGCGCATGTGCCAGCCGTCCTGCCTCGACAGCGCCTCCAGCACCGTGTACTCGACCACGGAGAGGCGGTACTCGGCCTGCAGCGCCTTCTCCAGGGCCGAGTCGATCAGCCCGTGCAGCGCGGCGAGCGTGCGCCAGCCGCTGGCACGGATCTCGGCGGCGTCGTCCTGGATCCCCATGGCTCGCGTCTCCCTGCTCGGGTCATGTGCTCGTACGGTGCTGCGGCCCGCAGCCCCCCGGTGCGGCAGTCCTGCGGTGCGGCAGTCCTGTGGTGCGGCAGTCCTGCGGGGTCCTGCCCCGGGGGCCGGCCCCCTCCGGCAGGCCACCGACCGTTCGAACGTTCCGCTTCGTTCAAGTATGCCATTCGGCGCGGCATATCTGCTTGTGCAAATAGTTCTCCTTATGGCTGATTGCCGGGAACCTCCAGGGTCCAGGCGGTCGCGCAGAGTGCCGAGGCCAACTCCTCCTCGTACCAGGCCGCCGCCGACCAGGCGGCCGCGAAGGCCCTGTGGTCGTCCGTGACCACCCGGCCGAAGACATCGCGCGGCTGGTCCATCGCCGCCCCGAGCAGACCCTCCAGCAGCGATGCGCCGGTGGCCAGCCCCGCCGACCGCAACCGGGCCCGGTCGGCCTGCGCCGCCCCGGTGCCCAGTGCCAGCACCGCCCGGCCGCCGGTCACCGCCTGCTCCACCCGCCGGGACAGCAGGTGCACCGGCGTGGTCGGCGGGAGCGGCCCCGCCGGCAGGGCCGTCAGCGGCGAGGCCGCTTCCTGGGGCGGGAGGGTCAGGTCCGCCGTCTGGAGCCGCTCCAGGCCGAGATTGACCCGGCCGGCGCGATCGGCGGGCAGGGCGAGGGAAGGGGAGGAGGACGGGGGTCGGGCCTCCACGGGTCCGGCGTCGGTGGGTCCGGCGTCCGTGGGTCCGGCGTCCGTGGGTCCGACGTCCGTGTGTCGGGCGTCGGCAGGTCGGGTGGACGGGGGCTCGCCGACGGCCAGTAGGCTCAGCTCGGGACGGGCCGAGCGCTCCAGCCGGCCGATCACTCGCAGCCGCAGACCCGGGGCGGTCGCGAGCAGGGCGAGGTTGCCCCGGTGGGCGAGTCCCGGGTGGTCGTGCGCGGCGCGCAGCGCCACCACCGTTCCCCCGCAGTCCGCCAGCAGACTCGGCTCGCCGCCCGTCCCGTACGGGACCGCCCCGAGCAGCGTCACGTCCAGGAACAGGAGTTCTCCCCCGGCGGGCCGGACCTCAGGGGGCAGTGCGGCCGCGCCGAGCGCCCGCGCCACCTGGGCGGCCGGCGGCTCGGTCCAGAGCCGGGCCGCCGGCTCTGCCGTCCAGGCCGCCCCCGCCGCGCGCACCGCCCGGACCGAGGCGCCCGCCCCGAGCCGCCCGGCCGCCGACCTGGTCGCACCCTGCACGACCAGCCCGGCCCGGGTGAACTCGCGGTGGCTGAGCATCGCGTCGCCCAGCCGGACCGCGCGGTTGCCGGCGCCGACCGCCTGCGGCGCCGCCGCGGCCGCGTCGCTGTGCGGCATGATCTCGGCCATCGTGTGCAGGCCGCCGCCCGCGTCGACCGCCCAGGTGAGCACCCCCGCGTGGGTGGCCGTCAGCACCGGTTCGGAGAACAGTCCGTAGAGCCGCAACCCGCCCGCCGCCGCGTACGCCTGGCGGGCCGTCCCGCGCAGGGCCGCGACGCCCGGACCGGCGGTGTCCGCCGCCGCCGCGGCGGTCAGGGCCGCGCCGAGGCCGAGCAGCTCGCGCAGACCGGCCACCAGGTCGGCGAGCCGGTGGTCCGGCTCACCCGACCGGGCCGCCCGGATCCGGGTGACCACCGCCACCGCGGCGGCGGCCGGCCGGTGCAGCCCGGCCAGCCGGGCCCGGTGGGCCGCCCGCAACAGCTCCGCCTGGAGCACCGCGCCCGCACCGCCCACGCCAGCCGCGAGTGCGGCGGAGGCCACCCGGTGCAGTTGGTCGACGGCGGCGCGTTCGGCGGCGCCGAGCGTCCCGGCGGCCGCCACGGGCTCCGGCGGGCCGTCGGGGAGAGGGGCCGGGGCGGAGGTCCGGGCTCCGCTGTCGGCCACCTCCGGTTCAGCCCGGCCGGCCGGGTCGGCCTGGTCGACCGGGGGTTCGCCGTCGGCCAGCGGGCAGACCGTGACCGCGGCCGCCCGGTGCACGCACGCGGGCGCCAGCAGGCAGCCGCAGCGCACATCGCCGGACGTGGCGACCACCCCGCCCGGCGCGTGCAGGACGAGCTCCGTCTCCTCGTCGACCGCGATCCGCCAGTCCTCGCCCGTCCGTTCCACCGGCCGCTCGGCCAGTTTGGCGGCGGCCCCGTCCAGGCGCTTCTGCAGGCGCGCCGACAGCCCGGCCACCACCTCGGCGACCACCTCCGGTCGCACCGCCGGCCACGGCACCCGCGTCCCCGTCATGTCCTGCACCGTCTCCGTCATCGGACCTTCTCCCCCACCCAGCGGGCCAGTTCGAGCGGGCTGAGCGCCGCCACCGGCATCCCGGCCGCGACCAGTCGGCTCGCGATCGCCTTCGAGTACCGGGCCGTCCCGGTGTCGTCCAGTGCGGCGCAGCCCAGCAGGTGGCACCCGGAGTCGACCAGCGCCCGGGTCTGCGCGAGCAGCCCGCCCACCGGACCGCCCTCCTCGAAG
This sequence comes from Streptomyces sp. TLI_053, assembly GCF_900105395.1. Taxonomy (NCBI): domain Bacteria; kingdom Bacillati; phylum Actinomycetota; class Actinomycetes; order Kitasatosporales; family Streptomycetaceae; genus Streptomyces; species Streptomyces sp. TLI_053. Next base: position 2,574,604 of record NZ_LT629775.1, read on the forward strand.
TCGCTGACCACCGCGATCAGCGTGCGGGAGGGCACCGTCACCAGCTCCCGCGCGTACTTCAGCCCGGCGGCGATATGGGTACCGCCGCCGATCCGGACCTCGAGGAGCAGGCCGAGCGGATCCGTCACGCGGTCGGTCAGGTCGACCACCTCGGTCGAGAAGGCGACGAAGTGCGTGCTCAGCGAGGGCACCCCGGCCAGGATCGACGCGGTCAGCGCCGCCCAGACCGTCGACGACTCCATCGAGCCGGAGACGTCCACGACCAGGATCAGGCGCCAGTCGGACGCCTGCTTGGCCCGGGTCCGGAACACCGGGCGCTCGGGCACGATCACCATCCGGCCCGACTCGGTGCCGCCGTCGGTGCCGCCGGTACCGGTGCCGGCGGCGGTGCCGCTGCCACCCTCGACCCAGGGGGCCGCGGGGCGGGCGGTCGCCAGGTTGGCGCGGATGGTGCGGTGCAGGTCCAGGCCGCCGCCGGGGCGCCGGCTGGGCCTCGGCACGCTGATCCCGGTGAGGGCGGGGCGCAGCCTGGTCGCCAGCTCCCGGCTCAGCTCGTCGACCAGGCGCCGCACCAGCGGCCGCAGCGCGGCCAACCGGGCCTCGGGCAGACCGCCCGCGTGCTCCAGGACGGTGCGCAACAGGTCGACCGACGGCCGGACGGCACCCGGGTCGATCGCCTCCAGGGCATCGCCGCGCCCGTGCGCCACGGCCGCCGCCAGCACCTCCTCCCGGATGCCGGGTCCGAACAGGGCCGTCAGCTCCTCGGACCACTCGCGCACGCCCGGGTAGGGCGCCTCGCGGCCGCCCCGGTTGCCGCCCGCCCCGCCCCGGCCGTCCAGGCCGGGGCCGGAGCCCTCGCCCTGCCCGGTGCCGTAGAGCTCGTCCAGCGCGGCCGCGAGCCGCGAGGCACGGCCGCCGGGGCGGCCGCTGCCCGGGCGGCCGAGGAGCAGCCGCCAGCGCTCCGCCGCGCCGAGGGCGTGGGCGCCGGACGACTCGGGGGCGGGCTCGGGGGCGGCTGCGGGGACCGGTTCGGGTACGGGTGCCTCGTCGGCCCGGACCCTGTCGGTGCGGCGCGCCTCGGTGGGTGGTGCCTGGAGGGGTGGCGCCTGGACGGGTGGCGCCTCGGTGGGGGCCGGGAGGTCCGGTGGGAGCAGTCCCCGGCGGGCGAGCGCGGAACGGGCCGCGAGGTCGGCGCGGGACCAGTCCGCGAACAGGGCGGGCGGCACCTCCTCCGGCAGCGCGTCCAGCCGGGCTCCCAGCCGCTCCTCGACCAGGGTCAGCAGCCGGTCCCGGGCCGCCGGGCTGAGCGTGTCGAACCCGCCGCGCAGGGCGGGCAGCCGGTCCAGGAAGGCGCTGTCCGGGAGGGTGACGATCCGCTCCAGCAGCGGTTCGAGCACCTCGGGGGCGGTGGAGAGCAGTCCCTCGGCGGCCGTCAGCAGACCGACCAGCGACCGGCCCAGGGCGTGCCGGGCGTCGGGGCCGGTGGCGCCGTCGACCCAGGAGGCGGCCCGGTCCCCGAACACCACCGGGACCTCCTGCCGGAGCAGCACCCGCACCGCACCGGCCGCACCGCGCACCATCGGGCTTCCCCGGTCGGCGAGTTCGGCCAGCGCGTGGCGCAGTCGCAGGCCGCCGGAGAGGTCGGCCCGCCGGGCCAGCTCGACCAGCGCCCTGGCGTCGTCGGCCTCGTCCGATCCGCCCAGCCCCTCCAACTGCCGCACCGCCGCCACCGTCACCACCTCCGCGGCGGCTGCCACGGCCGTCAGGAAGGCGTCCCCGGAGCCGGTGGCGGCGGGGAGGTGGGGAGGGACGGCCACGGCGGAGGCACCGCCGGCGGCGGGGCGGTCCGCAGCGACGGACCCCGGGGCCGCCGGACGGCCGGTGCCGCCCGCCCCTGACGCGAGATCGGCGGAACCACCACCGAGGGCCGACGGCGGAGCCGCCGGGCCCGCGGCCGGGACCAGGTCCGTGCCAGGGCGGTCGGACGGCTCGGGCGGGGTGACGCCCTGCGGAGCGCCAGCGGTGAGCTCGGCGCGGCCGCCGTCGGCAGGGACCGGCACAGCACACGGCACACCCGGGCTTCCACCGGCGCGCAGGGACGGGAGGGCCGCCGCGGGGGCGGCCACGGCAACAGCGGCGCCCGGGACCGGGCCGCCGGCGAGGTCGACGGGGCCGGACGCTCCGGGTGCGGAGCCCCCGGCGGGGGCCGGCGGCGTGGCCGCCGCACCCGGGCGGTGGGTGGCGGCGAGGCGGTCCAGCAGGGCGAGGCCGTCGAGGAGTTCGGGCAGGGTGCCGCTCTCCGGAAGGACGGCCGTGAGCTGGGTGAGGCGGGTGGCGGTGAGGGCCGGCAGGCCGCAGGCATCGGCGTCGGCGAGGCCCCGGAGGACCTCGCGGGCGGTCGGGCCGTCGGCCTGCCGCTCCCGCCGCAGCCGCTCGCGCAGGGCGCCCTCGGCGGCCTGGGCCGGGGTGACGCCCTGGGTCCCGGCGACGGTGAGCATCGCGGCGACGGTCGGGGTCCAGCGGACCCGCCAGCGGGTGGTGAGGGTCTCCGTGCCGCCCGCGCCGGTCGACTCGACCGGTTCGGCGTACGGGACGCCGCAGGCCGTCAGCCGGTGGAGCAGGAGTTCGCGGCGGCGGTCGAGGGCCGAGCGGAGCGGGTCGAGGCGCAGCTCGCGCGGGGCGGGCTCGGCGGTGTCGCCGGGGCCGGGCAGGCCCAGCTCGGCGAGGAGCCGCTCCACCGCGGGGGCGAGGCCGCTGCGCGGGGCGGCCGGGGTGGGCGCGCCGGTACGGGTGCCGACCAGGACCCGTTCCAGTGCGCGGGCCACCGCCCGGCCCCGGCCGAGCGGTTCGCCCTGGGCGAGGGCGGTCTGGACGGCCTCGACCAGCTCGCCCCGGCCGGGCGCCGCGAGGCCGCGCAATCGGGCGAGGTCACCGGCGAGGCGGACGATCTCCCGGGCGTCGGCCGGGCCGGACGGGTGGTCCTGGCCGCGCAGGGCCTCGCAGATCCGCACGGCGGTGGTGATCAGCGCCTCGGCCAGCCGGTCCTGGTCCCCGGCGGCGTCGAGCACGGTGTGCTGCCACTCGGGGTCGCGGATGCCGGCCGGGTAGCCGGAGCGGGCGTCGAGCAGCGGGTAGGTGTAGGGGATCAGGGAGACGACGTGGCGGCCGGCCGGCACCCGGTCGGGGGCGAGGCCGGGGTCGGGGTCACGGCCTGGGTCGTCGCCGGGCCCGGGTGTCCCGGTGGCGGAGGCCGCGGCCGGGACGAGCGCGGGCGCGTGGAAGGCTCCGACGACGGCGGCGACCCGGCGGCCGCCCTCGGCCGCCTCCTCGATGCGCGCCCGCATCCAGGCCTCGCGCCGCAGGTCGTACGGGTCGACGCCGGTGGCGTCCCGGGCGTCGCGGCGCAGCGCCCAGCCGACCAGCAGCGCGGCGCGGCGGACGGCCTCCGGGGTGGAGCCTGGGGCGGCGGTCTCGACGAGGCGGTCCCAGAGGTCCTCGTCGTCCTCGCGGCCGGTGAGGCGGTTGCGGAGGGCGTCGGCGACACCGGGCCGGGGGACGCCCGGGCCGGCGGTGTCCCGGTCGGCGCGGCCGGCGTGGTCGCCGCGGCCGGTGTACCGGTCGCGGACGGCGAGGGGCAGGTCGCAGGCGATCGTCTCGACGCCGTGCCGGCGGGCCCAGCGCAGGGCGGCGAGTTCGGGCGAGAAGTCGGCGAACGGGTAGAACGCGAGCCCGGCGCCGTCGCCCGCGTCGGTCGCGTCGTCCGGGCGGTCGGCGGCGGGTGCGGCGGCGAGGGCGACCGGGGCGCGGGTGGCCTCGTCCGCGAGCAGGTCCAGCCAGGGCTGGAACTCGGCGGGCAGTTCGACCAGCAGGACGTCGGGCCGGGCGGCGTCCAGCAGCGCGGGCACGACGACGCTGAGCGAAGGCGCGTGGTGACGCACCCCGATCAGGTAGGGCCCGGGTGCGTCGAGGCCGGAGGCGGCCAGTCGGTCCGCCTCGGTCGCGACCGCCCCTCGCGGGTCGTCGTGGCCGAGGTCCGCCCCGCCGGGCGGCACCGCGCTGCTCATCTGTTCACCTCTCGGTGGAAGTTCGGGAACGGGGAGGGTGGGGTGGGGTGGTGGGCGAGGGAGTGTGCGGGGCCGGAGGCCGGCCCGCCGCCGTCGTGACGACGGGCCGGCCGGGCCTCAGTGGTCCAGGGCGGAGCGCAGCTCCCACAGGGTGCGCCAGGTGGCGGCGCCCTGTTCGGCACGGCGTCGGACCGGGCCGTCCCAGTAGCCGAGCAGCCGGGCGGCGTCGGCCGGGTCGTCCTTGCGCACGACGCCGATCAGCTGGCCGGGGAGCCGGCCGAGCAGGTCCCCGCCGTCGGGCAGGTACGCGGCGCCCACCCCGAGCGCGGTGGCCACCGACACCGCCTCGGCGGTGCTCATCACGGTGGACGGGCGTTCGACGTCCCAGCCCTCGGTGGAGCGGCCGGTCCGCAGGTCGCGGAAGGCCGTGACCAGGGCCTCCAGTACCGCGTCGTCGACCGCGAAGGCGGCCCCGGCGCGGGCGACGGCGGCGGTGGACTGGCGCCGGACCAGCTCGACCTCGGCCGCCAGGCTGCCGATCGGCCCGACCGTCTCGAAGTTGAACCGGCGCTTGAGCGCCGCGGACATCTCGCTGACCCCCTTGTCCCGCAGGTTGGCGGTGGCGATCAGGGTGAAGCCGGGGGCCGCGTGCAGTTGGCCGTCCGGGGTGCCGGCCAGCTCGGGGACGGCGATCCGCCGCTCGGAGAGCAGCGAGACCAGGGCGTCCTGGACCTCCGGGAGGCAGCGGGTGACCTCCTCGACCCGGGCGACCGCGCCGGTGCTCATCGCGCTGAGCACCGGGGAGGGCACCAGCGCCTCGCGGCTGGGGCCCTTGGCGAGCAGCAGGGCGTAGTTCCAGCCGTACTTGAGCTGGTCCTCGGTGGTGCCGGCGGTGCCCTGGACGGTGAGTGCGCTGGTGCCGCAGACGGCGGCGGCGAGGAGCTCGGACAGCATCGACTTGGCGGTGCCGGGCTCGCCGACGAGCAGCAGACCGCGCTCGCCGGCGAGGGTGACGACGCAGCGTTCGACGAGGGCCCGCTCGCCGACGAACTTCTGCTCGATCGCCAGGCTCCGGCGGCCCGCCTTGAGCTTCTCGCCGCCGCTGCCCATCACGAAGGTGACGACGGCGCGCGGGGTGAGCCGCCAGCCGGGCGGGCGCGGGCCGGAGTCGTGCGCGGCGAGGAACTCCAGTTCGGCGGCGAACCGCTCCTCCGGCGGCACGACCTGCCGGGCCGCGCTCTCAGCACCGGCGGTGGAGGTGTCGGCGGTGGAGGTACCCGTGGTGGTGGTCGTGGTCGTGGCGGTCATCGGCGGGCCTTCCTGCGCTTGCCGGTCCGGAGCTCTTCGAAGCCGGGGGCGTCCCCGTCGGTGACGCGCTGCCAGGCCCGGGCGAACAGCTCCGGGACGGCGGAGCGCGGCAGCACGTCGTGGTGGGTGGGGAGATCGTAGAGGGCGGCCTTCCAGGTCTCGACGGGCAGACCGGGCGCCTTGGCCTCCTGCCAGCCGCCGGGGAGGAAGAGGGTGCGCCCGGCGCGGGCCCGCTTGGCCTCCATGACCAGTCCGGAGGCGAGGAGTTCGGCGCGCGCCTTCTTCAGCCGGGCCGGCTTCCAGCCCGTCCAGCGCGCGACATTGCGGTCGGTCGGGTCGGGCAGGGCCAGCAGCTGGAGGTAGAGGACGGCGGCGTCCTCGCCGAGCTCGTGGGTCTTGGCGACCTCGGTGACCAGCTCGGGCACCGTGAGCAGCGGGTGGTGCGGCCAGACCTCGGCCCCCTCGGCCGGAGCACCGGCGGCACCCGCCGCACCGACAGCACCGGCGGTACCCGTGGCGTCGGGCAGCTCCGGCAGGGCGACCAGCCGGTCCAGCTCCCCGTCCAGGAGCGCCGTGAGCACCGTCCGCTGACGGGCCAGCCAGTAGCTGTCACCGAGACCGGCCAGCTGGTCCAGCGCCTGGTCCTGCGGCCCGTCGAGGCCGGCCGGGCGCCACCAGATCTGCTCCGCCTCGTCGTGGCCGGGCGACAGCACCAGGGCCTCGCCGACGCGGACCAGCCCGTCCGCGTCGGCACCGCCCTCGGCGGGCAGGCCGTAGCGGGCGCGCAGCACCGGGGACAGCGGTTCGCCCTTGCTGTTGCGGCGCAGGTCGTAGGCGAGCAGCAGCCCCGGGTCCGCCAGGCGGGTGCGCAGGGCCTGGACGGCGGGCCCGAGCGAGGCGCGCAGCGGGCTGTTCCACGGCAGCCGGTAGGCGAGCCAGGCGATCGCGTCGGCGGCCTCGGACAGGGTGCTGTAGTCGAGCACCGCGAGCGGGTCGTCGGCCTGCAGCACGGGTGTGGCCGACTCGCCCAGCGGGAGCACCCGTTGGCGGGTGGTGCGGCTCAGCCACGGGGTGGTGGCGTGGTTGAGGATCTCCTCGACCTTCTGGATCCTGGTGCCGCTGACGGTGGCCTGCTCGGCCTCGGGCAGGGTGACCAGCCGGCCGAGGCGGGCCGTCCAGTGCGCGGCACCGGCGGCGCTGTCGGGGCCGATGCTCCAGAGCTCCTCCGGGTCGGCGGGCAGCAGGGCGGCCCAGACCTCGCCGAGGACCTCGCGCTCGCAGCCGCGCAGCCAGTCGCGGGCGGCCTTGGACTCGCCGGACTTGAGGCCGTACTCCTTGAGTGCCTCGGGGGGCAGCGGCGCCCCGTACCAGTGGATCAGGGCCTCGGTGGGGCTGAACAGCAGCGTGGAGCGGACGGCGCCGATGCCGGTGCGCGCGCCGAAGTCGGCGGCGCGGTCGGCGCGGTGGGTCGTGGCACCGTGCTCGCGCAGCAGTCCGGTGAAGCGGGCGACCCAGGCCGCGTCGACGGTCTCCTCGGTGCGGCGCTCCTGGGCGGTGCCGAAGTGGGCCACCGCGCCGAAGGCGCCGCTCGGGTCGTGGTCGACGGCGAGCCAGTGCGCCTTGTCCTCGTGGTGGTGGCTGCAGCCGAGCACGACGACGGTGCGGTCGCCGTGCCGCCAGACCTGGCCGGCCCGGCGCTCGTGCTTGCCCTTGGGGGCGTTCGGGTCGGTGAGCGGCTCGGTGAGGACGACCTCGCGCAGGGTGTCGCCCCGGTCGGCGAGCAGCCCGGCGGTGAGCTCGGTGAGCAGCAGCCCGAGCGAGTGGCGCTGCTCGGCGGAGGTGAGCGGGGCGGCGGCCGCGTAGGCGAGGGTGCCGAGCCGGCCGAGCACCTGCAGCCAGCCGTGGTGGTTGTCGTCGCCGTGCAGCTCGATCCGGTGCCGGGTGCTCCAGCCGTCGCCCTCGGCCGCGGGGGGCTCGGCGAGGACGGCGGTGACGGCCCGGAGGTTGTTGAGGACCCGGTACTCGGGGCCGCGCTCCCAGGAGCGGCCGAAGCCGCCGACACCGGGCAGCAGCAGGGAGACGGCCTGGCCGAGCTCGTAGTCGGTGCCGTGCTCGGGCCGGTGGGCGTAGCCGGTGGCGGCGGAGCCGCCGGCGGTGCGGCCGTCGTCCTCGGGCTGCGGGACGTAGCGGGCGACCCGGTCCAGCAGGTCGGCCGCGGTGCGGGCGAGGCCGGTGACGCCGGCCAGCAGCAGCCGGTGGGTGACGCCGGGCAGGACGCCGGCGACGGCGTCGACCGGCAGCCGCTCCTCGGCCTTGCCACTGCTGACGACCGGACGGCGCACGCCCTGGACGGTGATCCAGCGCTGCTGGGCGGCGGGCACGGGCTCGGCGTCGGCCGGCCAGGCGGCGTCGACGAGCCGGGCGGCCAGCTCGCGGTCGACGGCGCGAAGCTCGGTCGAGCCGCGCTCGTCGCGCGGACGCAGGACGTGCCAGTGGGCGAGCGGCAGCACCAGGGCGGTGCCGGCGGCGGCGAGGCCGCCGGGGCGGCCGGGCTCGAAGTCGGCGGTGAAACCGGTCGGGTCCGCGGCGACGGTGCCCTCGGCCGGGGAGTCCGCGGTGGGCAGGCCGAGGGCGAGCTGCCGCCCGTTGCCGTCCTGGACCACCGGGTGGCCGCCGCCGGGAAGGGCGAGCCGGCCGAGCGGGTGCAGGAGGTGACTGCTCCGGGTGTTGTCCACGACGAGGGTGGTGCCGTCGGCGGTCACGGTGGTGACCCGGGTGCCGTCCTTGCGGAGCCAGCTGCCGAGCACGGTGCCGTCGGTGCCGAGCGGCGTGTCCTCGAGACCGGGCTGGAACGGCAGCAGCTGGGAGCGGCGGAGGTCGAGGCTGCCCGCCGCGGCGTTGGCGGCGATCCGCGGCGGCTCCGAGGCGCGGCCGACGGTGCCGGTGGCGGGGTCGATCTCCTCCAGGACGGCGACGCCGGCGCTCCGGTGGGCCCTCCAGTGGCCGGTGCCGTCGCCGAGGACACGGCCCTCGGCGGGCAGCACGGTGTCGCCGACGTGCAGCGGCCGGTGGCCGCCGGTGCGGCCGCCGCCGGGCAGCGGCAGGGTCGGGGTCTCGATGTCGCCGCCGCCGTAGTAGTGGGCGATCCGCTCGCCGCCGAGCTCGAAGGTGTCGGCGGGCCGGCCGGACCAGTAGGCCCGCTGCTTGCCCTCGTGGGCCCAGGCGACCAGGAGTTCGCCGTCGACGAAGCGGAAGCGGGGACGGTGCCAGGTGTCCAGTTTGTCGGGGATGCGCAGGGTGTGCTCGAGCACGATGCCCTGCGGGCCGGCCACCACGACCTGGTGGCCGCGGGCGAGCACGAGGTTCGGCCACGCCTCCTCCAGCAGCAGCCCCTCGGGGAGGTTGCGGCCGCTGCCGACGCCGGGGGTGTCCCCGGCCTCCACGCCGAGCCGGACGAGCGCCTCCTCCAGGGCGGGCCAGCCGAGTTCGTCGAGGATGCCGCCGCGCAGGGTGTCGGCGAGCAGCCCGGTCACGTCGAGGTCGGCGATCCGCCGGGCGGCGGCCGGGTTCTCGTCGCGGATGCCGGTGCGGTGGGCGCTCAGCTGGTGCAGGATCCCGCTGGCGCTCTCCAGGCCGCGGGCCGCCGCGAGCTCGTCGGCGCGGGCGTCGGACCACTCGACGAAGAGCTCGCGCAGGACCGGGCGGGCGGCGAGGCGGCGGCTGTCGACGGTGTCCCAGACGGGCGGGACGGCGGCTCGCAGCGCGGACCGGAAGCGCGGGTCGGCGGCGATCGCGGCGAGGGTGCGGCCGTCGGGGTCGGAGGCGCCGACCCAGTCCTGGAGGTGGAAGCTGTGGCCCTCGGCCGGGTCGGCGACCGGGACGCCCTCGGCGAGCAGCAGGTCGAGGAGTTCGAGCTGGGTGGCGCTGCGGCGCACCCCGGTGAAGAGGTCGACCGGCACGCCCTCGGCACGCAGCCGGTCGAACATCCGCCCGGCCAGTGCGACGGTCTCGGTGCTGAGGCCCTGGGTGCGCCAGCCGCGGCCGAGGTGGTTGGTCCAGCGCTGGAGCCAGGCGGCGGCCGGCTCGGCGGCCGCCGCGCCGTCGGCGAGGTCGGCGAGGTCGGCGGGCAGGTCGGTGAGCAGGCGCTCGGCGCCGCTCTCCGCCAGCACGGCGAGCCAGCCGGCGTCCTGCCGGGTGCGGTCGTCGTTGCCCGGCGGGTCGGGCATCAGCTCCAGCAGCCGGGCGCGCACGGCGGCGTCGCCCCGGCCGAGCTCGACGACGGCCTCGTGCCAGCTCTTCCAGAAGGTGCCGGGCGCGCGGTTCACGGCGGGTGAGGCGAGCAGTTCGAGCAGCAGGCCCCGCTCGTGCTCGTCCCGGTCCAGCCCGGCGGCCTTGAGCAGGGTGCGGGCGTCCTCGGCGACCCCGGCGTAGGGGGCCATGCCGGCCGCCGAGCGCTCGGTGCACAGCTGGCGGAACCGCTGCCAGGCGGTCAGCGGGTCGAGCCGGCCGCTCAGCTCCTTGACGTACTGGCGCAGCGCCTTGACCGTGAGGGCGCCGGCCAGCGCGAACTCCAGGAAGACGGCGCGCAGCCGCTCCTCGTCGACGGGGAGGCTGTGGGTGCGCTCGGCCTCGCGGGCCCGCCCGAAGAAGGTGCTCGCGTAGGTCTGGTTCTCCTGCTCGAGGAAGATCCGGCCGACCTGCTCGCAGAAGGTGGGCAGGAAGTGCGGGACGGCGCGGCCGAGCCGGCCGGCCAGCTCGTCGAAGCCGTCCTTGGCGTGGCCCGGCTTGGACTTGGCCTGGCGGGCGAGCCGCTCCATCTCCTTGACCAGGGCGAGCGCGTGGTGACCGTTGGCCGGGTCGTGCACGAGCGCCCAGGCGGGGAAGCCCAGTGCCTCCTGGCGGACCTGGCCGACCTCGACCGGCTCCTCGGCGGGGACGAGCCCGAGGAAGTCGACGGCGAGGTCCTCGGCGGGGCCGAGCGCGCCGGGCACCAGCCGGACGATCCGCCGGCCGTCGAGCGCGGGGTGGGCGTAGCCGCGGGCGGTGAGGACGTCGGCGGCGCTGTCGGGGCCGCCGGCGCCGGGCAGGGTGCCGGGGGCGAGGATCGCCCCGGAGTCCAGCAGCCGCTGGTGGCGGTCGGCTCCGCCGGGGGCACCCGTGGCGGTGCGGTCGGGCCCGGTGGTGGTGCTCATGCGGCTTCCTCCCCTTCGATCGTGCGGCCGGCGTACAGTGCGGCGGCCATCCGCATCCCCTCGGACCAGGCGACCGGTCCGACCTCGGCCAGCGGCAGGACCTTGCCGTCCGGGCCGGTCCAGCTCAGCGAGCCGGTCTCGCACTCGTCGTACTCGTAGTAGTCGCCGACCCAGACCCGCGCCTCCAGGGCCCGGCCGTCCTCGACCACGGGCAGCACGGCGTGCCCGCCGCGGACCCGGTGGCCGAGCCTGGTGCAGCGGCCGAGCAGGTCGCGCAGCGCGGCGTAGCGGCCGCCCGCGTAGGTGTCGACCTGGGTGCCGGTGACGTCCGCCGGCCGGTGCCAGACCTCCCGGTACAGCTGCTGGACCTGCTGGGAGACGCCGAGTTCGACGGCGAACTCGCGCAGCTCGTCCAGCTCCTCCAGCAGGACCGGGTGGGGTATCCGCAGCTCGCTGCCGGTGAGCCGGACGGTGTCCCCGTCGAGGTCGACCAGGCCGATGCCGCGCTCGGCGTCGGCCCCGCGCAGGAAGCCGGCCACGGCGCCGTCGGCCCCCGTGACCACGAGGTCGCGCAGCACCTCGCGCCACGCCTCGTCCGCCCAGACGGCGGTGACGACGGCGGCGGGCACCGGCAGCGAACGCACCATCCACCGCTCGGCGGTCTCCAGGCAGCCGCGCCGGTGCGCGTCCAGCCACTCGGTGAGCTGCCGGAGCCCGAGCACCACCGGATCGTCGTTCAGCTTCGGCGGGACGGCTTTCAGCTGACGGCCCGCCGCATTGCGGCAGACCACCTTGCCCTCCTCGTCGAAGGCGACGAAATAGCCGCCCGAACCCGTTTCAACCCACGCCACGGCCGCTCTCCTCCCAGCTGGTCGGTCAATTGGGAGGAACGTAACGGGACACACTGACAACGCGACGGGCAGGGAGGGGTACTGAACGGTAGGAAGCGGCGGATCCCCGGTCGAACCACGTTCAAACCGCTCGAACGGGTGGCCGAATGCGACCCTCCGTCACCCCCCGCTGACGTCCAGTCGCAGAATCCGGTCGTCGCCCGGCCGCGGCGAGCCCCGGCCGTCGGTGTTGTCGGTGACGAGGAGCAGGGTGCCGTCCCCGTCGGCCGCCACGGTGCGCAGACGGCCGTACTCGCCGCGGAGGAAGTCCTGCGGGGTGCCGACCGCCCCGGCGCCGTCCACCGGGACCCGCCAGAGCCGGGTACCGCGCAGCGCGGCCACCCACACGGCGCCGTCGGCGAAGGCGATCCCGCTCGGCGAGGCGTCGGCGGTGTGCCACTGGGCGACCGGGTCGGTGAAGCCCGCCCGTCCGGCGGTGCCCTCGACGGTGGGCCAGCCGCAGTTGCCGCCGGGGGTGATCAGGTTGAGCTCGTCCCAGGTGTCCTGGCCGAACTCCGAGGCCCAGAGCCGCCCCTGCGGGTCCCAGGCCAGCCCCTGGACGTTGCGGTGGCCGAGCGACCAGACCGGCGAGCCGGCGAACGGGTTGCCGGGCGCGGGGTCCCCGTCCCGGGTGAGACGGAGGATCTTGCCGCCGAGGGAGTCGCGGTCCTGGGCGAGCGAGCGGTTGTCGGCGTCGCCGGTGCCCGCGTAGAGGAAGCCGTCCGGACCGAACGCGATCCGCCCGCCGTTGTGCCTGGGTCCGTGCGGGATGCCGCTGAACAGCACCGCGGGGGCGCCGAGTTGGGATCCGGCGGGCTTGGAGGGGTCGAGGTCGAGCCGGACGATCCGGTTGTCCGAGCCGGTGGAGAGGTAGGCGTACACCCGGTGGTCGGTGGCGTGGTCGGGCGAGAGGGCGAGCCCGAGCAGGCCGCCCTCGCCGCCGGAGGTGACGCCCGGGACGGTACCGGCCACCGTCCTGCTGCCGTCCTTCGCCGAGACGCGCAGGATCCGGGCGCTGTCGCGCTCGGAGACCAGCAGGTCGCCCCCGGGCAGAACGGCAAGGCCCCAGGGGGACTTGAGGCCGTCGGCGACGGTGCCCCGGACGGCCACCGAGGCGGGCGCCGAGGGCGCCGACGCGGACGACGCGGGGGCCGACGAGGCGGGCGCGGAGGACGCCGGAGCGGCGGACGTGGCCGGGGAGGACGTGGGCACCTCGGACGCCGCGGAGGCCGTCGGATCCGAAGCGGTCGGCCCGGAGGCCGTCGGAACGGGGACGGAGGCCGCGGCGTCCGAGGACGACCCGCCGGCCCGGTCCGGGCCGGCGGCCGAGGAGCAGCCGACCGCGGCGGCCGGGCCGAGAGCGATGGCGACGAGCAGGGCGACGGTACGGCGGGGCATCGGTGACCCTCCCGGAAGGCGGCGCGGGCGCGGCGGCGCGGACGTCCGGCGGACGCCCGTCCAGCAGACCACACCGGCCCCGGCGCCCGCCCGGCAACCCGCCGCGCCGGTCCCGCAACCCCGCGCGCCCCCCGGTCCGTTCGGGGGCTCCCCCGGGCGGCCCGGTCAGGCCGCCTTCCGGCTCCCCGCACGCGGGACGATCACCGGCGCGCCGTCCCCGGGGGCCGCGAGCACATCGCTGTCGACGTCGTACAGCGCCCGCACCAGCGGCGCGTCCACCACCTCGCGCGGCGGACCGCAGGCGATCATCTCCCCGCCGCGCATCGCCACCACCAGGTCGGCGTAGCGGGCGGCCGCCGCGAGGTCGTGCAGCACCATGACGACGGTGCGCCCGCCCGCCGCGACCTCGCGCACCAGCTCCAGCACCTCGACGGCGTGGCCGAGGTCGAGGGCGCTGGTCGGCTCGTCGAGCAGGACCACCGGCGCGTCCTGGGCCAGCACCATGGCGAGCCAGCAGCGCTGCCGCTGCCCGCCGGAGAGCCGGTCGAGCCGGCGGTCGGCGAACTCCTCGACACCGGTCGCCCGCAGGGCCTCGCCGGTGAGCCGCTCGTCGTCGGCGGACCACTGCCGGAACAGACCCTGGTGCGGGTGGCGGCCGTAGCGGACCAGCCCCGCCACGGTGACCGCCTCCGGCGCCTGCGGGCTCTGCGGCAGCAGCGCGACCCGGTGGGCGGCCTGCCGCGGGCGCAGCTTCCAGACGTCCTCGCCGCCGACCAGCACCCGGCCGGAGTCGGGCCGGTGCAGCCGGGCGATCGCGCGCAGCAGGGTGGACTTGCCGCAGCCGTTCGGGCCGACGACGGCCACCACCTGCCCGCCGGGCACGGTGAGGTCGACGCCGCCGAGCACCGGGCGTCCGGGACCGTAGCCGGCCGTGAGGCCCTCGACCGTCAACTCCATGGCGGGTTCCTTCGATGGGAGAGCAGAAGGGGGACGGAACGGGGTGTCCGCCGCCCCCGGGAGCGGAACGGAGCGAGCGTCGCCCGGCCCTGTGAGCGGAACGGGCGTCGCCCGCCCCGGCGGACGGAGCGGGCGGCGGACGCCCCGGACACCGGAACGGGCGCCGCGCGCCCCGCCGGCGAAGCGGGCAGCGCACGCGCCGGAGAACGAAGCGGGCGGCGGGCGTCCCGTGAGGAGGGACGCCCGCCGCCTGCGGTCACTTGGCGCCGAGCGCCTTGCTGATGTCGCCGATCACGACGTCGGCCGCGAGCGGGCCGCCGCGGGTCGACCAGACCGAACCGTCCACGGTCACGGTGTGGTTGTTCTTCACCGCGCCGAGCTCCTGGTAGGCGGGCTTGGACTGGACGTCCTTCAGCGCGGCCTTGCCGTCGTCGGTGAGGGTGGACAGGAACAGCCAGTCGCCGTCGATCTCGTTGATCTTCTCCAGGCTCAGTGCCGGGGTGTGGGCGTTGCCGTCCTTGTCCTGGGCCTGCGGGCGGGTCAGACCCATGTCGAGGGCGACGCCGCTGGCGAACTGCTTCTTCTCCATCCAGCTGGGGCCGGTCGGGTTCCAGCGGACGATGGAGACGGCCTTGCCCTTGTTCTCGCCGAGCTCGCCGCCGGCCTTGGCGGCCTTGGCGTCGTAGTCGGCGATGACCTTGTTGGCCTGGTCCAGCTTGTTGACGGCGTTGCCGATGCCGCGGAAGGAGAGCTTCCAGTCGTCGGTCGGGGCCATGGTGACGACGGTGGCCGGGGTGATCTCGCGCAGCTGCTTGAGGACCTGCTGGTCCTGCATGTCGCCGGCCAGGATGAGGTCGGGCTTGGCGGCGATGACCTTGTCCATGACGGGCTGGAGCAGGTTGCCGACCACCGGGATGCCCTGGACCTTGTCCTTCAGGTACGCCGGCGGCTCGTTGAGGCCCTGGCCGTTGGTGATGCCGGCCGGCTTGAGGCCGAGGGCGAGCACCGCGTCGAGGTCCTCCTGGGTGAGGGTGACGATGCGCTTGGGCTCGGCGGGGATCTCGACGGCGGTGCCGGTGGCGTCCTTGACGGTCCGCTTGTCGCCGGCGGCCGGGGCGGCCGGGCTGCCCGCGGCGGCGGTCGTGGCGCCGGTGGTGGCGGCGGCGGACGGGGAGCCCTTGTCGGAGGACGCCTTGTCGGAGGAGCCCGACGAGCCGCAGCCGACGAGCAGGAGCGTGGCCGCCCCGGTGGCGGCCACCGCCTGGACCGCACGACGGCGGGCGAGGTGCAGCGGGCTCTGGGGGGTCGACATGGATGCCTCCGGGCAGGGGTGTTACGTACGGGCGGTACGGACGACAGTGCGGTGTGCGGCGGTGCAGCGGTGGTGCGTCGGAACGAACCAGGACGATCCGGACGGATGCGACCCCGGCTCGGACACCCGTCCGACCGCGCTGACCATTAGGTTAGCCTTACCTTATGACATTGTCGCAAGTGGGTGCCGTCGAAGCGGCCGGTGCGGACCCCTCCGTGCCCGCACCGCCGACGGCCGACCGGTCCCGCCGCACCGCCCGGATCGCCCTCGGCGGCATCCTCGCCGCGCTGCTCGCCCTGACGGCGCTCTCGCTGTCCGTCGGCGCCGGCGAGGTCGGCCCCGGCCGCGTGCTGGACTACCTGCTCGACACCGACGGCGCCCGCGCCGACAGTCACCTCGCCCTGGTCGTCGGCGACCTGCGCCTCCCCCGCACCCTGACCTCCCTGCTGGTCGGCGCCGCGCTCGGGGTGGCCGGCGCCCAGCTCCAGGCCGTCACCCGCAATCCGCTCGCCGAGACCGGCCTGCTCGGCGTCAACGCCGGCGCCTCGCTGGGCGTCGTCCTCGGCATCGCCGTGCTCGGCGTCCAGACCTCCTACGGCTACCTCGCCTTCGCCTTCGGCGGCGCCGTCCTGGCCAGCGGACTCGTCCTGGCGATCGCCGGCAGCCGGGGCGGCGGCTCCCCGATGCGACTCGTCCTCGGCGGCTCCGCCGTCGGTGCCACCTTCGGCGGCCTCACCGGCGTACTGATCGTCAACTCCCCCGAGGCGTACGACCGCTACCGGGTCTGGGTGCTCGGCTCGCTGGCCGGTGTGGAGGGCTGGACGACACTGAGCCAGCTCGCCCCGGTGCTCGGGGTCGGCTTCGTGGTCGCCCTGCTCACCACCCGGCCGCTGTCCGCGCTCGCGCTCGGCGACGACCTGGCCCGCGGCCTCGGCCACCGCCCCGGCGCCACCCGCGCCGCCGTCGCCCTCGCCGTCACCCTGCTCACCGCCTCCGCCGTCGCCCTCGCCGGGCCGATCTCCTTCCTCGGCCTGCTCGCCGGCTTCGTGGCCCGGGCCGCCGCCGGCCCCCGGGTCGGCCGGCTCACCCTGCTCGCCGGGCTGGTCGGCGCCGCCGTGCTGACCGGGGCGGACGTGCTCGCCCGAGTGGTCGCCCGCCCCTTCGAGGCCCCCGTCTCGGTCATCGTCGCGCTGATCGGCGCGCCCGCGCTGATCGCCATCGTGCGGTCCAGGAAGACCGCCGCGCTCGGCCTGACCGACACCGCCCCCGCCGAGTCCTCCGGCCGGAGCGGCCACCCGGAGGAGAAGCCGCCCAGGCCGGACGTGGTGCTCCGGCGCGGCGCGCTGTCCGTCCTGCTCCCGCGGCGCCCGGCGCTGGCGGCGCTCGGCCTCGCCGTCGCCCTGCTCGCCGCCGTGGTGGTCTCCGCGCACGCCGGACAGAGCGAACTCGACCTCGGCTCCACCTTCCGGGCCGTCTTCGGCTACGGCGACCGCCTGGACGTCCTGCTGGTGCAGAAGTTCCGGCTCGGCCGGATCGTCGCCGGCCTGGCCGCCGGCGCCGCGCTCGGCCTGGCCGGCTGCCTCACCCAGACCCTGGCCCGCAACCGGCTCGCCACCCCCGAACTGCTCGGTGTCAACGACGGAGCCACCGCCGCCGTACTGATCTCCGTCACCGCCACCGGCGCGTTCGGCGCCTGGTGGGCCGGACCGATCGGCGCGCTGGTCGCCGTCGCCGTGGTCACCGCCGTCTCCGGCGGCCTCGGCGCCCGCGGCTACCGGGTGCTCGTGGTCGGCCTCGCCATGTCGGCGCTCGCCTCCGCGGTCATCCAGGTCGCGATGGCCCGGCGCTCGCTCAGTTCCGCCTCCTCGCTGTACGTCTGGACCTCCGGCAGCCTCAACGGCCGGGACTACGAGGTCGCCACCCCGGTGCTGATCGGCCTCGCCGTGCTGGTGCCGGTCGCGCTGGTGGTGGCCCGCCGGCTCGCGGTGCTGCGCTTCGACGACAACGTGGCCTCCTCGCTCGGCGTCGACCCCGGCCGGGTCCGGCTCGTCTGCCTGCTGCTGGCGGTGGCACTCGCCGGACTCGCCGTCGGGATCTGCGGACCGGTCGGCTTCGTCGCGCTGGCCGCACCGGTCGTCGCCGGCCGGCTGGCCGGGCCGTCCCGCGTCCCGGTGCTCGGCTCGGCCCTGGTCGGCGCGGTGCTCATCGTGCTCGCCGACACCCTCGGCCGGGTACTGATCTCCGGTGTCGAGATCCCGGTCGGCATCGTCACCACCGTGCTCGGCGGCCCGTTCCTGCTCTGGGTGTTGCTCGGCCGCAAGGGCAACCCCGCCTGATCATCGAGGAGTTCCCACCGTGCAGAATGAACATCCTGTCGTCGACGACACGTTCTGGGCCCGGGTGGCCGCCGAGGGCGCCCCGCTGGTCGACGCCGACCCCGAGGACCCGGCCTACCGGCAGGTGACCTTCGTGCTGCGCGACGAGCCGGGCGAGGAGCCGTACGACGGCGTGCTCGCGCTCGTCCACACCGTCACCGACAAGGACCGGCACGCCGGCGACCTCACCCCGCACCTGATGGAGCGCCGGGCCGGCGGCTGGTCGCGCACCTACCGGCTGCGCGCCGACCACCGGGCGTCCTACCAGCTGTACCCGGTGCGCGGGGCCGTCCCCGGCACCCGGCGGGCGGACTGGCTGAAGGTCCTGGACGACGCCCGCCCCGACCCGCTCGACCGGGGCCCGCGGCTGCCCGGCCGCGACGGGCGCCACCCCTCCTCGGTGCTCGCCCTGCCCGAGGCGCTCGCCCAGCCGTACGCCGAGCGCCGCCCGGAGGTGCCGCGCGGGCGCACCGTGCGCGCCGAGGCGGCCGGGCGGACCGTCGACGTCCACCTGCCCGCCGGGCACCGTCCGGACGGCGACCCCTACCCGGTGCTGGTCCTGCTGGACGGCGACGTGTGGGGCGGGCAGCTGTCGGTCGGCGACACCCTGGACAACCTGACCGCCGAGGGGCTGATCCCGCCGACCGTCGCGCTGCTCGTCCACACCCCGCCCCGGACCCGCCCAGAGGACCTCAGCTGCAACCCGGACTTCGTCGACCTGCTGGCCGACCGGGTGCTGCCCTGGGCCGGCGCCGAGTACCGGGTCACTGCCGACCCGGCCCGCACGGTCATCGCCGGCCAGAGCGCGGGCGGGCTGACCGCCGCCTTCGCCGCCTTCCACCGGCCGGCCCGGTTCGGAAACGCGCTCTCCCAGTCCGGCTCGTTCTGGTGGCCCGACGCGACCGAGCTCAACGACGGCAGCGAGTGGCTCACCCGTCAGTTCGCCGCCGCCGAGCGGCGCGACGCCCGCTTCTGGGTGGAGGCAGGCCTCCAGGAATGGCTGCTGCTCCCCCAGAACCGCAACCTGCGCGACGTGCTGCTCGACCGGGGCTACGACCTCGCCTACCGGGAGTTCAACGGCGGGCACGACTACGCCTGCTGGCGCGGGGGCCTGGCCGACGGCCTGGTCCACCTGCTGGGGCGGCGCGGCTGACGCCCGGGCTGCCGGGGGTGGTGGGCGCGGCCGCCGCGCCCACCACCCCCGCGCTCAGAGCTCGACCTCCGTGAGGACCCCGGTCGCGACGTCGAACACGAAGCCGCGCACGGACCGGGTGTGCGGGACGAACGGGCTGGTCCGGATCCGCGCGGCCGACTGCCGGACGTCGGTCTCCAGGTCGGCGAAGGCCTCCGCCGCCCACGGCGGCTTGACCCCGGTCTCCTTCCGGATCTCCTCGCGGAAGGCGTCGTCGCCGAAGGTGAGCATTCCGCAGTCGGTGTGGTGCACGAGGATGATCTCCTCGGTCCCGAGCAGTCGCTGGCTGATCGCCAGCGAGCGGATGGCGTCGTCCGTGGCGACGCCGCCGGCGTTGCGGATCACGTGCGAGTCGCCCTCGGCGAGACCGAGCGCGCCGTACACGTTGAGCCGGGCGTCCATGCAGGCCAGGACGGCCGTGCGGCGGGCGGGCGGGAGCGGCAGCGGACCCTCGAAGCCCGCGGCGTACTCGGAGTTGTTGCGGAGGTAGTGGTCGGTGGCGGTGTCGGTCATGGCGGACGGACGTTCCCTTCGGTGCGGTCGGACCTTCGGTGCGGTCGGATCGTGGTCGTCCGGGACACGGGGCCGCCCGCCGGTGTGCGGGGGGCGGCCGGCGCGCCCGGGACGGCGCCGCGCGGGCGCGGACCGGCCCGCCCGGAGGCGGCGGACCGTGCGCGGCGGCGGACGACGGCCGTCGGGTGCGGCGCCGCCCTGCGGAGCGGCGCGGCCCGACCGGCCGGGGATCGATCGATCGATCAGAAGGTGACCGGACAGCCGGTGGAGTGGATGCGGCCGAAGTCGATGTGACGACGGCGGACGAGCACGGTCATGCGGGCACCGTACCGCCCACCGCACCCGCCCGCCGGGCGAATCCGGCATTCTCCACCCCCTCGGGCGACGGCGCCGGCGGCACGGGACCGCCGGGGCGCCCCACCCGCCGTCAGACCTGCCGCGGGGCGGCGTCGACGGCCGGTGCGCGCAGACTCCGGGCCACCGAAGCGAGCAGCAGGCCCCCCGGGGCGATGCCCGCCACCACCGCGACGACGGCGGCCGGGGCGTCGGCCGCGGCGAGGACGACGCCCGCCGCGCCGCACACCGACATGGCGGCCGCCAGCACGTTGAGCGCGGGCCGCCGCCAGACCGCCGCCAGGCCGAAGAAGTGCAGACCGACCACCAGGGCGATCCAGCCGACGGTGGCCTTCGGTGCGTGCAGCACGGGGTTGACGACGACGAGGCCGGCCAGGCCGACGGCCACCTCGGCGGCCACCACCAGCCGGTAGTCGCGGCCGAACAGGGGTACCGCGGGAGCGGCGGAGCCACCCGCCCGGGCGGGGGCGACCGGACGACGGCGCATGACCAGGAACAGCCGGAGGAACACCAGGATCGCGAGGACCCGGAGCAGCGCGGCGGCGGCTCCGGGGAGGGCACCGGCGTTCGCCAGGACGAACGCGAGGCCGAAGGCGGCACCGATCAACGGGGCGGTCGGTTTGTTGTGCACAGCACAGAATCTCATCAATGTGGATCATGGAGCAAAACCCGGACGGGACACCGCGGGGACCAGTACCGTGTCACATGTGACGCACTCACATGTCTTCGGCGGCCGCGGATGATCCGCGCGTTCCGGCCCGACACCGACTACCCCGCGCTGGCGGAGCTCCTCTCCGCCGACGGGGCCGGGCCGCCCGTCACGGCCGCCGAACTGCGCGGCCGGGACGCGGCGCTGCCGGACCGGGACCGGCTGACCACCGACGGGCGGGGGCGACTCACCGGGCACGGCCGGGTCCGGCTGGTCCAGCCCGGGCCCACCGGGGACCTGCTCGGGTACGCCACCGCCTGGCGGGCCCCCTGGACGCCCCCCGGGGACCTCGCCTCGCGCGTCGTCAGCGCACCGGGGCGCGCGCCGGGCTGGCTGCTGCCGCTCTACGACGGGCTGGAGCGCTGGGGGCGCGAGGCCGGAGCCGGCCGGCTGCTCGGCGAACTGCCGGACGGGCAGGGCGGGCCGGCGGCCGTGGGGTGGGACTCCCCGGTCGACCTGACCGGACTGCTGCTCGGCCGCGGCTACCGGGTGGACGCCCATGTGCGGTCGGCGAGCGCCCCGTTGGGCCCGCACCTAGCCGCCCCGCAACCGCCGCCCGGCCTGCACCTGGACACCCTCGCCACCACCGGCGCCCCCGGGCCCGAGCGGCAGTTGCACCACCTCTACCGGGAGACCCTGCGCGACAACCCCGGATTCGTCGACGCCCTGCCGGAGTTCGACGACTGGCGGGGCGAGGCGCTGGGCGGTCCCGGCGGCCGCCCCGACTGGGTGTTCACGGCCGAGTGCGCCGGGCGGATCGTCGGCGCCACCGTCGTGCACGGGACGGACGACCCTCTGGCCTGCCGCGTCCACTACACGGCGGTGCTGCGGGCCTGGCGCGGGCGCGGGCTCGCCCGGGCGCTCAAACTGCACGCGGCGCGGCACCTCCGCGGACACGGTGTGCGGACGGTGCACACCGAGGTCGAGGCCGGCAACGTGCCGATGGTCGCGGTGAACACCGCCCTCGGGTACCGGTGGGGCGGCGGGCGGCGACGGCTGGTCAAGGAGCTCTGAGGCCCGCCCGTCCCCGGCCGCGAACGCCGCAGGACGGCACCCCGGGCGGGGTGCCGTCCTGCGGCGGTGCCGGGCCGGGCGCTCAGTCCATCGGCGGCGGTCCCGGGGCCTCCTTCGGCAGCCGGGCCGCGACCAGGGCGCCGAGGGCGACCGCCCCGGCCGTGGCCACCAGCGCGACCCGGTACGGCCCGGGTTCCGCGCCGTGCGTGCCGTCCTCGGCCAGCGCGCCGATCAGGGCCGCCGCGCCGGCGATGCCGAACGCGCCGCCGAGCGTGCGGACGATGGTGAACAGGCCCATCGCCCGGCCCATCGCGGGTCCGGGCACGTCCGCGAAGCCCGCGATCTGGACCGTCAGCACGGCGGTGCCCAGGATCAGGCCGACGCCGAACATCAGCGCCCGGACGGCCCAGGCGTTCCCGCCGACGCCCGGCAGGGCGAGGGCGGCCAGCACCAGGGCCGCGAGCAGCAGGGCCGGCAGCGCGAGCCGGCGCGGGCCGAGCCTCGGCAGCAGCCGGTCGACCACCTGGGAGGCGGCCATCAGGCCGATCGCCTCCGGGAACACGCTCAGGCCCGCGTCCAGCGCCGAGGCGCCCAGCGCCGCCTGGTAGAGCAGCGGGAAGGCGAACAGCGCGCCCATCAGCCCGGCGGCGGTCAGCAGGGCCAGCCAACTGGCCGCGCCGAAGGTGCGGTCGGCGAGCAGCCGCAGGTCCACCAGCGGCTCCTCGGCCCGCAGCTGGTGCCGGACGGCGAGGCCGAGCAGCACCACGCCGAGGACCCCGGACAGGCCCACCGCCGGGGAGGTCCAGCCGTGCGCCGGGCCGAAGCCGAGCGCGTAGGTGAGCAGGCCCAGGCCCGGGGTGGCGAGCAGGAAGCCGGTGGTGTCGAAGCGCCCGGCCGGCGGCTCCTCCTGGTCGCGCAGGGCGAACACGCCGGTCAGGACGGCCGCGACGCCGATCGGCACATTGACCAGGAACAGCCAGTGCCAGGAGAGGTGCTCGGTCAGGAAGCCGCCGAGCGGCGGGCCGAGCGCGGGCATCAGGGCCGTCGGCACGATCAGCACCTTGCCGAGGCCGGCCCGCTCGTGCGGCTCGAAGGCCCGGAACAGCAGCGTCATGCCGACCGGGGTGAGCAGGCCGCCGGCGACGCCCTGGGCCGCCCGGGCGGCGGTGAGCGCGCCGAGGCCGGGGGCGGCCGCGCACAGGGCGCTGGCCAGGGTGAACACCGCGAGCGAGCCGAGGAAGACCCGCCGGACCCCGAACCGGTCGCCGAGCCAGCCGGCCGCCGGGAGTCCGACGGCGAGGCCGACCAGGAAGGCGGTCTCCACCGCGTTGGCGGCGGAGACCGGGCGGCCGAAGTCACCGGCGATGGTGAACAGGGCCGGGTTGACGATCGTCGAGTCCAGGCCGTTCATGCACATCGCGGCCGTGTAGACGAGCACCACGGCGAGCCGCCCCGCGAACAGGGGGCGGGCCGGGGCGCCGTCCCCGGCCCCGGCGGGGGTGCCGGGGCCGGGGACGGGCTTGGCGTCCGTGTCGGTCATCGGGCCGGACTCAGCTCGGTCCAGTGGGCGGTGATCCAGTCCAGCGCGGCGGCGCGCTCGCACGGCCCGTGGGCGACGGTCCAGCCGGCCGGGACGGCGGCGAAGTCCGGCCAGAGCGAGTGCTGGCCCTGGTCGTTGACGAGCGCGAGGAACTCGCCGTCGCCGTCGAAGGGGTTGGCGGGGGCGTCACTCATGGGGTGGGTTCTCCTGTCGGTTCGGACGGGGGCGGGGTTCAGCGGCCGGAGTCGAGGGCGGTGAGGTGCTCGGCGACGACGCCCGCGATGTGCGCGATCGGCTCCGGCAGCGTCATGTCCTTGTGCGAGCAGGCGACATCGGTGTTGTCGATCCGGCCGGCCACGTAGGGCGTCCACAGCTCGGGCACCAGGGTGTCGTCGATGGTGTCGACGATCGCGCGGAAGAACAGCACGTCGCCCGTGAGGCGGCGGTGGTCGTACTCGCGCACCAGGTGGTTGATGTGCAGGTAGATCCGGTTCAGCGCCTCGACGGTGGCGTCGTCGAGACCGGCCAGCGGACTGCCCTCGCGGCGCAGCACCTCGGTGACGTGGGCGAGTTCCAGCGGGCGGCCGTCGAGGTCCTCGGGGCCGAAGCCGCCCATGGTGAGCAGCGCCTCCAGGGCCTCGGCCTGGTCCGGCACCGGCAGGTCGCGGAAGCCCTCGGCCGGGTAGGCGTCGAGCACGGCCAGCAGTTCGACGACGTGGCCGAGCTCCTCCAGCCGGGCGGCCATGGCGTGGGCGATGATGCCGCCGGTGGACCAGCCGAGCAGCCGGTAGGGGCCGTCCGGCTGGACCTCGCGGAGCCGGTCGACGTAGTGCGCGGCCAGCTCCTCCATGGTGGCGGGCAGCGGCTCGTCGGCGGTGGCGGCGCCGACGCCCTGCGCCTGGAGGCCGTAGATCGGCACGTCCGCCGGGAGGTTGCGGATCAGTCCGGTGTAGCACCAGCTGAGGCCGCCGGCCGGGTGGACGGCGAACAGCGGGTTGCGGCGGCCGGGGGCGACGGGCCGCAGCGGCAGCAGGACGTCGAGCGCGTCGGCGCCGGGGGTGTCGGCGGACAGCGCGGTGTCGAGGGCGGCGACGGTCGGCGCCTGGAACAGGGTGCCGATGCCGACCTCCAGGCCGAGCACGGCCCGGATCCGCCCGGCGAGCCGGACCACCAGCAGGGAGTGGCCGCCGAGGGCGAAGAAGTCGTCCTCGACGCCGACCGCCGGCACGCCCAGGACCTCGGCGAACAGTTCGCAGAGCTGCTGCTCGCGCGGGTTGCGCGGCGGGCGGCCGCCACCGGCGGCGGGGGCGTCGGGGGCGGGCAGGGCGCGCCGGTCGAGCTTGCCGTTGGCGGTGAGCGGAAGCCGCTCGAGCAGCACGACGGCGGACGGCACCATGTGCACGGGCAGGTCGGCGGCGGCGCGGGTGCGCAGTTCGTCGCCGGTGGTGCCGTCGGCGCCGGGCGCGAGCACGGCGTAGCCGACCAGTCGCTTGTCGCCGGGCACGTCCTCGCGGACGACCACGGCGGCGTCGGCGACCGCCGGGTGGGCGGCCAGCACGGCCTCGATCTCGCCGAGTTCGATCCGGAAGCCGCGGATCTTGACCTGCTGGTCGGCCCGGCCGAAGTACTCCAGGCTTCCTCCCCCAGCCTCCGGCCGGGGGTGCCCCCATGCCCGGCGGCGGGCGAGGTCGCCGGAGCGGTACATCCGGGTGCCGCGCTCACCGAAGAGTTCGGCGTACGGGTCGGCGACGAAGCGCTCGGAGCTGAGGGCGGGGCGGCCGAGGTAGCCCCGGGCCAGGCCGGCGCCGGCCACGTACATCTCGCCGGTGACGCCGGGCGGGACCGGCTGAAGGTACTGGTCGAGGACGTAGATCCGCAGGTCGGGGATGTTGACGCCGATGGTGCTGCTGCTGCTCGCGGCGGCGCTCGCCCGGTCCAGGGCGACGTAGGAGACGTGCACGGTGGTCTCGGTGATGCCGTACATGTTGACCAGGGTGGGCGCGTCGTCGGCGTGCCGCTCGTACCAGTCGTCGAGGCGGCCGAGTTCGAGCGCCTCCCCGCCGAAGACCACGTAGCGCAGGGCGAGTTCGGTGCCGGGCCGTTCCCGGTCGGCGGCGCTGAGCTGGTAGAAGGCGGACGGCGTCTGGTTGAGGACGGTCACCCGCTCGCGGGCGAGCAGGTCGAGGAAGGCCGCCGGGTCGCGGCTGACCAGGTGCGGGACGACGACGAGCCGCCCGCCGTGGAGCAGGGCGCCCCAGAGTTCCCAGACCGAGAAGTCGAAGGCGTAGGAGTGGAAGAGCGTCCACACGTCCTCGGCGCCGAAGCCGAACCAGTGGTCGGTGGCGGAGAACAGCCGGACCACGTTGTGGTGGGTGACCGGTACGCCCTTGGGGCGGCCGGTGGAGCCGGAGGTGTAGATGACGTACGCGGTGTCCTCGGCGGTCAGCGGCCGAGTGCGCTCGTGCTGGGCCAGCGGGACGGCCGGGTGGGCGTCCGCCTCGCCGCCGTCGACCAGGAGCTGCGGCACCCGGTGCTCGGGCATCCGGGGCGCGGTGGCGGTGTCGGTGAGCAGCGCGGCGGGGGCGGCGTCGGCCAGCATGTAGGCGAGCCGGTCGGCCGGGTACTCGGGGTCGAGCGGCAGGTAGGCGGCGCCGGACTTGGCGACCGCGAGCAGGCCGGTGACCAGGTCGAGCGAGCGCGGCAGGGCGAGGGCGACGATGGTGCCGGGGCCGATGCCGCGGGCGGCCAGCAGGCGGGCCAGCCGGTCGGCGCGCGCGCCGAGTTCGGCGTAGTCGAGCGTCTCGCCGTCGCAGCTGACGGCGACGGCCCCGGGGTGGGCGAGCGCGGCGGCCTCGAACAGCTCGGGCAGGGTGGCGCCGGGCACCGACCGGACGGGGGTGCCGTTCCAGTCGACCAGGGCGCGGCGCTGCTCCTCCGCGCCCATCAGCGGGAGCCGTCCGACGGTGGTGTCCGGCGCGGTGGCGGCGGCGGTGAGCAGCCGGGCCAGGCGCTCGGCGAGGGCCCGCACGGTGGCCTCGTCGAAGAGGTCGGTGCGGTACTCCAGGAAGCCGGCTATGCCGCCCTCGCGCAGTTCGCCCGCGTTGAGGGTGAGGTCGAACTTGGCGGTGCCGGAGGGGATCGCGGCGACGGTGGCGGTGAGGCCGCCGCCGAGCGCGAAGGCCCGGTCGGGCACGGACTGCCAGGCCAGCATGACCTGGAACAGCGGGTGCCGGGCGAGCGAGCGGCGCGGGTTGAGCTCCTCGACCAGGCGGTCGAAGGGCAGGTCGGCGTGGTCGTGGGCGCCGAGGACGGCGGTGCGGACGCGGCCGAGCAGTTCGCGGAAGGTCGGGTCGCCGGACGTGTCGGTGCGCAGGACCACGGAGTTGACGAAGTAGCCGACCAGGGCGGCGGTCTCGTCGGAGTCGCGGCCGGCGACGGGGGTGCCGACGGGGATGTCGGTGCCGCAGCCGTGCCGGGTGAGCAGGGCGGCCAGACCGGCCTGGACGGCGGTGAAGACGCTGGTGCCGGTGGTGCGGGCGAGCGCGGCCAGCGCGGCGTGGGCGTCGGCGTCGAGGCGGAACGGCACGGTGGCGCCCCGGTGGGCGGCGACGGCGGGCCGGGGGCGGTCGGTGGGCAGGTCGAGCTGGTCGGGCAGGCCGGCCAGGGTCTTGCGCCAGTGGTCGAGCTGGCGGACGGCGAGGGCGCTCGGTGCCTCGCCGGTGCCGAGGAGCTTCGCCTGCCAGTCCACGTGGTCGGCGAACTGCACCGTCAGGGGCGGCAGTTCGGGGGACGTTCCGGCGAGGCGGGCGGTGTGGGCGGCGGCCAGGTCGCGGGCCAGCGGGGTGGTGGAGGCGCCGTCGCCGGCGATGTGGTGGAGCAGCAGCAGGAGGGTGTGGGTGCCGTCCTCGTGGGCGAACAGGCTGGCCCGCAGCGGCGGTTCGGCGCCGAGGTCGAACGCGTACCGGACGGCCTCGGTGATCTCCCCGGTGCCGGTGTGGAGTTCGACCGGGGCGGGCGGCAGGATCCGCTGGTAGGGCTCGCCGTCGGCGGACTCGCCGTAGACGGTGCGCAGGCTCTCGTGCCGGGCGACGAGGTCGCCGACGGCGAGCGCGAGGGCGTCGCGGTCCAGCGGGCCGGTGAGGGTGAGGGCGAGCGGGATGTTGTAGGTGGGGCTGGGGCCCTCGAGCCGGTAGTGGAACCAGAGACCGCGCTGGGCCGGGGAGAGCGGCAGCCGCTCGGTGCGCTCGACCGGCACCAGGGCGGGGCGGGGTTCGGGGGCGGAGCGCTCGCGCAGCAGGGCGGCGAGGGCGGCCGGGGTGGGGTGGCGGAAGACGTCGGCGAAGCCGACGGCCACGCCGAGGGCCTCGCGCAGCCGGGCGGCGAGGCGGCCGGCGAGCAGCGAGTGGCCGCCGAGGTCGAAGAAGCCGGCGTCGCGGGAGAGCGGTCCGGCCTGGTCGAGGAGGTCGGCGAAGAGCCCGCAGATGATCTCCTCCTGCGGGGTGGCGGGCGCGGCGCCGGCCTCCGTCGCGTCGGACTCCGGCTCGGGCAGGGCGCGGTGGTCGAGCTTGTCGTTGCCGGTGCGCGGGAGGTCGTCGAGCACGAGCACGGCGGCGGGCACCATGTGCTCGGGCAGCCGGGCGGCGAGGCCGGAGCGCAGCGCGGCCGGGTCGAGCACGGCTCCGGCGGCGGGCACGGCGTAGCCGAGCAGCCGCTTGCCGCTGGGGCCGGGGCGGGCGATCACCACGGCCCGGTCGACGCCGGGGAGTTCGCCGAGCACGGCGGCGATCTCGCCGGGCTCGATCCGGAAGCCGCGGATCTTCACCTGGTCGTCGGCGCGGCCGAGGAACTCCAGCGTCCCGTCGACGCGGCGGCGGGCGAGGTCGCCGGTGCGGTACATCCGCGAGCCGGGCGGGCCGAAGGGGTCGGCGAGGAAGCGCTCGGCGGTGAGGTCGGGGCGGCCGAGGTAGCCGAGGGCGAGGCAGGCGCCGGCCACGTAGAGCTCACCGGCGGCGCCGTCGGGGGCGGGGCGCAGCGAGCCGTCGAGCACGTAGGCGCGCGAGCCGCGGACGACCCGGCCGACCGGGGCGCCGTCCGGACCGGGGGTCCAGGTGTAGGCGTCGACGGTGGTCTCGGTGGGGCCGTAGAGGTTGACGGGGCTCAGGCCGTCGACGGCGGTGAGGCGGCGCCAGAGCGGCTCGGGGGTGGCCTCGCCGCCGACCGCGACCACGGCGGGGCGGTGGGCGTCCTCGGCGAGCAGGCCCTCGGCGATCAGCACGTCCAGGTAGGAGGGGGTGACGTCGAGGTAGTCGATCCGCTCGTCGCGGACGTGGCCGACGAGGGCGGCCGGGTCGCGGTAGGTCTCGTCGTCGAGCAGGTGGAGCTCGTGGCCGTGGAGCATCCACAGCACCGGGTCCCAGGAGGCGTCGAAGGCGAACGAGGCACTGTGGGCGATGCGCAGCCGCTCGCGGCCGGTGCGGGCCAGGGCGGGGACGATGTGGTCCTCGTGGTGGCCGGCGGCGAGGTTCGCGAGCGAGGCGTGGGTGACCACGACGCCCTTGGGGCGGCCGGTGGAGCCGGAGGTGTGCAGCAGGTAGGCGGTGTGCGCCGGGTCGGGGGCGGGCAGCGGTCCGGCGGGCAGGGCGGCGAGCGCGGCGCGGACGGCGGGGTCGTCGAGGGCGACGGCGGGGCGGTCGGCGGCGCCGGGCAGGGCGGCGAGGGCCTCGGCGGTGCCGACGGCGCACACCGGACGGGTGTCGTCGAGGATGTCGGCGGTCCGCTGCCGGGGGTGGGTGAGGTCCAGGGAGAGGCAGGCGCCGCCGGCCTTGAGCACGGCGAACATCGCGACCAGGGTGTCGGCGCCGCGCGGCATGGCGAGGGCGACGGGGGTGTCGGCGCGGACGCCGAGGGCGGTGAGGCGGTGCGCGAGGCGGCTGCTCGCGGCGTCCAGCTCGGCGAAGGTGAGGGTGGTGGCGCCGCTGCGCAGGGCGACCGCGTCCGGGGTGCGGACGGCCAGGTCGGCGAGCAGTGCGGGCACGGTGCGGGTGGCGGGCGGCTCGGTGCGGCCGGCGGTGGCGCGGTCCAGCGCCTCCCGGTCGAGCAGGTCGATCCGGGCGATCGGGGTGTGCGGGGCGTCGAGCAGCAGCGTGGCGAGGCCGTCGAGGTAGCGCAGCAGACCGTCGCGGTGCGCGGCGAGGGCGTCGGCGCCGTACTGGTCGGGGTGGGCCTCCAGGCCGATCCGCAGGGCGCCGTCGGGGCCGGGCGAGACGGCGAGGGCGAGGTCGTCGACGGGGCCGGCGGCGAGGTTGCGCACGGTGCCGGGCAGGCCGGCGAGGTCGAGGTCGCGCTCGAAGGCCTTGATGTTGACCATCGGTCCGAACAGGGCGCGGCGGGTGCCGGTCAGTCCGAGGTCGCGGCGCAGGTCCTCCAGCGGGTAGCGCTGGTGGCGGCGGACGTCGCGGACCTCCAGGACGACCCGGCGCAGCAGTTCGGCGGCGGTGTCGCGGGGGCGGACGGCCAGGCGCAGCGGCAGCACGTTGGCGGTGGCGACGGGGGTGCGCAGGGCGGCGGGGCCGCGGCGGTTGGCGAGCGGCAGGCCGAGCACGACGTCCTCGGTGCCGGCGAGCCGGTGCAGGTAGCCGGCGGTGGCGGCGATGACGAGTTCGGCCCAGGTGGCGCGGGCGGCCTTGGCGGCGGCCTCCAGCCGGGGCAGGGTGCCGGCGGGGAGGGCGGCGGTCAGTCGGGGCAGTCCGGCGGGGCCGGCGGGGGTGCCGCCGGGGAGGGTGGCGGGGGCGTCGGCGCCGTCCAGGCGGTCGCGCCAGAAGGCGCGGTCGGCGGCGTGCTCGGCGCCGGCGCGGTAGGCGGCCTCCTCGGCGGCGACCTCGGCGGGGGTGGCGAAGGTGCGGTCGCTGGGACGGGTGCCGGCCGCGAGCGCGGTGTAGAGCTCGGCGACCCGGCCGGTGAGGAGGGTGAGCGCGTAGGCGTCGACGGCGAGGTGGTGGACGCGCTGGTACCACCAGTGGCGGTCCTCGGCGAGGCGGACCAGGGCCTGGGTGAAGAGCGGGCCCTCGGCGAGGTCGACGGGGCGGGCCAGGTCGGCGCGCATCCAGGCCTCGGCGGCGGCCTCCGGGTCGGCCTCGGCGCTCAGGTCGAGGTGGTGCAGGGTCCAGGGGCGGCCGGGGAGGAGGCGCTGACGGGGCGCCGGGTCGGTGTCGGCCCCGGTGCCCTCCGGATCGGCGGGGTCCTGGGCGACGACGACGGCGGAGAGCGCGTCGGCCTCGTCGACGGTGCGGCGCAGGGCGGACTCGAACAGCCCGGCGTCGAGCGGGCCGGTGATCTCCACGGCGTCGCCGGTGTTGTAGACCGGGCTGTCGGGGTCGAGCGCCTGGGCGTACCAGATCGCCGCCTGGGTGGCGAGCAGCGGTACGTCGGCTGCGGCGGGGACGGCGACGGGGTCGGACGCGGCCTGGTGGCGACGCATGGTTCTGAAAGCTCCTCGGGTCCGGCGAACGGCACGCCAATTGCCTGGTTAGGTTAGCCTAAGCTATCTGCATATTGTCTGGTCAACAGCCTGCCGATGGGCAGGCCCTGACAGCCCCGGAGGCGCCGATGTCCCCCTTGAACGCGAGCGTGCCCGCGCCCGGCCCGGCGGTCGCCGCCGGACCGGCCGACCCCGCGTCGAAGGAGGCCGTGCGCGAGCGCGTCCTCGCCCACCGGGACGAGCTGCTGGCGCTCAGCCGCCGCATCCACGCCCACCCGGAGGTCGCGTTCGAGGAGCACCGGGCCGCCGAGTGGTGCGCCGAACTGCTGCGCGCCCACGGCTACTCCGTCACCCCGGGCACCGCCGGACTGCCCACCGCGTTCAGCGCGAGCACCGGCGGCGGACCGGTCACCGTCGCGATCGTCTGCGAGTACGACGCCCTGCCCGGCCTCGGCCACGCCTGCGGCCACAACCTCATCGCCGCCGCCGGCCTCGGTGCCGCGCTCGGCCTCGCCCCGTACGCCGACCGGCTCGGACTCACCGTCCGGGTGATCGGCGCACCGGCCGAGGAGCGCGGCGCCGGAAAGGCGCTGCTGCTGGACGGGGGCGCGTTCGACGGCGTGGACGCCGCGATGATGGTCCACCCCTGCCCGGTGGAGGTGGCCGACTTCCACTCCTTCGCGCTCGGCACCCTGTCCGTCCGCTACACCGGCCGCGCCGCCCACCCCAGCCTCAATCCGCACGAGGGCCGCAACGCCGCCGACGCCCTCACCGTCGCCCAGGTCGCGCTCGGGCTGCTGCGCCAGCAACTGCCGCCGCAGTGGCGGGTGCACGGCATCACCACGGCCGCCGGCACGGCGCCCAACCTCATCCCCGACAGCGCCACCGCCGAGTACGAGATCCGGACCTCCGCCGCCGAGGACCTCGCGGCACTGCGCGCCCGGGTCGAGGACTGCTTCCGGGCCGGCGCGCTGGCCACCGGCTGCGAGGTCGAGCTGACCCGGCCGGAGCCGGACTACCTGGACTTCCGCAGCGACACCGGACTGCTCGCGCTGTGGCGTGCCAACGCCGCGGCGGCGGGGCGCCCGGAGCCGGTCGAGAGCGGGCCGTTCGCCTGCACCGACATGGGCAACGTCTCGCACGCCGTCCCCTCCATCCACCCGGTCCTGGACATCACCGGCGGCTCCTGCGGCCCGCACGAGGCCGCGTTCGTCGAGGCCGCCGTCTCACCGGAGGCGGACCGGGCGATCCTGGAGGGCGCGGTCGCGCTGGCCTGGACGGCGGCCGACTTCGCGGCGGCGCCGCGCGGGTGACGGGCCGCCGACGGCGGTCGGCGGACAGCGGCCGACGGACTCCGTGTCCGTCGGCCGCTGTCCGCCGACCCCGGGGCCGGGCCCGCGGGGCCCGGCCCCGGAGGTCAGCCGCGCTGCGGGACCAGGTGCACCGGCCCCGGCTCGGGCAGCAGCTCGCCGAGCACCGACGGCGCCGCACGCAGTGCGGTCACCCCCGCCTCCCGGACCAGCTCCCCGACCTCGCCCGGCCGGTCCGGATCGGCCAGCACCAGCGCCGCCCCGGTCCGCAGCGGCCACAGGAACTCCCACAGCGGCAGGCCCAGCTGCAGCACCCGGTCGCCCGGGCCCAGCCCGTACACGGACTGCAGCTCACGCACCCGGCGGTCCACCTCGGCGTGGGCCGTCCACACCCCCGCCGGACGCCCGCCCGGCCCGTAGGCCCGGCAGAGCGGATGCTGCGGGGTCAGCGCCCGCGGCGGGTCGGTGGCCGCCCGCCCGGCCAGCTCGGCGGCGCTCGGCCGCTCCGCGTCCGGCACCCCCTCCCCCAGCACGCACACCGGCGCCGCGTCGGCCAGCAGCCAGGACAGCCGCCCCGGGGCGTCGTCCGGGTCCAGCGGCAGGTACGCCGCACCCGTCTTGGCCACCGCCAGCAGCGCCGGCACCAGCTCGGCCGGGCGGGTCAGCGCGAGGCCGACCACCGTGCCGGGGCGCGCGCCCCGGTCCGTCAGACAGCGGGCCGTCCGGTTGGCAGCGGCGTTCAGCTCGCCGTAGCTCACCGGCGCCGCGCCGGCCGGCAGCAGTGCCGGGGCGTCCGGCGTCCGTGCCGCCTGGGCCTCGATCGGCCCGACCACCGTGGTGGCCGGCCACCGCTCCGTTCGCGACGGCCTCGCCACCGCCGTGCCGGACTCCATCAGGACGCGCCCAGCAGTTCGGCCCAGGCCTCGACGGCCGGACGCTCGGCCAGCTGCAGGAACGCCACCTCGGCGCCCTCGGCCCGCCAGCGCTCGGCCAGCGCCATCAGCCGCACCGAGTCCAGGCCCCAGTCGGCCAGGTTCTCGTCCAGCGGGATGTCCGCCGGGTCCTCGCCGAGCAGGTCGGCGACCTCGGCCCGGATTCGCTCCACGGTGAAGGCCATGGCTGTCACTTCCCTTCCACGACGGCGTCGGTACCGGTGACGACGCCGCAGCGCCCGGCCACCCAGCTGAGCGCGGCGCGGTGCTCGTCCGCGCCGAAGTCGGCGACCGCGTCGGCCACCACGAAGGCCCGGATGTCCCGCATCCAGGCGTCGCAGGCGGTCGCCTGCACCCCGATGTGCGCGTACACGCCGGTGATCACCAGCTCGTCGCGGCCCTGCTCGCGCAGCAGCTCGTCCAGGTCGGTCCGGACGAAGGCGCTGTACTTCCACTTGGTGAGCAGCCGGTCGCCCTCGGCCGGGGCGACCTCGTCCACGATCGCCGCCGCCTGCGGGTCGTCCGGGATGCCCGGGCCCCAGAAGTCCTGCTGCAGGCCGCGCTGTTCGGCGCTCTGGCCGCCCGGCTGGGCCGAGTAGACGACGGGCACGCCGTGCTCGGCGGCCCAGGCGCGCAGCCGGTTGATGTTGGCGAACAGCTCGGTGACCGGCGCGGCCGACGTGTCGAAGGCGCCCATGAAGTGGTTCTGCAGGTCGTGCACCAGCAGCACGGCCCGGGACGGGTCGACCGTCCAGTCGACCCGGTTGGCCGGCAGCTCGGCGGCGGCGGGCATCGGATAGGAGGGGATGCGGGGCAGGCCCACGGCGGTGCGTCCTTAACGTGTAGGGGGATCCGGGAGTCCGGGGACTCGCGGGTCGGAAGGCTCAGGAGTCCGGAGGCTCGGGAACGCGAGGCTCAGGAGAGAGGGAGTCGGAGGCTCAGGAGAGAGGGGGTCGGAGGCTCAGGAGGAGGTGAGGGAGGCGGCGATGGCGGCGCGCAGGTCCTTCTTGCTGACCTTGCCGATGCCGGTGGCGGGGAAGGCGTCGACGAACTCGACCCGGTCCGGCACCTTGAAGTCGGCCAGCCCGCGCTGCCGCACGAAGCGCTTCAGCTCCACGGACTTCGGCGGCTGCGCGCGGTGCTCCTCGCGCAGGACGACGTAGGCGCAGGTGCGCTCGCCGAGGTACGGGTCGGGCATCGAGACCACCGCCGCGTCGTGCACGGCCGGGTGGGCCAGCAGGTGGTTCTCGATCTCCTCGGCGGCGACCTTCTCGCCGCCCCGGTTGATCTGGTCCTTGGCCCGGCCCTCGACCACCAGGTGACCGGTGCCGGTGCGGCGGACGAGGTCACCCGTGCGGTAGAAGCCGTCCGCGGTGAAGGAGGCGGCGTTGTGCTCGGGCGCGTTCCAGTAGCCGCGGATGGTGTACGGGCCGCGGGTGAGCAGGTGGCCGGTGGTGCCGTCGGGCAGGTCGCGGTCCTCGTCGTCGACCACCCGCACCTCGTCGTCCGGGGAGATCGGTCGGCCCTGGGTGGTGACGATCACCTCCTCCGGGTCGTCCAGCCGGGTGTAGTTGACCAGACCCTCGGCCATCCCGAACACCTGCTGGAGGGTGCAGCCCAGCACCGGGCGCACCCGCCGGGCCGCCTCCTCGCTGAACTTGGCGCCGCCGACGAGCAGCACCTCCAGGGTCTCCAGACCGGTGCTCCCGCCGGCCTCTCGGATCCGCTCGGCGGAGTCCAGCCAGAGCAGCGCCAGCGGCGGCACCAGGCCGGTGATGGTCACGCCCTCGCGCCCGATCAGCGGGAACGCCGTCTCCGGGCTCGGCTGCGGGCAGAGCACCACCCGGCCGCCCGCGTACAGCGTGCCGAGCGAACCGGGCGAGCTGAGCGGGAAGTTGTGCGCGGCGGGCAGCACCACGAGGTAGACGCTGTGCTCGTCCTGGCCGCAGAGCTCGACCGAGCCGCGCAGCGAGTAGATGTAGTCGTCGTGGGTGCGCGGGATGAGCTTGGGCACCCCGGTGCTGCCGCCGGACAGCTGGAGGAAGGCGACGTCCCCGGGCTGCGGCTCCTCCGCCGGCGCCCCGGCCGGGTCGACCGGGACCTCGGCCAGCGGAGTGTGCTCCCCGGCGTCCCTGCCCACCACCAGGACGTGCCGCAGCGAGGGCGTCTCCGCCTTCACCCGGCCCGCCAGTTCGCGGTGGTCGAAGCCGCCCTCGACGGCCGGGACCACGTAGGCGACCGCGCCGGTGAAGGAGCAGAAGTAGGAGATCTCGGTGTACCGGTGCGCGGGCAGCGCGAAGACCGGCAGCGCGCCGACCCGGAACAGCCCGAAGACCAGCTCGAAGAACTCGGCGACGTTGGGGAGCTGGACCACCACCCGGTCGCCCCGGCGGATGCCGCGGGCGCGCAGTCCGGCGGCCATCCGGTCGGCCCGCAGGTCGAGTTCGGCGTACGTCCAGCGGCGGGTGGGGTCGTCACCGGTACCGCCGGCCGGGTCGACGATCGCGACCCGGTCGGGGTGGGCGGCCGCGCGCTCGCGCAGCATCGAGCCGAAGGTCTCGCCGCGCCAGTGGCCGTCGGCCCGGTAGCGCGCGGCGAACTCGTCCGGGTACGGGGCGAATCCGGCCAGCACCTCGGCCATCGGGTGGTGCGGATCGGTCACGGCGGAGGCTCCCGGGGTGGTCGGGTCGGTCACCGCGGAGGCTCCCGGGGTGGTCGGGTCGGTCACTGCGGCACCCCGGCGGCGTCCAGGAAGGTGCGGAACTTGGCGCTGGTCTCGGCGAGTTCGGACTCCGGCCGGGACTCGGCGACCACACCGGCGCCGGCGAACACCCGCAGCGTCCGCTCGTCCGCCTCGGCGCAGCGCAGGGTGACGACCCACTCGCCGTCGCCGTCCGCGTCGCCCCAGCCGACCATGCCGGTGTACAGGCCCCGGTCGAAGGGCTCGATGCCGCGGATCGCCTCGCGGGCGAGCGGGGTCGGGCTGCCGCAGACCGCCGGGGTCGGGTGCATGGCGACGGCCAGCTCCAGGGCGGAGACGGCCGGGTCGATCAGCTCACCGGTGATGGTGGTGGCCAGGTGCCACATCGCGGCGGTGCGCACCAGGGTGGGGCGCGCCGGCACGACCAGATCGCGGCAGTACGGCGCGAGCGCGGCGTGGATGGCGTCCACGACGAAGGCGTGCTCCTGGAGGTCCTTCGGCGACTCCAGCAGCGCGGCGGCGCGGCGGACGTCCTCGCCGAGGTCGGCGCTGCGCGGCACCGATCCGGCCAGCGGGTTGGCGACGACGGCGGTACCGGTGCGCGAGAGCAGCAGTTCGGGGCTGGCACCGATCAGGGTGCGGCCGCCGCCGGCGGGGACGGCGAAGGTGTAGCCGCCGGGGTCGCGGCGGCCGAGCCGCTGGAGGATCGCGGGCAGGTCGAGCGGGCGGTCGGCGTGCAGCTCCAGGGTCCGGGAGAGCACGACCTTGCTCAGCTCGCCGTCGGCCCGGAGCAGTTCCACGGCCTCGGCGACACCGGCCCCGTACGCCTCGGGCGCGGGCACCGGGCGGACGTCCCAGTCGATCCGGTCGGCGGCCGGGGCGGGCAGCGCGATCAGCGGGTCGTCGCGCAGTGCGCCGCAGGTGCGGAGCGTCGCGGGGACGACGAGCTCGGCCCGGCTGTCGTGGTCGAACGCCACCGCGCCCACCACCAGCGGGTGTTCGACGCCGTCCTGGCGGGCCCGGGCGAGGGTCTCGGCGACCCGGTCGACCAGCGGGCGCCCGTCCTGGGGCACCCGGGCGTGCACGCCCTCGGCGAGCAGCGTGCGGGTCGGGGAGGCGAAGAACGCCTCGTCGGCCGCGGCCCGGTACTGGCCGAGCAGCCCGCTGGCCGCGCCGATGACGGTGTGGTCCGTCCCGGCGGGGGCGTGATGCACCGTGGTCACCTGGAATCTCCCAGTCTGCGAGTGGTCGCCGGACGCTGCTCGTCGCGGCGGTCGGCGGTGGTCTGGTCCGGGACCCGCCCCGGTGGGGGCGCGGTCCCGGTGGGGCGCCGGGCCCCGGGTGCTGCTCGCCCCGGGGGTCCGGCCCCGCCGTGGGTGTCGGGGGCCGCGACGGTCCGGGGCGGGGCCGTCGTGGAGTCGTGCCGGAGTGTGCGGGATCCGGGTCGGGGGCCGTGCGCGGGCGTCAGGCCCGCAGCGTGGCACCGCCGTCCACGTAGAGGTCGTGCATGGTGATGTGGCGGGCCCGGTCGGAGACCAGGAAGGTCACCGCCTCGGCGATGTCGGCGGGCTGGGCGATCCGGCCGAGCGGGATGCCGACCCGGTAGCTGGCCGGGTCGCCGTCGATGACGCGCCGTTCGGCGGCCGCCGCGTCGTCCTGCCAGAGCCCGCGCTGCATCTCGGTGTCGGTGGAGCCGGGCGAGACGATGTTGCAGCGCACCCCGGAGCGGCCGAGTTCCAGGCCGAGACACCGGGTGTACATGGTGGCCGCCGCCTTGGAGGCCGCGTAGGCGGCCATCCCGGTGCGCGGGACGCCGGCCGCGTTGGAGCCGACGGTGACGATCGCACCGCCACCGCGCTCGGCCATCCGTCGGCCGACCGCGCGGGTGGTGTGGAAGACCCCGGTGGTGTTGACCGCGAAGCTGTCCGCCCAGTCCTGGTCGGTGAGCTCGAGCGCGGGAGCGACACGCAGGATTCCCGCGACGTTCACCAGGATGCCGATCGGGCCGAGTTGGCTTTCCATCAGCTCGACGGTGGATTCGACCGCCGCCGCGTCGGAGACGTCCAGCAGGTAGGGGTGGACGGGTCCGCCGGAGGCCGCGCCGCCCGGGGCCGCGTCGGCCGGACGACCCGACAGCTCGTCGGCGAGCTCGGCGAGCGGACCGGGGTTGCGGTCGACCGCCGCGACGACGGCGCCCGCTGCGACGAGCGCGCGCGTCACCGCCGCGCCTATCCCCTGTCCGGCGCCGGTGACCATCGCGACGGCGCCCGCGAGTTCGGACTGCTGCACTGAAAATCCCCTCCGACCAGCAACATTAGGCAAGCCTAACCTAACACAATTGTTCGGACTCTCCGAGGGGGCCCGTCGGCACGGGCCGACACTGCGGGGTCGTCAACTGTCGTCGGCCGGGGGACGGAGGGGTGCGGCCGTCGGACGGCGCGGGACGGGCGCCGGTGCGAGCGGCGAGCCGAGGGGCGGCCCCGCGGACGACCCGGAGGGCGATCCGGAGGGCGGCCCCGCGGACCGCCCCGAGGACGGCCCGCGGGCGAACATAGACGCAACGTTGCGTCCAGTGCTAGCGTCGGGACGTGGACCGAGACGCAACGTTGCGTCCATCTTCGGTCCGCCACGGCGCGGGCCCGACCGACGGCCCCGACGCGCCCCCTCCCGCACCGTCACCCCCGAGGAGCACCCATGCCCTCCGCCCCGCCCCGGCGCCCCGGCGGCCCGCTCGCGCCGGCCGCCGTCGCCCTCGCCTTCTGGGTCACCATGGCCGGGACCACCGTCCCGACCCCGCTCTACCCGCTCTACCAGCGCGCCTTCGGCTTCTCGACCTTCACCGTCACGGTGATCTTCGCCGTCTACGCGCTCGGCGTCGTCGCCGGTCTGCTGACCCTCGGCCGCCTCTCCGACCGGATCGGCCGGCGCCCCGTGGTCCTCGCCGCCCTGCTGCTGGCCGCGGCCGCCGCCACCCTGTTCGAACTCGCCGACTCGCTGCCCTGGCTGCTGGTCGCCCGGGTCCTCTCCGGGTTCGGCGCCGCCCTCGTCACCGGCGCCGCCACGGCCGCCCTGCTCGACCTCGCCCCGCCGGAGCGCCGACTGCGCGCCCAGACCGTCGCCCTCGCCGCCAACATGGGCGGACTGGCCGGCGGCACCCTGTTCGCCGGAGCCCTCGCCGAATGGACCGGTTCACCGCTGCGCCTGCCCTGGACCGTGACGCTCGTCCTCACCGGCGCGGCCCTGCTCGGGCTGCTCGCCGTCCCCGAGACGGTGCCCGCCGAGGCCCGGCGCACGGGCCGGGCCGGCTCCCCGGCCGGAAGCCCCTCCCGGTTCCGGCCGCGACCGCTGCACGTGCCGCCCGGCATCCGCCCCGCGTTCCTGCGCGCCGCGCTCGCCGGCGGGGCCGGATTCGCCGTCACCGGCGTGCTGACCGCCGTCAGCGGACTCTTCCTGGCCACCGTGCTGAACCTGCACAACCACGCGCTCACCGGACTCGTGGTCGCCCTGGCCTTCCTCTCCACCGCCGTCGGACAACTGCTCGTCCGCGTCCTGCCGCCGGACCGGGCCCTGCCGCTGGCCTGCGCCGGACTGGTCCTGGCCGCCGCACTGGTGGCCGGCGCCCTGCTCGGCGGGACGCTGCCACCACTGCTGCTCGGCGCCTGTGTCAACGGCCTCGCCACCGGGACCGCCATCGGCACCGGACTCGGCACCGTCAACGCCGGCGTGGAGCCGCACCGGCGCGGCGAGACGGTGTCGGCGTTCTTCGCCGTGCTGTTCACCATGCTCTCGGTGCCGGTGATCGGGGTCGGCGTGCTCGTCCGGGCGACCGGGCTGCGCACCGCCGGGGTCACCTTCAGCGCGGCGGTCGCCGTCCTGGCCCTCGCGGTCGCGGCCGGACTGGTCCGGCGGCCGCGGGGCGAGGCGTCACCGGTGCCGGCGCCGGCACCGGTGACGACAGCGACAGCGACAGCGACAGCGGACCCGGCGGCCGCAGCGGCACCGGCCACCCCGGCCGGGAAGGCGTGAGAGGATGGCCGCGACCGTCGTCAACGGCCAGCAGCCGCCCCCGGACAAGGACCACACCGCCATCGCCGCCCAGCCCCGCCCCGCCGCCGGAAGCCGGTCCGGCGCGAGCCGCGCCGCCGGTGAGCGCGCCGTCGGCGGCCGTGCCGCCGGTGCCGCGCGGGCGGCCGGGGCGAGCGGGAGCACGAAGAAGAACGACGACACGGCGAGCACCGTCGGCAGCGGTCGGCGCAGCGAGGCCGCACGGCTGGCGGTACTGAACGCCGCCGACGACCTCCTGGTGGAGCAGGGTTTCGAGGGCCTGACCATCGAGGGCATCGCCGCCGCCGCCGGGGTCGCCAAGCAGACCATCTACCGCTGGTGGAAGTCGAAGGTGGACATCCTCTTCGACAACCTCGTCCTGGACGCCGCCACCGGTCTCGCCTGGCCCGCCGAGACACCCTCCGATCCGGCCGATCTGCGCGCCTACCTCCACCGGTTCGCGGACTTCCTCGGCGCGGCGCCGGCCGGCAAGGTGCTGCAGGCCCTCCTCGGCCATGCGCAACTGGACGCCAGGTCGGCCGAGTTGCTGCACAGCGGCTTCCTGGACGCCCTGCGCTCCCGGGACGTCGCGAACACCCGGGCCTGTCTCGGAGGGACGGCGGACGAGGCCGCCGTCCTGCTGGACGCCCTGCTCGCCCCGCTCTACCACCGCGCCCTGGTGCTGCGTCGCCCGCTGGACCGGGCGTTCGTCGACGCGCTGCTCGACCAGCACCTCCCGCGCTGAGCCCCACCCCCTTCCTCGCTCCTCCCCTCCGCGCCGCAGCGCGCCGCCCGTGTCGATCCCCGGGCCCGCACCGGCGCCGTCCGATCACCTGGAGTCTCCGTGTTCCGTCGCCCCCGGCCGACCCACGACGTTCGGGTCACCGCCGTCACCCCGCTCACTCCCGCCCTGCTCCGGCTCACCCTCGCCGGACCGACCCTGGACACCCTCGACGTCGAACACGCCACCCAGTGGGTGAAGTTGGCGACCCCCGACGGGCACTCCCGGGCCTACACGATCCGGCACCACCGCCCCGACGAGCGCGAGACGGACATCGACGTCGTGCTGCACGGCAACGGTCCGCTGTCCCGCTGGGCGGCGACCGCCCGCCTCGGCGACCGGGCCCTGATCGCCGGCCCGCGCGGCCGCCGGCCCTCCTTCGACGGCGCCGGGCACGTCCTGCTCGCCGCCGACGAGAGCGCCCTTCCCGCCGCGCTCACCATCCTGGAGGAGCTGCCGCCGACCGTGCCGACGACGCTCTACGTCGAGGTCGGCGATGCCTCCGGGGCCACCCTGCCGCTGCCCGCCCGAACCGGTCTGACCACCCACTGGCTGACCCGTCCCCAGGACCAGGTCAAGGGCCGCACGCTCGCGGACACCCTGCTCGCGACCGACGTCCCACCGGGCACCGCCGCCTGGCTGGCCGGAGAGTCCCAGGCCGTGGCGACCGTCCGGCGCCACCTGCTCACCGACTGGGCCCTGCCCCGCGAACGCGTCCACGGCAAGGGCTACTGGAAGCTCGGCGAGGCGAACCACAAGGACTGACGGGCGGACACCGTCGGCCCCCCGCCCCGGGACCCGTACCCGCCCGACGGCGGGCGAGGCGGTCCGGCGGCCGGCGGTCCGGCGTTCCGGCGTTCCGGCGGCCCAGGAGGAGCCGGCACAAGGCTCGGACGCGTCGGCGCGTGGTCACGCAGCAGGCGTGTTCGAGGAAGGCCCCGTGCAGGCCGTCGCGGACGTCCCGGCGGATCCGCAGGCCTCGGAGGGCGCGGATCCACGCGCCGGTCCGCCCGACCACCCACCGCCCGACCACCCACCGCACGGCGAGCGACGACCGGCTTGCCGCCCCGCTTCCGCACCGGCCGCCGGGGCGGGCTCAGCGCGAGGAGGCCGACGCCGGCGCGGCGCTCCGCGCGGCCGGGGCGGCGGGACCGGTCGCGCGCGCGGACGGGGAAGCCGACGGGGACGCCGACGGGGAAGCGGCCCCGGACGCCGGCGCCGGGGCGGCCCCCGGGACCGGGGCCAGGCCGGTGCAGCCCCGGAGCCCGTCCCGGCGCTTGAGCGCGGCGGTCGCGGCGGCGCCGGTCTGGGGCACCGGCATGCCCTTGTCGTCGATGGTCGCCGGCGCGAACGCCTCGCCGAGCACCTTGCCGCCCGGGCCAACGGTCAGGGTGGTGACGCCCGTCTCGTTGGAGTTGGCGTAGTTGGAGGTGCCGTACCAGAGGAAGTTGCCGAAGCCGTACCCGACGTAGGTGGAGCCGAGCATGCCCGAGCCGACCATGGTGTGCGCGTGCGTGCCGACCACGGCGGTCGCGCCCGCGGTGGCCAGCTTCTTGGCGATGGCGGTCTGGGCCGCGGTCGGGCAGGCCTTTCCCTCCTCGCCCCAGTGCAGGTAGACCAGCACCACCGGCGCCTGCTTCTTCGCCTCCTCGACCGCCTTGACGATCGCGGCCTGGTCCAGTGCCGAGGCGATGCCGGGCTTGGTCGCCCCGGCGCGCCACTTCTGGTTGGTGAGGTCCTCGACCTGGCTGGCGGCGACCACCGCGACCTTCACCCCGCGCACGGTGGTGACGTACGGGGCGTACGCCTCCTGGGAGTTGCGGCCGAA
This sequence comes from Streptomyces sp. TLI_053, assembly GCF_900105395.1. Lineage (NCBI taxonomy): Bacteria > Bacillati > Actinomycetota > Actinomycetes > Kitasatosporales > Streptomycetaceae > Streptomyces > Streptomyces sp. TLI_053. The sequence continues at coordinate 2,616,495 of NZ_LT629775.1, forward strand.
GCCGACGATCGGGAGCGGCGAGGAGGCCTTGGCCGCGAGGGTGTCGGCGAGACCGTCGGCGCCGAAGTCGACGGCGTGGTTGTTGGCGAGCGAGACGACGTCGACGCCGGAGTCCTTGAGCGCCGTGAGCGCCTTCGGCGAGGTGCGGAAGGTGTAGGTCTTGGGCTCGGGCGCACCGCGGTCGGTGATCGCGGTCTCCAGGTTGAGGACGGAGAGGTCGGCGGCGGCGAGGCTCTTGGAAATCGGTCCGAGCGCCGTCTCGGGCGGCTGCACGGAGAGCCGGCCCTCGGTGCGGCCCTCGAAGTGGACGTCGCCGGCGAACGCCACCGTGATGCTGCCGTCCGGACGGGGCGCCGCACCGTCCGCGGAGGCCTGGTCCCCGGGGGTGGCGGACCCGTCGGCGGCGCCCGGCGAGGCCTTCGCGGCTGCGGCAGCGTCGGCGGCGGCCTTGGCGGACCGGGAGGCCTTGACGGTGGCCGGGTCGGGGTCGTCCGGTCCACAGGCGGCCACGGGTATCAGCCCCAGCAGCAGGGCGACGGCGGCCGCGGCACGGCGCATGTGTGTTCCCCCAAGGGTCGTTCCGGAAGCGGTCAGCCTACGCCACTCCCCCGCGCCGTCTCCGCGCCGCGGCCACAATCCGCGCCGGGCCGCCGGGTGGCGCGCGGAGTGGCAGCGTGGAGGTACGGAGGCTTCCGGAAGCACGGTGGGAAGCCCCCACCGGGACGGAGGTGCGGAGGTGGCGCCCGGAGGCGCGGGGACCGGCAGGCGAGGCTCGGGGAGCGGACGGCAGGTGGTGGGTCATGACTGACAACGGGAGCACGGACACCGGGCGGCGGATCGTGGTCGGGATCGACGGTTCGGCGCCGTCCAGGGCGGCGCTGCGCTGGGCGGTCGGGCAGGCGGCGCTGACCGGGGCGGCGGTGCACGCGGTGGCCGCGTGGGAGCCCCCCTCGCTGCACGGGTGGCTGGTACCGCTGCCGGACGACGACTTCGAGCGGACGGCGATGCGCACCCTGACCGCCGAGGTGGACGAGGTGGTCGGCCGGGAGCGGCCGGTGCCGGTGACGGAGAGCCTGCTGCTGGGGCACCCGGCGGAGGTGCTGCTGGAACTGGCGGAGGGCGCGGAGCTGCTGGTGCTGGGCAGTCGCGGTCGCGGGGCCTTCGCCCGGACGCTGCTGGGGTCGGTGAGCACCCGGTGCGCGGCGCACGCGTCGTGCCCGGTGGTGATCGTCCGCGCGGACGGGAGCGCCGCCCCGCCGGGAGGGCCGGTCCCGGCGACCGTCGGGGAGGAGGGCGGTACGGAGCCCCCCGTCCGAAGCACCAAGGACTGGCAGCTGAGCCTGCACCTGGTCGAGGAGCGCGACACCACCCGGGTGCACGCCGTGCTGGACGCCGACGGCGCGGTGCTGCACAGCGACGCGTACGCCCGCCGCAACCCGCTGGACGATCCGGCGCCCGCGGTGGGCGACGAGTTCGCGGTCGGCCGGGCGCTGATCGATCTCGGCCACCAGTTGCTCCGGGCGGGCACCCGGCACGCCACCGGGCCCGCCGAGGAGTGACATGCTGGCTGTCGGGGGACGACGGTCCACGAACGCCCCGTCGCCCGACGGCCGACGCCCGAGGACGGACGCCGCCCGAGGACCGACGACTGACGACTGACGGACTTCGGATGACGGACAACAGATGACAGATTCTGTCGGCCCACTCCCGGGCGACGACCCGACGCCCGGCGCCGCCCCCGGCACCCCCGGCACCCCCGGCACCCCCGGCACCCCCGCCGACTTCACCCCCGCCGAGCGCGCCCGGGGCCGCGCACTGCGGCGCGCCCAGCTGCCCTGGGCACTCGGCGCGCGGGTCACCGGCCTGGGGCTGACCCTCGCGCTCGGCCTGACACCGGCCGGCGCCGGGCTGGTGTCGACGGCCGGCGGCTGGTTCGGCGGCTCCCGGACGGCCGAGGTGCTCGCCGGGACGGCCGCCCTGGTACTGGTCGGCCGGGCGGCGCAGCTGCCGTTCGGGGCCGGCGCGCGGTCGGTCCGCGCCCGGTTCGGGCTGGTCACCCAGGGCTGGGCCGGCTGGGCGGTGGACGCACTGCGCGGACTCGCCCTCACCCTGGCGCTCGCCCTGCCGGTGGTGCTCGGACTGTACGCGCTCACCGGCCGCTCGCCGGAGCGCTGGTGGCTCCCGGCGGCGGGCGCGGCCGCGCTGCTGACCGCCGCCCTCTCCTTCCTCTACCCGCTCCTGGTCGAGCCGGTGTTCAACCGCTTCACCCCGATGGCCCCGGGCCCGCAGCGCGAGGCGCTGCTCGGCCTGGCCGCACGGGACGGCGTCCGGGTGCGGGACGTCCTGGTGGCGGACGCCTCGCGCCGGACCACGGCGCTGAACGCCTACGTCTCGGGCCTGGGGGCGACGCGGCGGATCGTCGCCTACGACACGTTGCTGACCAGCGCCGATCCGCGCGAGGTGGAGTTGGTGGTGGCGCACGAACTGGGGCACGTCAAACACCGGGACGTCCTGACCGGGACGGTGCTGGGGGCGGTCGGCGCGGCCGTGGTGGTGGTGCTGCTGGGCCTGGCGTCGGGCTGGGACGTGCTGCTGTCGGCAGCCGGCGCGGCGGACGCGGCCGATCCCCGGTCGCTCCCGCTGCTGGCGGCGGTCGCGGCGCTGCTGGGCGCGCTGTCCGGCCCGGTGCAGTGCGCGGTGAGCCGCCGGGTGGAGGCCAGGGCCGACCGGCACGCGCTCGAACTCACTGGGGACGCCGAGCAGTTCGTGGCGATGCAGCGCAGACTCGCGGTGACCAATGTGTCCGATGTCGACCCGCCGCGGGTGCTTGAGCTACTGTTCGCGACTCATCCGAGCGCCACCCGCCGGATCGCGGCGGCGCGCGCCTGGCAGGCGCGCCGGGAGGGCGCCGCGGACCGTCCGCCGGGAGCTTCGAGCACCCATGAAGTCGTTGTATAATGCAACAAATTGCCGGACGGCAGATCCCCCGGCCCCGAGGAGGCAGGTTCCCGTGCCCGACCGCGAGACGTCGATCGCGACCATCCAGCGCGAACTGACCGCCTTCGCCCGCCGCGCCCGGCACAAGGCCTCCCAGCTGCACCCCGACCTCTCGCTGGTCACCTACAGCATCCTGGACCTCATCACCGAGCGCGGCGGCTGCCGGGCCGCCGACGTCGCCGCGCACTTCATGCTCGACAAGTCCACGGTCAGCCGCCAGGTCACCGCGCTGGAGAAGCTCGGGCTGCTGCGGCGCGAGACCGACCCGGAGGACCAGCGCGGCCAGATCCTGCTGGCGACCGAGGCCGGACTCACCCTCCTGCGCGAGGCCAACGAGCAGCGGCGGCTCTCCTTCTCGGCCCGCTTCACCGGCTGGTCGGACGAGGACGTCGCCCGGTTCGCCGACTACCTGGCCCGCTACGGCGCCGAGGACTGACCCGGCCCGGCGGCCCGGCCGGGGAGCACCCGCCGAGCATCCCCGGGCGCCCGCCGCACGCCCGCCGGGTGCTCCCCGGGGTGCGGCGGACCACCCGGACGGTGTACAGAGGAGAGGTGCCACTCCGGCAGCCTTCCGACGACCGGCGTCCCCGTGACCGCCGCCGGTCCTGGCCGCCCGACCGCCGCGCCCTGACGGTCGTCCCGCTCGCCCTGATCGTGGTGATCACGGTGGTGGACGTGCTCGCCCCGCCGGACATCCACCTCGGCCCGCTGCTGATCGTCGCCCCCGCGCTCACGGCCTCGCTGGCCGGTGCCCGCGCCACCACCGTCGTCGCCCTGCTCTCGCTCGCCGCGCTCACCGTCATCGGCATCCTGCGCGACGGCCTCACCACCGGGAACCACGAGACCCAGCTCGGCGCCCTGCTCGCCGTGTCGGCGCTGATCGTCGGCCTCCGGGTCCTGCGCGACCGGCACGAGCGCGAGCTGGCACAGGTCCGCTCCGTCTCCGAGGCCGCCCAGCGGGTCCTGCTGCGCCCGCTGCCCGACCGGACCGGACCGCTGCGCCTCGCCTCCTTCTACCTGGCCGCCGAGGCCGAGGCCCAGGTCGGCGGGGACCTCTACGCGGCGGCCCGCACCGCCACCGGTACCCGGCTGCTGGTCGGCGACGTCCGGGGCAAGGGCCTGGCCTCGCTCGGCGACGCGGCGCTGCTGCTGGGCGCCTTCCGGTCGGCCGCGCACCTGTACCCGGACCTGCCCGGCCTGGTCGGCCACCTGGACGGCAGCATCGCCTGGGACCTCGCCCAGCTCGCCGAGCAGCAGCGCGCGCAGCGCGAGGACGGCCTCCGCGCCCAGCCGCGCCTGCGCGCGTTCCGGCGCGCCGGGCCGACGGACACCGGTGCCCCGCCGGGCACCCGGCGGCCGGACGACGGGCCGCCCGGCACCCCGGCGGACGACAGCGGCGAGTCGTTCATCACCGCCGTCGTACTGGACGTCCCGGACGACGGAGCCGTGCTCCGCCTGGTCGACTGCGGCCACCCCCCGCCCCTTCTCCTGCACGGCGACCGGGTCACCGCGCTGGAGCCCCGCCGCACCTCGCCGCCGCTGGGCCTCGGCGAACTGGTCGCGGCGCCGTACGTGGTGGAGGAGTTCCCGTTCCTGCCCGGCGACCGGCTGCTGATCTACACCGACGGCGTGATCGAGGCCCGCGACGGAGAGCGGCGGTTCTACCCGCTGTCCGAACGGGTCGCCGAACGGACCTCCGCGCACCCCGCCGAACCGCCGGACGCCCTGCTGCTGCACCTGCGCCGCGACCTGCTGGCCCACGCGGGCGGACGGCTCGACGACGACGCGGCCATGGTCGTCGTCGAGCGCCTCGGCTGACCGGCGGCCCGGCGAGCGGCCGCCGCCCCGCGACAGCGACCATCAGGGCCGACCACGCGACCGGCCGCCCCCGGCCTCAGCCGACGGTGAGGACGATCTTGCCCCGGACGTGGCCGCGCTCGCTCTCGCGCTGCGCCTCGGCCACCTCCGCCAGCGGGAGCACCCGGTGCAGCGGGAGGTTCAGACCGCCCTCGGCGGCCAGGGCGAGCGCGCCCTCCAGGGCCGGACGGAGGTAGTCGGCCGGCTCGTCGCCGCTGGTGGCGCGGACCCCGTGCTGCGCGGCGCCCTGGAAGTCGGCGATGGTCAGCACGTGCTCGGCGCCGCCCGCCAGCTCGATCGACAGCGGCAGCACGCCCGCCCCGGCCACGTCCAGCACCCGGTCCACGCCCTCGGGCGCGGCGGCGCGGACCCGCTCGGCCAGCCCCTCCCCGTAGGTGACCGGCTCGGCGCCCAGCTCGCGCAGGTACGGGTGGTTGGCCTCGCTCGCGGTGCCGATCACCCGGATCCCCCGGGCCCGGGCGAACTGCACCACCAGGGTGCCGACCCCGCCCGCGGCGCCGTGCACCAGCAGCGTCCGGCCGGGCTCGACGCCCAGCAGGTCGAGCGACCGCCAGGCCGTCTCGGCGGCCACCGGGAGCGCCGCGGCCACCGTCCAGTCCACCCCGGCCGGCTTGCGGACCAGCTGGTCCGCCGCCGCCAGCGCGTGCTCCGCGTATCCGCCGCCGAGGACCTGCCCGAAGACCTCGTCGCCGGCCCGCCACTCGGTGACGTCCGGGCCGACGGCCTCGACCACGCCCGCGATCTCGTACCCGAGGACGGCCGGGAAGACGACCGGGAACAGGTCGGTGAGCGCGCCGGAGCGGACCTTGTGGTCGAGCGGGTTGACGCCGACGGCGCGCACGGCCACCCGGACCTGGCCGGGGCCGGGCGCGGGCACCTCGACCGCGGTGGGCCGCAGGACGTCCACGGCCCCGTACTCGGTGATGGCGACGGCCTTCGTCGTGAGGGGGGTGGTGTCGGGGGTGCTGCTCATGGCGGATCTCCAGCGTTCGTCCGGACCTGGCGGACGCCGGGGCCGGGGGCCGCCGCCGTCCTGGTGACGTGCTCCAGCCTGGTACGGCGGCCCCGGCCGGACGGCCGTCCGTTCGGCCGGTTCCGCCTGGCCGTTCGGCCAGGCGGGCGCGCACCGGCGCGGGCTACGCTGGGAGCCATGGTCGAACGCGAGGGCGGGCAGGGTTCCGGCGGCGGTCCCGGCGGCGAGTGGTCGTGGCACGACGCCGAGGGGGTGCTCGCCCTCGCCGCCGAGGTGCTGCGCACCCCCCGGGCGACGATCCTGCCGAAGCTCTCCGAGGTGCTCGCCGGGCTCGTCCCGCACATCGCGGTGGCGCAGCTCAGCGGTGTCTGCACCTACTCGCCCGCGAACGCCGTCGGCCCCGAGGAACTGTCGGCCCGGATCACCGGTACCGAACTGGCCGGGGTCGCCCAGCGGGTCACCCCCGGGCGCCCGTGGCAGGGCGAGGCCGTGCTCGGCGGGCGCCCCCGGCCCGCGGTCGCGGTGGCGTCGGCCCCGCCGGGGAGCAACGGCGCTCTGCTGGTGCTGGTCCGCGCCGACCCGGCCGGACGGGCGCCCGGACGGGCCTCCGGGCGCGCGACGGGGACGCACGGGTCGCCGGAGCCGCTGCCCGAGCGCTCGCTCGGCCTGCTCCAGCAGCTGTGGGAGCTGCTGACCACCCACTCCCACCACCGCGCCGTCGACGCCGCGCCCGCGCACGCCGCCGCCTCCCGCGCCTCGGCCAGTGCCCGGGCCAGGGCGATCGCCGAGCTCACCGGCGCCCACGCCTCCGCGCTGTCCGCGATCCTCGCTCCGCTGCGGTCGGCCGGACTGGACGACGCCACCGCGCGGCGCAACGCCACCGAGCTGGCCGTGACCGCCCTGCTCGACCTGCGCAGCGCCGGCGACCTCGACCGGGAGCTGAGCGAGGAGCCGGCCGCCACCGCGTTCGCCCGGCTCGCCGACCTGGTGCGGCCGTTGCTGCGGCACAGCCCGGTCCGGCTGGACCTGCTGGCGCCGACCGAGGGGGACCGCTCGGTGCCCACCGACACCGCGCACACCGCCCGGACCGCCGTCCGCTCCGCCGTGCTCACCATGCTGGAGCAGGACGACCTGACCCGGCTGCACGTGAGCTGGCAGTTCGTGGCGGACGGTCTGCGGGCCGTCGTCCGGGACGACGGCCCGGGCCTGCTGACCGCCGACGCACTGGCCGTCCACCGCACGGCCGACCGGATCGCCGCGCTGGCGGGCCGGTTGACGGTCGAGGCGGTGCCCGGCTGGGGCACCACGGTGACGGTCGACCTGCCGCTGCACGCCCCGGCCGGGCCGATCGGCGCGGCCCGGCCGCTGGAGGGCCTGCAGCCCAGGGAGCTGGAGGTGCTGGACCAACTGGCCCGGGGACGCCGGAACCGGGAGATCGCCGCCGCCCTGCACATCAGCGAGTCGACGGTGAAGTTCCATGTGGCCAACATCCTGGCCAAGTTGGAGGTGGGCTCCCGGGGCGAGGCCGCCGCCCTGGCCCACCGGGCCGGCCTGCCGACGGGCCCGGCGGCCGGCGCGACGGCGGGCACGACGGTGGGCCCGCCGACCGCGCTGCACGCCGCGTCCTGAGGCGCCCCCGGGGCAGAAGTCTCATTAGTAGCGCCGCAGTTCGGGCCAGAGCACCGACCACGGCCGGTGCGGTCCCGGACAGACCAGGACCGGGGCGTGCTGCTCCTCGTTGTCCACCCCGTGACCGTTGTCGACCCGGGCGACCCGCCGGCAGTCGGCGAAGTACCGTTCCACGTCGGGGAATCCCTCGGGGTGGACGAGCAGCACCGGCCCGTCCTGCCGGTCCGGCGGCGGCCCCAGGTCGGCGAGGCTCATGTGGCCCGAGTACGGCGCCGGGAGGCCGAGCGGCGGGCCGTAGTGGGCGAGGGCGCCCGCCTCGCCGTAGTTGACGGCGAACACCACGGCCCGGTCCCGGAGTTCGGGCGGGACGGTGTTCCAGCCCCGGGCGGCGGCCGCGGCGAGTTCGGGCCAGCCGATCTGCTCGCCCTGCTCGTGCTGGATCCAGTTGACGGCCGGGGTCAGCCGGGCCGGGAGGACGGGCAGGGTGATGACCAGGTTGACGGCGGCTCCCAGGGCCAGCGCGCCCGCGAACGAGCGGATCCGGCGCGGTCCGGCCGCCGTCAGCCGCCGGGCGACCGGTTCGCAGCCGGCCGCCGTCAGCACCAGCAGCGCCGGCAGCACGTAGTACGGCTTGCCTCCGCTCGCCACCACGAACAGGCACATCAGCGGGTAGGCGACCACGAAGGGCTTCGCCCAGGCGAGTTCGGGGTCCCGGCGCAGGCGGCGGAAGCCGGCCAGCCAGACGGGCACCAGCACGGGTGACAGGTAGAGGAACTGCATCGGCACGAAGAGCAGCCGGTTCCCGGCGCCGTCCTGCTCGCTGATGCCCCCGGCGACGGTCAGTTCGGGCCAGCCGTGCGCGGCCTGCCACCACAGGTTCGGCAGCGCGACGGCCACCGCGACGGCCGCACCCGCCACCGGCCACCACCCGCGCAGCACCGCGCGCGGCCCGACCAGCAGCACGGCGGGGACGAGGGCGGCGGCCAGCAGCAGGACGAGGTCCTTGTTCAGCAGCGCGACCCCGGTGGCGGCGCCGACGGCGAGCCACCGGCGGCCGTCCCCGGTGCGCAGCAGGCGCAGGGCGAACAGGCAGACCAGCAGCCAGGCGGCCAGGTCGAAGGTGGCCGTGTTGAGCAGGTGCCCGACCGCGAGCACGAACGCCGAGCAGGCCGCGGCGGCGGCCGCGAGCAGCTGCCCGGCGCGTCCGGCGCCCAGCTCCCGGGCCAGCAGCGCCACCAGGGCGACGGTGGCGGCGCAGAGCAGGGCGGGTACGACCCGCAGACCGACCGGTCCGTCGCCGGGTCCGCCGCCGAACAGCGCCGTGGACACCCGCCCGAGCAGCGGGGTGAGCGGCGGTTGGTCGACATATCCCCAGGCGGGGTGGCGACCGGCGATCAGGAAGTACAACTCGTCGCGGTGGAAGCCGTACCGGCCCGCGGTCGCGATCTGCAGCGTGGCGGCACCCGCCGCGACGGCGGCGACCGGCCCCCGGGCGAACGGCTTCGGCGCGAACAACCCCCGTCTGTTCACGAGGGGAGTGTGACAGTCCCGCGGCGGCGCGGGAAGTCGCCGTGGCCGACTTCCGGTGCCGGTCCGGGAGCGGGAGCGCCGGGGGCGGCTCAGGACTCCTTCGGGCGGGTGCGGGCGCGCAGGTGGAGGCGTTCGCCCTGCTTGCCGAAGAGGCTCAGGACCTCCACGTCGCCCGCCCCGGTGGAGCCGAACCAGTGCGGGTTCTGGCAGTCGAACTCGGCCGCCTCGCCCGGCGCGAGCACGACGTCGTGCTCGCCGAGGAGCAACCGGAGGCGGCCGGAGAGCACGTAGAGCCACTCGTGGCCGGTGTGGGTGGCGAGCGTCGGGGTGTGGTGGGCGGCCGGGATCATGATCTTGAACGCGCGGGGCTCGGTGCGGTGGCGGGAGAGCGGCACGAAGGTCCGCCCGTCGGCCCGGCCCGGGTGCTGGTGGACCCGCGGGTCCTGGATCCGCGGGGCGGCGACGATCTCGTCCAGCGGGACGGCGAGCGCGGCGGCGATGGGCAGCAGGAGTTCGAGGCTCGGCTTGCGCTGCTCGGACTCCAGGCGGGAGAGCGTGCTCTTGGAGATCCCGGTGGCCTGGCTCAGGTCGGCCAGGGACAGGTCCTTGCGCTCGCGCAGCCGACGCAGCCGGGGGCCGATCTGGCGCAGGGTGGCGGCGATGGCGGGGGCCGAGGCGGCGGCGTTGGCGGCCGGATCGGGTCCGGGGCCGGAGCCGACGGCCGGATCGGGGGCGGGAGCGGGGGCGGCGTCCTGGTGGTCCATACGGACGATCGAAGCAGGGCGTCCCGGTTCCGGCAACGCGGCGTCCCGCCGGGGCGGACCGCCCGGTGCTCCCGGGGCCCGACCCGGCGGGACGCCGGGAGCGCGGTGTCAGCCGACGAGCAGCTGGCTGCGCAGGTCGCGCAGGTCCCGCTTGTTCAGACCGAGGCCGGACTTGAGGTAGGCGTCGAAGGAGCCGAACTTCCGCTGCACCTCGTCGAACCCGGCCGCCAGGTACTCGGACCGGACGTCCAGCAGCGGCTTGTAGATCGCCTGGTAGGCCGGCGGCAGCTGGGCGAGGGTGGCCGCGATCTCGGCGGCGCGGTAGGTGTTGCTGGCGAGGTAGTCGGCCTCGACGGTCTCGCGCGGCACGCCGAGCGCGGTCAGCAGGGCGGCGGAGGCCCAGCCGGTGCGGTCCTTCCCGGCGGTGCAGTGGAAGAGCACGTTCTCGTCGTCGCGCTCGACCAGGGCGTTGAGCACCGAGTGGTAGGCGGTGCGGGCGCTGTCGGCGGAGACCATGGTGCGCTCGGCGTCGACCATCGCCTGGACGGCGGCCTGCGGGCTGGTGACGTTGAACGCGCCGGTGTCGGCGACGCCCAGCACATTGGCGTTCACGACGGTGGCACCGGCCGGGACGCGGTCCGGGGCGGTCTTCTGCTCGGCGGGGGTGCGCAGGTCGAAGACGGTGCGGATGCCGAGGCGGCGGAGCTTGGCGAGGTCCTGGTCGGTCAGCTTCGAGAGGTCGCCGGAGCGGTAGACGACGCCCATCCGCACCCACTGGCCGTCGGCGGTGCGGTAGCCGCCGGCGTCGCGGAAGTTCGGCGCGGAGGCGAGGTGCAGCGAGCGGTCGGCGACGACCAGCGGCGCGCCGCGGTCCGGGACCAGCTCGAAGAACCAGCGGTCGGCGGCGGCCAGGCCGGTGACCGTGACGGTGGCGGAACCGGCGCCCTTGGCGACGGCCTTGCGGTGGCGGATGTCGTCCGGGTCGGTACCGGCGTAGACGGTGACGTTGCGGGCGCCGGGGGCGGCCCAGGTGAGGGTGAAGCTGCCGTCGGCCTGCTGGGTGGCGGTGGCCGAGGTGAAGGGGATCGCGTGCCGGGCGACGGCCGGGGCGGCGGCCGAGGGGTCGGCGGAGGCGGAACCGGCGGCCGGGGCGGCGACGGCCAGCGCGGGGGTGCCGAGGACGAGGGCGCCGGTGAGCGCCACGGCCGCGGTCAGCCGGGTGCGGGAGATGGTCATGGCCCGGCACGGTAGGCAGCGTGGAGTGTCGCCCCGTGGCCACCGGGTGGCGCACTGGCAACAGTCTGTTGAACGTCCAGGTGAACGGCGGTTCCGCGGCCGTTCCGCCCGGCCGGAGGGGCCGGACGGAACGGATGCCGACGCTCGGAACGGGGCGGGTCCGGAGGGATGGGGCGGTCGCGGAGGGATGCGCCGATGCCGGGTCGGAACGGACAGTTCCGCGGGCGCCCGCGCCACCGTCAGACGGCGAACGCCTCCTGGTACTCCGGGGTGGCGATCGGCCGGTTGCCGAGCAGCGTCGGCGGGAGGTCGAAGGCGTCGACCAGGGGCAGCGCGTGGCCGGCGAGCCGGGCGAAGGAACGTTCCCGCAGGTCCGGAAGAGCGGCGGCCTGTTCGGCGGTGAGTTCTCCGGCGACCATCAGCGCCGCCGCGTGGGCGGCGATCCGGTCCAGCGTGAACAGTCGGTGCAGGTCGAGCAGCAGGGCCCGGACCGCCGGGCCGGAACCGGCCGCGGCGGCACCGGCACGACCGGCAGGACCGGCGCCGGCCCCGTCGGCCGAGGCATCGTCGGCCCAGGCACCGTCGACGCAGGCGGCGTCGGCCCAGGCCAGCAGCGCGGCACCGGCGTCGTGCTCGGCCCGCGCGGTGACGGCCGCGAGCGCGTCGGGCGCGGCGGCGTTCCACCGGCGCAGGGTGTCCCCGGCTGGCGCCTCCCGCATCCGGGTGCGGGCGCGGGCCAGCCGGAGCCTCCCGACGGCACGCAGCCGGGCCTGCCGGAAGACCGGGTCGCCCAGTGCCACAGGACCCCCGGGGGTGACCGCCGGGTCCTCGGACCCGTCGTCCGGGGCCTCCAGGAGCAGTTCCGCCCCGGCCTTGGCCCAGAGCGCCAGGTTGTCGCCCTCGGCGGTGATGGCGCCCTCGACGTCGGACGCGAGCGCGGTCAGCCCGTTCACCGGTAACAGCCCCTGGGCGCCGCACCGCTCCCGGGCCTCGATGATCAGCCCCCGGGCCTGCCAGGTGGTCCAGCCCTTGGTCACGGCGGCCGCGCGCTCGGCGGCGGCCCGGTCGGCCGGGTCGGCGGGGTCGTGACCGGTCCAGCGGGCGACGGCCGCCCGGTGCAGCGCGGTCATCGCGTAGACGGTCGCCAGGCCGGACAGCAGCGGACCGTGGTGGGTGCGGTGGGTCCACACCGGACGGCGGCGGTCCGGCCGGGTGTCCGCGATCTCGCGGTGGTGGGCGTAGCGGACGGCGGTGGCGAGCGCCGCCCGCGCGCCGCCGACGGCGCTGGCGCTCATGCAGAGCTTGCCCACGGAGACCCGGCCGATCGCCGCGAGGAATCGTTTCCGCCTGCTGCCGAGCACGCTGGTGAGGGCGCCGTCGTCGGCGAGCCGGCCGTGCGCGCCGGTCAGCAGGGCCTCGCGCGGCAGACGGACCCGGTCGAAGGAGGTCAGACAGTGGTCGACCGGGCTGCCCGGGCGCAGCGGCAGGGCGCGGACGGTGACGCCGGGCAGCGGGCCGGCCTCGTCGGTGAGCGGGGTGTGGAAGAGGAAGATGCCGTGGTCCCGGCCGTCGACCCGCAGCCGGGCGGCGACCACGGCGGACTTCGGGCCGCCTGCCGGTCCGGTGTTGGGCATGAACTTCCGGGCGCCGGGGTGGGGCGTGTGCAGGGTGAAGGTGCGGTCCGCGCGGTCGTAGTCGGCGACGGTCTCCAGTGCGGCGGCGTCGTTGCCGTGGGCGAGTTCGGTGCACAGGAAGGTGCCGATCCGGTCCATGCGCAGGTACTCGTCCAACGGGCGCTTGGGGTCCGGGTCGTGGTCGAGGAGGCTGCCGAGGAACAGGTTGTAGTGGATGCCCGCGATCACGGTGAGCGCGCCGTCCGCGGGACCGGTCCACTCGTGCAGTGCGGCCAGCCGGGCGGGGTCGGTGGCGAGCGCGGTGGCGTCGACGCGCTCGTTGAGGCGGCGCAGCCGCCGGTAGGAGTCGGCGACCTGTTCGGCGGCGGGGGCGTCCGTCCGCCGGTGCATGGCCGGATCGGCCGCCAGGGCCCGCCAGGAGCGGTGACCGTGGGTGTCGCCGGGGCCGAAGAGCAGCCGGGTCAGTCCGGCCGTCACGGCTCCGGGACCGGCGGGGCCGGGTGGGATCGCGGATTCGTCGGGGTTCCTGCGGTGCGGAATCGTGGTCATGTCATTCCTAAGAGCCCAACCAATTCCCGGGTAACGGCTCTGTGATCAAGGTCACCGGGCAATCACGGCTCCGGCCGGCCGTCGGACCGTCACATCCGGGGGCACCACGTCGTCTCCTCCCCGACAACGACCACGACCACGACAGCGGCGGCGACAGCCACCACCCCGGCGGCCGGACCGGTCGGCGCGAACGAACTGGAGGACGGGACATGGCACGGCGGATCACCATCATCGGCGGGGGCTTCGGCGGTCTGACGGCGGCGGTCTCGGCGGCGGAGGCCGGCGTCGAGGTGACGCTGCACGAGGCGCACCGGACGCTGGGCGGCCGGGCCCGCACCGCCCCGGCGCCCTACCGGACCAACGAGGGCCCGCACGCCTTCTACCGGCGCGGCCCGCACTGGACGTGGCTGCGAGAGCGCGGGCTGGTCGGACCGCTCGCCCGGGTGCCGCTGACGGCGCTGCCGCGCACCCGCTACCTGCTCGACGGCCGGCTGCGCGCGCTGCCGCCGCTGGCACTGGCCCGGCTCGCGGCCCGCCGGGACGCGCCCGTCGGCCGGACCTTCCTGGGCTGGGCGACCGAGGTGGCGGGAGAGCGGACCGCCCGGGCGGCCGCCAACTTCGCGGCCGTCGCGACCTTCCACCACGCGCCCGGTCTGCTGTCGGCGGCGTTCACCCAGGAGCGGCTGCGCCGGGCCGCGAGCCTGCCGCCGGAGGCGGTCTACCCGGTCGGCGGCTGGCAGTCGGTGATCGACCGGATGGCGGCCCGGGCCCAGGAGCTGGGCGTGCGGATCGAGACGGGTTCGCGGCTGGACGCACTGCCGGCGACCGGGGACCCGGTGATCGTCGCGACCTCCCTGGAGTCGGCACGCCGCCTGCTCGGCGACCCGGGCCTGCGGGGGGAGAGCGGCCGGACACTGCTGCTGGACGTGGCACTGCGGTCGCGGCGCGGCGACGCCTTCTTCGTCTCGGACCTCGACGGCACCGGCTGGGTGGAGCGCTTCACCACCCAGGACGGCAGCCTGGCGCCGCGCGGCGAACAGCTGGTCCAGGCTCAGCTCCCGCTCGCCCCCGACGAGTCCAGGGAGTCCGGCCTCGCCCGGGCCGAGCACCTGCTGGACCTCGGCTTCGAGGGCTGGTCCGACCGGGTGCTGTGGCGCCGCACCGCCGTGGCCGACGGCCGCACCGGCGCCGTGGACCGCCCCGGGACCACCTGGCGCGACCGTCCGGCCGTCGACCGGGGCGACGGCGTCCACCTGGTCGGCGACCAGGTCGCCGCACCCGGCGTGCTGAGCGAGGTCTCCTTCACCAGCGCCCTCGAGGCCGTCTCCCTCGCCCTCGGCCACCGCCCCAGCCGGGAGTTCGCCCGCTGAGGCACATCGGCGCGCGGAAATCCGGGCCCGCCGACCTCCCGCCCACCGACCCCCGGCGGCACCGGCGCGAACCGCAGCCCGATCACCACACCCACCCGCCCGGGAAGTCGGGCCCGCCGACTTCCTGCGCAACACCCACCGGCGCCGCCCGCTAGCCCCCGGCGGTGCCGGTGCGGAGCACGGCCTGATCGCCGTGCGGGCCGAAGAGGTGGAGGATCTCGACCGCCTCGGTGCCCGCGGGGCCGAACCAGTGGGGTTCGGCGGTGTCGAACTCGGCGGCCTCGCCCGGGTGGAGGGTGAGGTCCCGGTCACCGACGAGGAGGCGGAGTTCGCCCGCGAGAACGTAGAGCCACTCGTAACCGACGTGGCTGACGAGCCTGGGCTCGCGCGGGGCCAGGACCTGCTTGAAGACCTGCACCCGGCCCGGGTACTGGGTGAGCGGGACGAGGACGCTGCCGGGGTCCCGGTGGCGGGGCCGGAGGTGGAGGCGGGGGTCGCCGGTCGCGGGGGCGGCGATCAGGTGGTCCAGAGCGACCCGGTGGGCCCGGGCGAGCGGAATGAGCAGGTCGAGGGTGGGGCGGCGGTGGCCGGACTCCAGCCGGGAGAGGGTGCTCACCGAGATCCCGGTGACCGCGGCCAGCGCGTCCAGGGTGAGGCCCCGGCCGAGCCGCAGCGCACGCAGCCGGGGCCCGATGGCGGCGACGATCCCCTCGACGTCGTCGGTCGCGACGGGCGTGGTGTCCGGCTCGGCGGAACCGGCGGAACCGGCGGGGTCGGCGGGGCCTACGGAATCGGCGGGGTCGGCGGGGTCGGCGTCCATGGGGCGATTCTGCCCCGACCGCCGCTTTGCGGTTTCCGCAAGGACCCTGGGCGGCCGGCCGTCGCCGGCCCGAACATGGCGACCACCAGCACGGCCCCTGCCCGTGTTCCGACCGGAAGGCTCCCCGCCCATGACCACCTCCCCCGCGACCACGTCCCCCGCGGCCCCCGCCCCTCCCCCGCTGAGCGCGCGCCGACGGTGGACAGTGCTCGCGGTCTGCGCCCTGAGCCTGTTCCTGGTCGGCCTGGACACCACGATCGTCAACGTCGGCCTGCCCGCCATCGGGCACGGACTCGGCGTCGGCACCCGCGACCTGGAATGGATCGTGGACGCCTACACCGTGGTCCTGGCCAGCCTGCTGATCTCGGCCGGCGCGCTCGCGGACCGGTTCGGACGCCGCCGGGTCTTCCAGTGCGGACTGGTCGTCTTCGGCCTCTCCTCACTGGTGTGCGCGCTCGCGCCCTCCGCCGGCGCGCTGGTCGCGGCGCGCGCCCTCCAGGGTGTGGGCGCGTCGATGCTCAGCCCGGTGGCGCTGGCGATCGTGGTGAACGCGATGCCCGACCCCCGGGAGCGGGCCCGGGCGATCGGGGTCTGGGCGTCGGTGTTCGGGCTGAGCATGGCGGCCGGGCCGGTCACCGGCGGCGCGCTGGTGGCGGCCCTCGGCTGGCGCTCGGTGTTCTGGGTGAACGTGCCGGTGGTGCTGGCGGCCGTCCTGCTGAGCATCCGTTTCGTGCCCGAGTCGCGCGCGCCCCGGGCCCGCCGGCCGGACCTGCCCGGTCAGCTCCTGCTCACCGTCGCGGTGTGCGCGACGGTGGCCGTGCTGATCGAGGGCCCGCGGATCGGGTGGGGTTCGCCCTGGGCGCTCGCCGGGTACGCGGCGGCCGCGGCGGCGACCGCCGGGTTCGTGCTCGCCGAACGCGGCCGGGAGGAGCCGCTGATGGACCTCGGGCTGTTCCGGCGGCCGGCCTTCAGCACGGCCGCGCTGGGAGCCGTGGCGGTGTTCGTCGCACTCACGGTGACCCTGCTGCTCACCACCTTCCAGCTCCAGCACGCCCGGGCGTGGACGCCGCTGGCCGCCGGGCTGGCCTCGCTGCCGATGGCGCTGGGCGCGACCGTCTGCGCGCCGCTGTCCGGCGTGCTGGTGGGCCGGGGCGGGCCGCGCCGGCCCCTGCTGCTCGCGGCCTGGTCCACCACGGCCGGCGGGGCGCTGCTGCTGGTCCGGGCGTTCCTGGTCGACGACGGCCCGCACGGCGCGGACGGCCTGTCCGGCGCGGCTGACCTGCCCGGTCTGCTGCTCGCCCTGCTGCTGCTCGGGGTCGGCTTCGGCTTCGCCAACGCGCCGATCACCAACACGGCCGTGGGCGGACTCCCGGCCGACCGCGCCGGGGTGGCCGGGGCGATCACCTCCACGGCCCGCCAGCTCGGCTCGGCGGTCGGCATCGCGATCGCCGGCGGCCTGGTCGCGGGCGCGGCCCCGGACGGCCTCACCGCCGCCTCCCGCACCGGCTGGGTGGTGGTCACGGCCTGCGGCCTGTTCCTGCTCGTCGTCGCCCGCGCCGCCCGCCGCCGCTGAGGACCGCGGCGGCGCCGAGCACCCCGGCGGCGGGTACCCGTCCCCGGGGACGGCCGGAGCAGGGTGCCGGGACGGCGCGGAAAACCCTTCGCACCTCGTCCGGGGCCCGTGTTACGGTCGATGTCCGAGCCCGGCCCGACGGCCGTTCGAGCTCGCACGAAGTCCGCTACGGAGACAGGGAAGGTGAATTGTGGTCGCGGTGACAGCCGCTGCGCACGTGCTGCGCGGCACCCGGACTGTTCTCACCTCCCGGGTCCCGGTCTGACGCCCTTCGCTCTCCGGGGCCCCTTCTCCAAGGGACTCCCATGTCTTCTTCCTCTTCCTCCTCCTCGCGCTCCTGGCACACCCGGATCGAGCGGCCCCACGACCTCCCGGCCGTCCACGAGCTGACGGTCGCCGCTTTCGGGCGGCCGTCCGAGGCCGACCTCGTCGAGGCCCTGCGCGCCGACGAGGCGTGGATCGACGGTCTCTCGATCGTCGCCGCCACCGGGGCCGGGGCCGCCCCGGTCGGCCATGTGCTGCTCACCCGCGCCTTCATCGGCGACACCCCGGCGCTCGCGATGGCTCCGGTGTCCGTGCACCCCGACCACCAGCGGTCCGGCGCCGGCTCCGCCCTCGTACGGGCCGGACTCGACGCCGCCCGCGCCCGGGGCGAGCGGTTCGTGATCCTGCTCGGACACCCGTCGTACTACCCGAGGTTCGGCTTCGGCCGGGCCTCGGAGCACGGCATCGCGCTCACCGTCGACGCGCCGGACGAGGCGTGGATGGCCCTGAGCCTGGACCCGGCCCGTCACCCGCTGCCGTCCGGGACGGCCCGCTGGGCCGCCGCGTTCGGCATCGCGTAACGCCTTCCCGGCGGACCCGGGGGGCGACCCGGGTCCGCCGGACTCCACTCCCCGGACTCCGCCGACTCCCCGGAACCCGGCTCCGTTACGCCCGCTGCTCCGTTACGCCCGCTGCTCCGTTACGTCCGCTGCTCCGGCGGCACCACCGTCGACGGGGTGCCGCCGGTCAGCCTCAGCAGTTCCCCGTACGTCATCGGCACCACGGTGTGCGGGTGCCCGGCGGCCGCCCACAGCAGGTCGTGTCCGGCGAGGGCGGTGTCGACGACCGTGCGCAGCGGCGCCGGGTGGCCGACCGGGGCGACGCCGCCGATGGCCTGGCCGGTGGCTTCCCGGACCTGTGCGGCGCTCGCCCGGGTGATCGGGCCGGTGCCCAGCTCACGGGCGAGATGGCCGGTGTCGACGCGGTGGGCACCGCTGGTCATCACGAGCAGCGGCTCGCCGTCGCAGGTGAACACCAGGCTGTTGGCGATGGCGCCGACCTCGCACCCCAGGGCTGCGGCGGCTTCGGCGGCGGTGCGGGCGGAGTCCGGCAGGACGCGGACCTCTCCGGGCAGTCCGGCCCCGGCGAGTGCGTCGGCCACCGCCCGGCTGCGGGCGGGCAGGCTGTCGTCGGTCATGGCACCATCCTCCCCCACCCTCCCGGCGCCGAGCGGCGCGGCCGCGCACCCCAGGCATGCGCCCCGGGCGTGAATCACGGCCGCGCGCCCCGGGTGTGCGCCCTGACGATGAACCTCCGCCGGGGGTGTTCCCGTTCCTTCGACGGGCACTTCCCGACAGCGCGGCGAACGGGCGGCGAACACCGTCCGACCGGCCACGAACCGGTGTCCGACCACCGCCGGGAGCCCCTGTGCGGGCATGAACCGCGTACTACCGCGATGTTAAGGACTTGTGTGTGCACTGTCCGAAGATCGAACGGGCTTTCACTCCTAACACACCGTATGACTAGTATCGCTTCGTCATAAAGCCCGTGCCCCGGACGGTCCGACCCTCGCAGGCCGACCGCCAGTCCCAAGGAGTCAGCTCTGCGCGCGCGTGCGAATCGGCGGCCCCCGACGCCGAAGGCCCCCCGCAGGCGTCGGCCGCGCCTGTCGCTGCGGACGGCACTGCTCGTCCTGGCCCTCGTCCCCAGCATCGCCCTGGCCGCCCTCTGGGCCGTCACCAGCGGTGTGACCTTCTTCGACTTCCAGCGTCTGGCCGCCCAGGGCCTGCTGGCACAGAAGGCGGGACAGCCGTCCAACATCGTCTACTACAACCTCCAGGAGGAGCGTCGGCTCAGCGCCGAGGCGCTCTCCCGGCCCGGCAGCGTCGCCGAGCAGCTGAAGCGCCAGCGCCAGCTGACCGACGAGGCCGTGGCGAAGTTCCAGACCCTGTCCGGCGAAACCGCCGACAGCGCGCCCGCCGAGGTGCGCACGGCCGTCGCCGAGGCCCGGCGCGCGATGGAGAAGCTGGGCGACCAGCGGGCCCTCGTCGACAAGGGCACCGCCGACCAGCAGGGCGTCTACGCGTACTACACCGACCTGATCGCGGTCGACCTGCGGCTGTTCACCGCGCTCAGCCACGTCGACACCGGCGAGGTCACCTGGATCTCCAAGACCCTGGTCAACTCCTTCTGGGCCAAGGAGATGCTGGCCCGCGAGGACGCGATCCTGGCCCGGGGCTGGCCGTCCGGCAGGCTCAGCGCCTCCGACTACCAGCTGGTGCAGCAGTCGATCGGCGCCCAGGAGCACCTCTTCACCGTCCAGGTCGTGCCGTACGTGCCGGCCGACGAGCGGGCCGCCTGGTCCGAGCTGATGAGCGGTCCGGCCTGGCAGGCCAAGTCCGCCGTCGAGCAGGCGCTCACCCGCCCGGCCGCCGCCGACGCCACCGGCACCGTCCGGCTGCCGCAGCTCCAGGACCAGTGGCGGCAGGCCGTCGACCAGGTCAACCCGCAGCTGGTGAAGGCCATCGAGACCCGGACCGAGGGCGTGGTCGAGGTCGGCAAGGGCTCGATCCTCTCGCTGCTCACCCGGGTCGCGCTGACCTCGGTGATCGGTCTGCTCGCGGTGATCGTCGTGGTCGTCGCCAGCTGGCGGCTGACCCGCTCGCTGCGCCGCCGGATCAACGACCTGCACGCCCAGGCGCAGGACATGGAGCACACCCTGCCCGAGGTGGTCGAGCGACTGGCCCGCGGCGAACAGGTGGACGTCGAGGCGGAGAGCCGGGCGATCACCGCCGGGGCGCACGCCCGCGGCGGCGACGAGCTGGCGCAGCTCGGCCAGGCCATGAACCTCGCCCGTACCTCCGCGCTGGGGGCCGCCGTCCGGCAGGCCGAGCAGCACCGGGGCTTCGAGCGGCTGCTCCAGCGGATCGCCCGCCGCACCCAGCTGCTGATCGGTCAGCAGCTCCGCAAGCTCGACGCCCTGGAGCGGCGGCACGAGGACCCGGAGGTGCTGGAGGGCCTGTTCGACCTCGACCACCTGACGGCCCGCCTGCGCCGCTACGAGGAGAACCTGGTCATCATGGCCGGCGGCCAGCCGCAGCGGAAGTGGCGCAAGCCGGTGCCGCTGCTGGACGTGCTGCGCGCCGCGCAGGGCGAGGTCCAGGAGTACCGCCGCATCGTGCTGGAGGTCGAGGGCCACCCGTGGCTCTCCGAGCGGGCGGTGGGCCCGGTCGCGCACGTGGTCGCCGAGCTGATGGAGAACGCGGCGAGCTTCTCCAAGCCGCCGACGCCGGTCGACGTCCGGGCGGCCGTGGTCGGCCGCGGGCTCGCGATCGAGATCGAGGACCGCGGCCTGGGCATGGACCCGGAGCAGTACGACACGGCCAACGCCCTGATGGCAGCCGCGATCGCGGACGAGCCGCCCCGTACGGACATGCTGGCGCGCGGTGACGACATCCGCCTCGGCTTCCACGTGGTGGCCCGGCTGGCGGCGGCGATCGGCCTGCAGATCGAGTTCCGCCCGTCGGCGTTCGGCGGGACCAGGGTGGTCGTGCTCGTCCCCGGCGAACTGATCCTCGACGGCGACTCCGGGCTTCCCGACAAGGCCGCGGTCACGCCCATCCCGCTCGCCCGGCGCCAGCGTCCGGCGGACCGGGCCCAGGCGGCCGTGCCGCTGGCCTCGGTGACCGAGATGCCGTCCGCGGCGCTCCCGGCCACGACCGAGCCGGTGCGGACGGCGGACACCACCACCTCGTCGGCGGTCGTCGCGGTGGACGAGGAGGAGGAGCGCGCCGCCCACGCGGACGCCGCTCCGCATCCCGGCCAGACCGGCGGCGACTGGTTCTCCGCCGGCAGCGCCCCCGTCGTCACCCCCGGCGCGGCCTCCGGTGCCCAGGCGCCCTCCCAGGCCCAGGCGTTCGGGTACGTCGAGTACGTGCCCCCGTCGGACGACGAGCTCCTCGGTGCTCCGGTGCGGATCGACTTCGGGAAGCACGACGGCTTCGGCGAGCCCGAGGAGCCGCGGGAGTCCGACGGCTTCGACCGGCCCGACGGCTTCGGCCCGTCCGGCGGTCTCGGCCGGCCCGACGGTTTCCCCGCGCAGGACGCCTTCGGCGCGCGTGACGTCTTCGGCGGGCCCGGTGCCTTCGGCGACCGGGACGCCTTCGGCGAGCGCGACGGCTCCGGTGGACGCGACGGCTCCGAACGCGACGGCGCCTTCCCCGGCACCGGGGCGGACGGCTATCTGCACCCGCCGGCCGAGCACGGCCAGCCGGTCGAGCACGGTTCGCCGGTCGAGCACGGTTCGCAGGTCCCGGTCGGGGGCGGCTACGGGTACGACGGGCAGACCTACGACACGTCCCCCCGCTCCGCCGGGGACGCCCCGCCCGCCTACCCGGACATCGCCTACGCGACGGTGATGCCCGCCGAGGCGCCGTACGCCGACGAGCAGTACCGGCCCGCCGACCACTACCGGCTGGCGGAGCGGCGGCAGCACGACGGACAGTCGGCGAACCCGCTCCCCGGGTCCGCCGTCGCACCGGCGGACGCACCGGCCGGCGCCCCGCACTCCGCGGACGCCCCGACCGGCGGCCTCCAGCCGCCGCTGCCCCAGCGGGTGCGCCAGGCCAGCCTGGCCGCCGAGCTGCGCATCCCGCCGCCGCCCCGCACCCCGTACCCGGGGACCGGCACGGGCACCGGACCCGGCACCGGGTCCGGTGGCGGACCCGGTACCGCCGAGGGCCCGTTCCAGCGCCCGCCGCGCCGCTCCGGCGCCACGGTCGGCGCCTTCCAGCGCCAGTCCCGGGCCGCCCGCGGCCTCGGCGCCACGGAGGACCGGCCCCCCGCCGACGGCCCCGCGGCCGGCGCCCTGCCGCCGGGGCGCGGCACCCTCCCCCCGTCCGGCCCGGCCTCCCCCACGGCCACCGGAACCCCGACTCCCGCGCCGGGTCCCTCCCCCTGGGCCCTCCCGGCCGCGGACCCCCGAACCACGAGGACGGAAGAGCAGTCATGAACCGCACCATCGCCACCCATCAGGACCTCGACTGGCTGCTGGACGGACTCGTCGACACGGTCCCCGGGACGAGAAGCGCCGTGCTGCTCTCCGACGACGGTCTGGTGGTCAGCCACTCCCGCACCATCGAGCGGTCCGACGCCGAGCGGCTGGCCGCCGTGGCCACCGGTCAGCAGAGCCTCGCCCGCGGCATCGGCCAGCTGTTCGACGGCGGCCCGGTCCACCAGGTGATCGTCGAGCTGGCCGAGGTCTGGCTGTTCGTCATCGCCGCCGCGCAGGGCACCCACCTGGCCGTGGTCGCCGACCAGGAGGTGGACGCCGAGGTCATGTCGGTGGCCATGCACCAGCTCGTCCAGCAGGTCGGCCAGAAGCTCACCACGCCGGTCCGCAGCGAGTTCGACGCCTTCGCCGCCAGGAACCGGGGGTGAGTCCCCGGTGAGGCCGCACTGGAGCGAGCTGCCCGAAGAGGACGAGGACGAGGACTACGGCGCGGGCACGATGGTGCGCCCCTACACCATCACCCGCGGCCGGACGACGCCGGAGCGCGACGACCTCACCCTGATCACGCTGATGACCACGGTGGAGGAGCTCGCGGACCAGGTGCTCGCCACCCGGTCGTCCGGTCCGCGCGGGCTCCAGCCGGAACACCGGCTGATCCTCGAACGGTGCCGCCGGCCGGCCGCGGTGGCCGAGGTGGCC
Organism: Streptomyces sp. TLI_053; assembly: GCF_900105395.1. Classification (NCBI taxonomy): domain Bacteria; kingdom Bacillati; phylum Actinomycetota; class Actinomycetes; order Kitasatosporales; family Streptomycetaceae; genus Streptomyces; species Streptomyces sp. TLI_053. The sequence continues at coordinate 2,639,422 of NZ_LT629775.1, forward strand.
GCCGGGCTCAACCTGCCGGTGTCGGTCACCAAGATCCTCCTGGGCGACCTGATCGCCCAGGGAATGCTGTTGGCCCGGGCCCCGATCTCGGTGGCCCGGGCCGCCGGGGACGGCGGTCTGGACCTCGGGCTGCTGACGGCCGTACGTGAAGGACTCCGGAGGCTCTGAACCATGGCACCATCCGCACCTCGCCCCTCCTCTCCCTCCTCCTCGCTCCCCTCCCCCGCCGCCGTCCCCGCGGCCGTCAAGATCCTCATCGCCGGCGGCTTCGGGGTCGGCAAGACCACCCTGGTCGGCGCGGTCAGCGAGGTCGCGCCGCTGCGCACCGAGGAGTACCTGACCCGCGCCAGCGAAGGCGTCGACGACCTGTCCGGGGTGGACAACAAGGAGACCACCACGGTCGCCCTGGACTTCGGGCGGATCACCGTCAACCCGGAGCTGGTGGTCTACCTGTTCGGCACACCCGGACAGGAGCGCTTCTGGTTCATGTGGAACGACCTGGTGAACGGCGCGCTGGGCGGCGTCGTGATCGCCGACACCCGCCGGCTGGACACCAGCTTCGCCTCGATCGACTTCTTCGAGAGCCGGGGCATCCCGTTCGTGGTGGCGATCAACTGCTTCCACGGCCACAACACCCGGACGGCGGACGAGATCCGGGCCGCCCTCGACCTCGACCCGCAGGTCCCGATGCTGATCGGCGACGTGCGGGTGCGGTCGTTCGGGCGGGACCTGCTGCTCGCGCTGGTCGACCACCTCATGGAGCTGTCGGCCGGCACGCCGGTCCGCTGAAACGTTTCCCCCACTTCTCCCACCACACTTGGAGCAACCCCGTCATGACCCCACCCCTGCGCGTCCTCGTCCACGGCGGCGGCATAGGCGGCCTGACCGCAGCCACCGCCCTCGCCCGCCGCGGCCACCGGGTCGACGTCGTCGAGCTGCGCGACGCCCTGGAGGCCCTGGGCGTCGGCATCATCCAGCCGTCCAACGCGCTGCACGTGATGCGCGGGATCGGTGTGCTGGAGCAGTGCCTGGCGGCCGGGTTCGAGTGGGAGGTGCTCACCATCTGCGACCCGGCCGGCGGCATCCTGGCGAAGATCCCGCAGCCGCGGATGGACGGCGCGCCGTCCAACAACGGCATCCCCCGCCCCGCGCTGGCCCGGGTGCTGGGCGAGGCGGCCACCGCCGCCGGGGCGACCCTGCGGTTCGGCACCACGATCACCGAACTCGCCGACGAGGGCGAGGAGGTGGCGGTCACCCTGAGCGACGGCAGCAGCGGACGCTACGACCTGGTGGTCGGCTTCGACGGCATCGGCTCGCCGCTGCGCAAGCGGCTCTACGGCGAGAAGTACGCGCCCGAGTACACCGGCTTCGCCAACTGGCGGGTCACCCTGCCGCGTTCGCCCGAGGTGCAGGGCGTGGTGATGTCCACCGGCAACCTGAAGGCCAAGGCGCTGCTCACCCCGATCAGCGAGGACCTGATGTACCTGGGCTCGGTGTTCGCCGAGGCCGAGGACTTCCGGCCGGACCCGGAGAACGCCCACGAGCAGCTGCGCGAGCGGCTGGCCGGCTTCGGCGGGCCGATCGCCGAGGCGCTGGCGCAGGTGACCGACCCGGCCGCGGTGGTCTACTCGCGGATCTCGCAGGTCACCGTCGAGGAGCCGTGGCACGTCGGCCGGGTGGTCCTGGCCGGCGACGCGGCGCACGCCTCCACCCCGCACCTGGCCCAGGGCGCGGCGATGGCGGTCGAGGACGCGCTGGTCCTCGCCGAGAGCCTGGACGCGGCGGAGACGGTCCCCGCCGCGCTCGCCGCCTGGGAGGAGCGCCGCCGCCCGCGCGCCATGTGGGTGCAGGCGCTGTCCCGCGCGATCCTCAAGCAGGAGACCGGCACGCCGACCACGCCGGAGGAGGACGAGCTGCTGAAGGTCGGCATCCCGGGTGCGGCGCACTTCCTGGTGAAGCCGTACTGAGCCGTACTGAGCCGTACTGACTCGTACTCAGCCGTAATGAGCCGTGGTGAGCCGTACCGAGCCGGACCGACGGGCCGGCTCTCCGACGGTCGGACGGCCGCCGGTCGACAGCCTTCGGGCATCGGCCGGCGGCCACCCGGCGTCAGTCGGCGGCCACCGCGCCGGTGATCGTGTGCCGGCGGGACCAGACCGCCGCCGAGACCCGGGCCACCAGCCGCGCCGCCGGATCGTCCTCCGCGCCGTCCGCGCCGGAGGCCAGCGGGCCGGTGTAGCAGACCGCCAGCAGGTAGGGCGGGCAGTCCCCGGGCCGCACCAGGCCCACGCAGTGCCGGGCACCGGGGATCCAGCCGTTCTTGAACGCCACCGGCGTCCCCGGCGGCAGTCCGGCGGCGAGGTCGACCCGGAACGCGTTGCGCTCCAGCAGCGCGAGCAACTCCGGTTCCCCGGCCAGGGACTGGAGCAGCCGGACCAGGTCGCGGGCCGTCACCCGGTTGTGCAGACCGGCGTCCCGCGCCGGGTAGTCCTCGATCCCGCGCGGACTGCCGCTCCGGGTGGCGCCCGCGTGCCGCCAGACCTCCGCGACGGCCTCGTGGCCGGCCCGGGCGAGGCAGAGGTTGGTGGCGAGGTTGGACGAGTGGGTGATCATCCGCTCGGCGAGCAGGCCCAGTGGGGCGGTGCCGCCGAGCAGGCCCCAGGGGACGGGGTCGCTGTCCCGGTCCGGGTCGTTGGCGAACCGCCCGCCCGCCCGCGACGCGAAGGAGTTCACCACCGGCACGGCCTCGTCGGGGTCGGCCCCGGCGCGGTGCAGGGCGGCCAGGACGGCGACCTTCATCGTGCTCGCGGCCTCGTGCGGCTCGTCCCCGCCCCGCTCGAACACCGGTTCCCCGCCCCAGGGGGCGACCACTACCGACAGCATGCCCGCCACCGTGCCCACCGGTCCCCGCCCCGAAACCGGTCGGCCGGACGCGCGGACCACCGCTCACCGACACCGAGGCCGACACCTGCACCTGCACCTGCACCGCCCGCCGTGGCCGCCCGCGCACCGCGCAGCGACGCGTCAGCCGCCACCGGCGCTCGCGGCGGGCCCGTGGCCGCGCCCGTGCCGGTGCCCGGGCGGCCACGGCGGGCGGGGCTGCGCGGGGGCCAGCCGGACGGCCGGGAGCCGGGCGGTGTCCAGCGGCGCCACCGGGCCGGTCCCGGCGGCGAGCGCGGCGAGGTAGCGCTCCCGGGGCTGCGGCGCGGCGCCGAGGGAGCGCACGTGCGGGGAGTCCCACTGGGCGTCCAGCAGGAGCCCCCCGGCGGCGGCGAAGCGGGCGGCGAGGTCGGCGACCGCCACCCGGGCGGCGTCCGGGCGGCGGTGGAACATCGAGTCCAGGCTGAGCACCGGCCCGGCCGCGACCCCGAACACCCCTCCGACCAGCTCCCCCTCCTCCCACACCTCGACGCTGTGGGCCGCTCCCAGCCGGTGCAGCGCGGTGAGCGCCTCCCGCAGGTCCCGGGTGAGCCACGGGGGTTCGCGGCCCTCGGCGCACGCCGCGAGCACCTGCTCGAAGGCGGCGTCGGCGGTGGTCGACCAGTCCAGCCGGTTGCGCAGCAGGCGGGAGAGCTTGCGGCCGAGGCGCACGCCGTCGGGGGCGAGGACGGGGCGGGGATCGGGCGACCACCAGGCGAGCGCGTACGGGTCGGCGTCCGCGGCCCCCGGCAGCAGGACGATCCGGCCGGCCTCCACCGCCTCCTCGTGGCGGGCCTCGTTGAAGGCGCTCGCGTAGTCGTCGGCGGCCGGGAGCGGGAACAGCCCGTGCCGGTAGGCGGCGAGCAGGGTGCCCGGCGCGAGGTCGCCGCCGAACGCCGCCGGTCCGTCGGCGGGGGCGCGGGCGACGTCCACCGCCGCGAAGAGCTCCTCGGGGGTGGTGGCGGTCATCGCACCGCCCGGAGCGGCGAGGTGCCGAGCGGCGGGGAGAGGAAGCCCTCCGCCGTCAGCCGGTCGAGGTAGAAGTCCAGCAGTCCGCCGTCGACGGCGGGCAGCACCACGCCGCTGCCGGCCAGGGCGTGTTCGGTGTTGGCCCGGTCGAAGCGCGGGAAGGTGGGGCGGAAGTACATCTCGCTGATGGACAGTCCGGTGCCGGGCACGCGGTCGACGAAGAGCGGTACGAACGGCGTCATCGGGTGGGTGGGGTGCCCGGCGGCGAACCGGACCAGGCCCTGCACCCACTGCTCGTACGGGACCTCCTCGACGGGGTGGCCCCGGGCGCGCAGCCGTTCGGCGAGTTCGGGGAGCCCGGCCGGTGCGGGCGAGGTCAGGTGGTAGACCTCGCCGATGGCGGGTGCGTGGGTGACGATGTGGCAGATCGCGCGGCTGAACCGGTCGGCCGGGACGAAGTCCAGGGGCAGCCGGACGTCCGGGCAACTCCCGCTCTCAGCCATGTACTTGATCAGCGCGCACATCTCGGTGCCGGTGTTCATCACGCCGGTGCGGAGGTCGCCGGTGACGTCGTTGGTGCGCAGCACGGTGACCGGCAGCCCGGCCTCGGCGGCGTGGTGGAGGAGCTGTTCGGCGACGAACTTGCTCTCGACGTAGCCGACGGCGAGCCGGTCGGCGTGGTCGAGCGGGGTGCGTTCGGTGACCTCGGCGATGCCCGCCGCGCCGAAGCCCGCCACCACCGCGAGGGTGGACAGGTAGTGGACGGGGATGCCGCGCGAGTGCCCGGCGAGCCGGACGATCTCGCGGGTGCCGTCGACGTTGGCGCCGCGCAGCTGGTGGTAGGGGTAGATGAAGTTCACCAGGCCGCCGAGGTGGTGGATCGCGTCCAGGGTGTTGGCGAGGTGTTCGAAGCGCTGCTGGGTGAGGCCGAGCAGGGGTTCGGCGAGGTCGCCGACGAGCGGGACGACGCGGCGGTCGGCGAGGTCCTGGCGGAGGAAGCGCTGCTGGGCGGCGCGGAGGCGTTCCAGGGCGTGTTCCTCGTCGGGGGCGCGGACCAGGCAGTGGATGCGGGCGTCGGTGGTGTGCAGCAGGGCGTCGAGCAGGTGGGCGCCGCAGAAGCCGGTGGCGCCGGTGAGCAGGATCTCGGTGGGTTCGGCGCGGGAGGGCGCGGGGCTCCAGGACTGCCGGACGGGTGTGTCCAGGCGGGCCTCGGCGGCCCAGTCGACGGCGGTCTCGCCGCTGCCGTCGACCGGGGCGCCACCGTGCCCGCCGTCGTGGTCGTGGCCGCTGCCCGCGGTGCCGCCGTCCGCGGTGCCCTCGGCCCGGGCCGGGCCGCCGGTGCGGGCGGCGAGGGTGTCGGCGGCGAAGGCCCTCAGGGTGGCGTCGCGCAGCAGCGAGCGGGTGAGGAAGCGGATCCGGGTGACGTCGATGCCGAACATGATCCGGGCACGGGCGAGCATCTCCATCGCGAGCAGGGAGTTGCCGCCGAGGTCGAAGAAGTCGTCCTCGGGTCCGACCTGCTCGACGCCGAGGAGCTCGGACCACAGCTGGGCGACGCCCGCCTCGACGGCGGAGGCGGTGCCCCCGGCCGGGGCCGAGCCGTTCGGGGAGGCGGGGCCCGCCCCGGCCCCGGCCGCCGCTCCGGCCCCGGCCCCCGCTCCGGCCCGGCGGGCGCCGGCCGGGTCGCCTCGCCCGGCCGCGTCCCGTCCGTCCCGTCCGTCCCGGCCGCCCCGGCCGTCCCGCCGCTGCAACTGGGGGACGGCGTCGGGCAGTCGGCGGCGGTCGATCTTCCCGGCCGCGGTGAGCGGCATGCTGTCGAGCAGCACGAAGTCCGCCGGGACCATGAAGTCCGGCAGCCGTTCGGCCAGGTAGGAGCGGATCCGCCCGCGCCGGGCGTGCGGTCCGGAGGCTGCACGCGCGGTGAGCGTGTAGTAGGCGATGAGGACGCGGCTGCCGTCGGCGCTGCCCTCGGCGGCGACCCGGGCCTGCCGGACGTCGGGGTGGGCGGCGAGCACGGACTCGACCTCGGCGGGGTCGACCCGGTGGCCGCGGACCTTCAGCTGGTCGTCGAAGCGGCCGAGGATCTCCAGGTTGCCGTCCGCCCGCCAGCGGCCGGCGTCGCCGGTGCGGTACATGCGCTCTCCGGGCTCCGGCGCGTACGGGTCGGGCAGGAACGTCTCCGCGGTCAGCCCGGGCGCCCGCCAGTAGCCCCGGGCGAGGCCCGGGCCGCCGAGGTGGATCTCGCCCTTCTCGCCGGGCGGCACCGGGCTGAGCCGGGCGTCCAGCAGGTGCAGCCGCACCCCGGGCAGCGGCCGCCCGATCGGGACCGGCGCGGCGGACGGATGGCCGGGACCGGCGTGCTGCGTCCCGGGCTCCAGCACCTCCGCCGTGAGCTCGCAGAGCGTGGAGGTCACGGCGGCCTCGGTCACCCCGTAGGCGTTGACCAGCCGGACCCCCGGCAGCCGCTCCAGACAGGCCCGGCAGTCGTCGGCGTGCACGGTGTCGCCGCCCACGATGATCAGTCGCAGGCCCTCCGGCGCGGGACCGCCCGGCGGGAACAGGCCGAGCAGGTGGTGCCAGTACGCGGGCGTGAGGTCGGCGACGGTCAGCCGCAGCTCGCGCATCCGGTGCGCCAGCTCGGTGGGCGCCCAGGTACGGGCGCCGCCGAGCACCAGGGTGGCCCCCGCGGCCAGCGTCGCGAAGACCTGTTCCAGCGAGGTGTCGAAACCGAGTGCGGCCAGTTGGAGCACGCGGTCGCGCGGAGTGAGCCCGTAGGCGTGGACCACCCGGCCCAGGGTGAAGACCAGCGCCCGATGGGTGACCGGCACGCCCTTCGGGGTGCCGGTGGTCCCCGAGGTGTAGATCAGGTAGGCGAGGTCGTCCGGCCCGGCCGGGTCCTCGCCCGGGTCGAGGCCCCCGCGCCCGCCCGCGTCGAGACCCTCGCCCGTTCCGCCGTCCGGCGTCACCGTCCGCACCCCCGGGAAGGGGCGCCCGTCCGCCGAGACCACCACGTCCGCCCCGCAGTCCTCGACCAGCCGGGCCAGCCGCCGCCGCGGGTGCGCCGGGTCCAGCGGCAGGAACGCGCCGCCCGCCTTGAGCACGCCGAGCAGGGCGGTCACCAGGTCCGCGCCGCGTTCCAGGCAGACCGGGACGACCCGTTCCGGGCCGACGCCCAGGCCGCGCAGCACGCCCGCCAGCCGGTCACTGCGGGTGTCCAGGTCACGGTAGGTGAGCGTCTCCTCGTCGGTGACCACCGCGACGGCGTCCGGGGCGTCCGCCGCCCGGGCCCGGACGAGTCCGTGCACGGTGCCCTCGGGGCCCGTCCCACCGGCGTCACCGGCGTCACCGGCGTCACCGGCGTCGCGACCGCGGCGGCCGACGGCGCTCCCGGGGCCGCCCGGGCCCGTGCCGAGCCCCGGCGCACGCCACTCGCGATCGACGTACCGGCGGCACTCCTCGCGCCCGGCGGGCCCGAAGACCGTCCGCCAACCGCTCGGAACCGTGAAGTCCCCAGGCCAGATCGTATACTGACCGTCCTCGTTGACCAGCACGGCGTGACGTCCGGAGCCCACTCCGGCACGTACACCCCGTGCGCTGTCCGCTGCTTCATCCACCGGCTTGACCTCGTGCTGTAGCGGCAGAATGCTGGGAGGTGCGACATTTCCGACTATACGCACTCAAGGCCCATTTCGAACGTTCGACCGGACCACCCCGGTCCGGCCCGGACGCTCGCGAGCCCCTGCCCGGAAATCCCACCACCCGTCACCTCGGGAGGACGGGGTGATGTCGCGGAGGAGGTAGCTCGTTGACACGTCGGCGCCAACGCCTGATGGCCTGTTACCTGGTGTGGATGGTGGTGTTCACCGGCATCTACTACGCCAATCCCTCCCAGCGGATCATCTGGTGGACGGGCATCGGCCTGGGCGGCGTCGCCGCCATCGTGGTCGGCGTCCGCCTCAACCACCCCTCGCACGCCCGCTACTGGTACCTGCTCGCGCTCGCCAACCTCAGCTTCACGGCGGGCGAGGTGGTCCAGGTGATCCAGATGCAGTTCCTGCATCTGGGCAGCCCGTTCCCGTCCATCGCCGACGGCTTCTACCTGGCCGAGTACCTGCTGTACGCGGCAGGCGTGTTGGGCTTCATCCGCTGGCGGACGGCGCACCAGGACCGGGCCAGCCTGCTGGACGCGCTCATCCTCACCATGGGCCTGGCCCTGCTGGTCTGGATCTACCTGATCCTCCCCTACGCGCGGAACCCCGACCTCGACTGGTTCCAGAAGGCCGTCTCGATCGCCTACCCGCTGGGTGACGTCGTGGTACTGGCCCTGTTGCTTCGTCTGGTCGTACCACGCGGCGGCGTCAGCCGTTCGCTCCAACTGCTCACCGTCGGCACGGTCGGCCTGCTGGTCGCCGACATCGCCTACGGGCTGATCGTGCTGCACGGCAACTGGCACATCGGCACCCCCGTGGACTTCGGCTGGGCCGCCTTCTACACCGCCTGGGGCGCGGCCGCCCTGCATCCGTCCATGGTCGAGCTGACCCGGCCCATCCCCAGCCAGCAGCCGGACCTCGGCCCCGGCCGGCTGGCCCTGCTCACCGCCGCCTCACTGATCGCGCCGACCATCCTGATGATCGAGGCCGGCGCGGGCAACACCAGCAACGCCGGGGTGATCGGCGCCTTCTCCGCCCTGATCTACCTGCTCGTGCTCGCCCGGCTGGCGGTCGTGGTCCGGGCCCGCCGCCAGGCCGTCGCCCGGGAACGCGCGCTGCGGCTCGCGGGCTCCGCCCTCACCTCCGCCGTCACCGTCGAGGAGGTCGCCGACGCCGTCCAGGCCGCCGCCTCCACCCTGATGCCGACCGAACCCGGCCATGTCGCGCTGCTCGCCGTCACCGAGGGCGGCGTCCTGCACGTGCGGCACGCCGAACGCGGCGCCGGCCGCCACCTGCTCGGGGCCGAGCACGACTCCGACGAGGTGCTCGCCCTCGCCGCCTACCGGGAGACCAGGCTGCTGTCCGTCGAGGACATCGGCAACGACCTCGCCACCCGGCTGGACGGCATGCCGAGCGCCCTGCTGTGCCCGCTCACCCTGGCCGAGCGTCCGTCCGGGGACCCGCTGATCGGCGCCCTCATCGTCACCGGCACCGAGCAGGAGCTGACCAGCCTCTGGGGCTCGCTGGAGATCCTGGCCGGCCAGGCCGCGTTCGCCGTCGAGCGGGTCATGCTGAGCCAGGAGATCACCCGACGGGACAGCGAGGCCTACTTCCGCACCCTGGTGCAGAGCGCCAGCGACGTCATCCTGATCCTCAACGGCGACGACTCCGTCCGCTACGCCTCGGGCTCCTCCGCCGAGCGCGTCCTCGGCTACCCCAGCCTCTCCGGCACCCTGATCACCGACCTCGTCCCGACCGAGGACAGCCGGTCGGTCGGCAAGGCGCTGGCCCGGATGCGCAGCCGGGACGCGAGCCTCCCCGCCGCGCGCTCCGGCCGTTCCGGACTGGACACCCAGCGCGACCACTGGCGGCTGCTGCGCGCCGACGGCACCCCGATCGAGGTCGAGGTGCACGCCAACGACCTGCGGGCGGATCCGACCGTGGGCGGGCTGGTGCTCACCCTGCGCGACGTCACCGAGCAGCGGCAGATGGAGCGCGAGCTGACCCACCGGGCCTTCCACGACTCGCTGACCGGCCTGGCGAACCGGGTGCTGTTCCTCGACCGGGTCGGCCACGCGCTCTCCCGGGGCGAGCGCAGCGGCGCCGTCACCGGGGTGCTCTTCATCGACCTGGACGACTTCAAGATGGTCAACGACACCCAGGGGCACGCGGTCGGGGACGAGCTGCTGATCGCCGTCTCGCTGCGGGTGTCGACGGCGCTGCGGACCTCGGACACGGCGGCGCGGCTCGGCGGCGACGAGTTCGCGGTGCTGGTGGAGGACGCGCTGGAGCCGGCCGACGTCGGGGCGCTCGCGGACGGCGTGCTGGCGGCGTTCGCCGAGCCGTTCCGGCTGAGCGCGGGCGCGGTGCGGGTGTCGGCCAGCATCGGGGTGGCGACGACGGAGGACAGTGTGGACGCCACCGAGCTGCTGAGCCACGCGGACCTGGCCCTGTACTCGGCGAAGTCGGCGGGCAAGCGGCAGTGGTGCCACTACCAGCCGTCGTTGCAGGCGGGCCTGGTCGCGCGGCACGAGCTGAACGAGAACCTGGACTCGGCGATCGCCGAGTCCGCGTTCCGGCTGTACTACCAGCCGATCGTCGACCTGGCCTCGGGGGCGCTGGTGGCCTTCGAGGCACTGGTGCGCTGGCCGCACGACCGGCGCGGCATGGTGCTGCCGGACGAGTTCATCGCCCTCGCCGAGGAGAGCGGCCAGATCGTGCCGCTCGGCGCCTGGGTACTGGAGCGCGCCGCCCAGGAGACCGCCGCCTGGCACGCCGCCAGCTCCGCCGCCCGCGCCGCCGCCGGCCTCCCGCCGCTGCGGGTCAACGTCAACGTCTCGGCCCGCCAGTTCCGCGACGCGGGCTTCGTGGACGTCGTGCGCGGTGCGATCCGCTCCTCCGGGATCCAGCCGCAGTCGCTGGTCCTGGAGCTGACCGAGTCCGTCCTGATGCGCCGGGACGACCGCGTCCACACCGACATGCGCACCCTGGGCGACCTCGGTGTCGGCATCGCCATCGACGACTTCGGCACCGGCTACTCCTCGCTCTCCTACCTGCGCGAGTTCCCGATCTCGATCCTGAAGATCGACAAGTCCTTCATCGACGGACTCAGCCTCTCCCAGCAGCAGTACGCCCTGGTGGAGGGCATCACGAGGATCGCCGACACCCTGGGCGTCCAGGTCATCGCCGAGGGCATCGAGCACCCGGACCAGCGCGATCTGCTCGCCGCCATGGGCTGCCCCCTCGGCCAGGGCTACCTCTTCGCCCGCCCGCTCACGCCCGACCAGGCCCGCGCCTTCATCGAACAGCACACCGCCCCGGTCGACCGGCCCGGCGTCCCGCCCAACTAGGGGTTGTCTGACAATTCGCGCCGCGCGCGCGACGCCGGGCATCCCGCCTGGACGCACCGCCGAATCGTCCAAGTACGTCCAGTACGAGGACGCTTCGGCGGCACGCCCAGCCGGGCGCCCAACGCCGCGCGCTGATGCGACGCGAATTGTCAGACAACCCCTAGGACGCGGGCCGGCCGATCATGCGGCTGTCACCTGCTCCGCCCTCTGTTCCGGGCACGGGGCGGTGCTCCCGGTCGGGGTACTCCCCCGGGCCCCGCTCACCAGGTCACGGGCAGGGTCCGCATCCCGTAGATGAACGACTCGGTACGGAACTCGCGCTCGCCGGCCGGCCGCAGCCCCGGCAGTCGGCGGAACAGCGTCTCCAGGGCGATCTGGAGTTCGGCGCGGGCCAGCGGCTGGCCCAGGCACTGGTGCACGCCGAATCCGAACGCCAGGTGCCGCCGGGCGTCCCGGCCCAGGTCCAGCTCGTCCGTCGCCCGGTGGCCGGCGCCGCCGAACACCGCCTCGTCCCGGTTGGCGGTGGAGAGCATCGCCATCACGCCCTCCCCGGCCCGGACGGTGACGCCGCCCAGCTCCACGTCCTCCAGCGCCACCCGGGGCAGGCCGGTGTGCACGATGGTCAGCAGCCGCAACAGCTCCTCAACCGCGCCCGGCAGGGTGGCCGGGTCGGCCAGGTGGGGGATCTGCTCGGGGTGCTCCAGCAGCAGCGCGGTCGACAGCGCGATCATGTTCGCGGTCGTCTCGTGCCCGGCGACCAGCAGCAGCACGGCCGTGCTGGCCACGTCCTCCGGGGTCAGGTCGTCCCGCGCCGCGAGCCGGCTCAGGACGTCGTCCTCCGGCTGTGCGCGCTTGCGGGCCGTCAGGTCGCGCAGGTAGTTCCAGACCCCCTCCTGGGCCTCCCGGAGCTGCTCCACGGTGCTGTCCCGGCTGAGCATCGTGCGACTCAGGCTCTGGAAGCGGTCGTGGTCCTCGTACGGCACACCGAGCAGCAGGCAGATCACCAGCGAGGGCACCGGCAGTGCGAAGTCGGTGACCAGGTCGGCCGTGGTCCGGCCCTCGGTCATCCGGTCCAGTGCCCCGTCCACGATCCGCTGGATCTCCGGGCGCAGCGTCTCCACCCGCTTGACCAGGAACTCCCCGGTGATCATGCGGCGCTGGCGGGCGTGCTCGGGGTCGTCGAGCCGCAGGAAGTCCGGGTTGTCGGTGATCAGCTCGCGAGCGCCGGCGACCAGCAGCGGGAAGGCCGGGTGGCGGATGTCGGCACTGAACCGGCGGTCGGACAGCACGGTGCGGACCTCGGCGAAGCCGGTGACCAGCCAGCAGAGGTCGCCGTCGGGCAGTTCGGCCCTGGTCATCGGCCCGGTGGCGGCGGCCTCGGGGTACGCGGGCGGCGGGCCGAACGGGCAGCCGTCGGAGTGCCGGGCCGGCAGCGCGAGGACGGGCGTGGTGGGTGCGGCGGTCACAGCGGGGGTCTCCTCGTGTCGCGGGTGTTCTCGTGAGGTTCGGGGCGCGGGAAGGTTCCCGGCGGCCCGCGGGGCCGGCGGCGGGGTCCGTCAGGCCCCGGTCCGCGCGGGCTCGTCCCCGGTGACGGTGATCGCCAGGCCCGGACAGAGCTCGGCGGCGGTCCTCACGTCGTCGAACTGCTCGGGCAGCAGCACGACCTGACGGAGTCTCACCAGCCCGTCCCGGTCGTCCTGGTCGAAGACCGCGGGGGCGTTCGTCACGCACAGTCCGGAGCTGCAGCAACGGTCCCGGTCGACGCTCACCTGCATGTCGGGCTCCTTTCGCCAGGGCGGCGCCGGCTGCCCGGCGGCCGCCTCTCGTTGTCGTGGTCGGCCCGGCCGCCGCCGGTCCGCTCACGGAGGCGTACGGTGGCCGGATCCTGTTCCCGGCAGTCGCGATCACCGCGCCCCGTGACGGTGTGCCGCCGGTCCGGCCCGCTTCGGTGTGGCCGCACCCACCCGATGACCGGCACAAATGATCCTCTGCCGGGTGTTTCTGACGGCGGATCCGGTACGGATCGCCACAGCCCTGGGACGATCACGTGCCCCGATACTGCGACATGCCCCGGCCACCGGGAATACGCGGAGGGCAGGTCTGCGCACATGGACAGAAGGTGTCTGCCCGTGCGTGCAAAGAGCACCCGTGCGGAGCGGACGAATCGTCAACAATTCTTTTGAAAAGGGTTGTTGGCGCAACGCTCCGCCCTCCCCCCGCACCCCGGCGGGATCAGACGCGGCGGAAGGCGCCGGCCCGGGCGGCGGCGAGGGCGGCGGCTGCGGCGCGGTCGGCGGCCGCCTCGTCGAGGGGGTCGGGGGTGGTGAGCATCCGGTAGTAGAGGGGCGCCGAGACGGCGCGGACGACCTCGACGGGGTCGGTGTCGGGCGGGAGTTCACCGCGGTCGACGGCTTCGGTGACACACGGGGCCCACTCCTGCACCCGGACGCGGTAGAAGCGGTGCAGGGCCGCGGCGGCGTCGGGGTCGCAGGCGGCGGCGACGAGGACGGCGCGGAAGAGGGCACCCTGCCGGGGGTCGGCGAGGGTGCGGGCGACCAGGCGGGCGTTGCCGCGGAGGTCCTCGGCGAGGGAGCCGGTGCGGGCGCGCGGGAGGGACTGTTCGGCCATGTCGGTGAGCAGGTCGGCGAGCAGGGCGCCGACCGAGCCCCAGCGCCGGTAGACGGTGGTGCGGCCGACCTCGGCGCGGCGGGCGACGTCGCCGAGGTCGAGCCCGGCGAACCCGGCCTCCACCAGGGCGTCCTCGGCGGCCTTGAGGACGGCGGTGCGGACGCGGGCGGTCCGGCCGCCGGGGCGCTGCATGTCCGAGGGCGTCATTAACGGGATTCCTGTTCCATTAGCAGTGAGAGTGGTGCTAGGGTCGGGACATCTTAACGGCATCACAGTCCCGTTAGCGAGAGGAAGATCTCCCATGGAGTACCGCCGCCTCGGCGCGTCCGGCCTCAGCGTCCCCGCACTCTCCCTCGGCACCGGCACCTTCGGCGGCCGCGGCCCCCTGTTCGGCGCCTGGGGGACCACCGACGAGACCGAGGCCCGCCGCCTGCTGGACATCGCCATCGACGCCGGTGTCACCCTGTTCGACACCGCCGACGTCTACTCCGACGGCGCCTCCGAGGAGGTCCTCGGCCGGGCCGTCAAGGGCCGCCGCGACCAGGTGCTGATCTCCACCAAGGCCGGCCTGCCCACCGGCGACGGCCCCAACGACGCCGGCACCTCCCGCGCCCGGCTCACCACCGCCGTCGACGCCGCCCTGCGCCGCCTCGGCACCGACCACCTCGACCTCTTCCAGCTGCACGCCTACGACGCCGCCACCCCGGTCGAGGAGGTGCTCGGCACCCTGGACGAGCTGGTCCGGGCCGGCAAGGTCCGCTACACCGGTGTGTCCAACTTCTCCGGCTGGCAGCTGATGAAGTCCCTCGCCGCCGCCGACCGCGACGCCCGCCCCCGCTACGTCGCCCACCAGGTCTACTACTCCCTGGTCGGCCGCGACTACGAGTGGGAACTGATGCCGCTCGGCCGGGACCAGGGCGTCGGCGCCCTGGTGTGGAGCCCGCTCGGCTGGGGCCGCCTCACCGGAAGGATCCGCCGCGGCGCCCCGGTCCCGCCCGGCAGCCGCCTGCACGACACCGCCGACTACGGTCCGCCGGTCGAGGACGGGCTGCTGTACGACGTGGTGGACGCGCTGGACGCGATCGCCGCCGAGACCGGGCGCACCGTGCCCCAGGTGGCGATCAACTGGCTGCTGCGCCGCCCCACCGTCTCGTCCGTCATCATCGGCGCCCGCAACGAGGAGCAGCTGCGCCAGAACCTCGGCGCGGTCGGCTGGGAGCTGACGGCGGAGCAGGTCGCCCGGCTGGACGCGGCGAGCGTGCGCACCGCGCCGTACCCCTACTTCCCGTACCGGCGTCAGGAGGCCTTCGCCCGGCTGAACCCGCCGCTCGTCGGGTGACCGGACGGGCGGGGGCGGGCGAGCAGGGGGGCGGCCGGGCGAGCAGGGGACGGCCGGGCGGGGGCGGGGCACGGCCGGGCGGGGGCGGCTGGGAGGCAGAGGCGTCGGCGAACGGCCCGCAGAAGTTAACACGACTGCCATGTGGCAGTTCTGCCACTTCCTTAGCGTCGCCCGCATGACGCCTTCCGCGAACCCTGCCCCGAGCCCCGCCGCCCCGGACGCCACCGCCCCGAGCCCCGTCGCCCCGGACGCCACCGCCCCCGGCGACGTCCACGTCGTCCGCGTCGTCCAGTTCTCCGACACCCACTTCCGCGCCGCCCCCGGCGCCCGCTCGTTCACCGCCCACGAGCCCGAGGACGGCCTCGCGGCCGTGCTCGCCGACGCCGCCCGCGCCGTCGAGGAGGCCGCCGCGGTCGTCGTCACCGGCGACCTGGCCGACCTCGGCGAGCCTGCCGCGTACGAGCGGCTGGGCGAGGCGCTCGACCCGCTGCCCGCCCCCGTCTACTGCCTGCCCGGCAACCACGACCGCCAGGACCCGCTCCAGGCCTGCCTGCCCCGCCCCAATGTGCACCTGGAACCCGCCGTCCGGATCGGGAACTGGCTGCTGCTGCTCCTGGACACCAACGCCGACGGCCGCGAGCCCACGGCCGACGGCGGCCACCGCGACCGCGAGGACCGGGTCCACGCGGCCTCGCAGCCGAACCTGACCCCGGTCGAGGCGGCGCGCGCCCGCGCGATCCTCACCGCCGCCCGGGCGGAGCACGTGTTCCTCTGGCTCCACCAGCCGCCGCTGCCCGAGACCGCCCCGGCCGCCCAGGGCGACAGCGAACTCGCGCTCCTCGTCCGCGACTTCCCGGCGATCCGGGCGATCGGCGCGGGCCATCTGCACGGCGACCTCTCCGGCACCTTCGAGGGGCGGCCGGTGTACGTGTGCCCGTCCAGCTTCATGAGCATCGACACGGAACTGCGCCGCCTCGACGGCCCCGGCTACCGCACCTACCTGCTGCACCCCGACGGCCGGGTCGAGACCGAGGTCCGCACCGTACCGGGCCCGCTGACCGACGCCATGCGGGCCACCCCGCTGCCCGCCTTCCTCGCCGACCTGCTGAGCGGCCGCGCCACGCCCGAGGAGCTCGCGGCGCTGGACGACGCGCAGTTCGAGGCGCGCTACGGCGAGCCCCGCCCGATGGCCCGGGCGCGGTCCGGCCGGACCGGCGGCGAGGCCGCCGGCGGGACCCGCTAATCCACTTGTCGTCGCAGGTCGGGACGGTGCATGGTCATTGCCATGATCGAACTCCGCACCCTGACCTCCGACGACTGGCCGCTCTTCCGCGAGCTGCGCCTCGCCGCCCTGGCCGAAGCCCCCTACGCCTTCGGCTCCCGCCTCGCCGACTGGCAGGGCGAGGGCGACCGGGAGGAGCGCTGGCGCTCCCGGCTGGAGATCCCGGGCGCCCTCGACCTCGTCGCGCTCGTGGACGGCGAACCCGCCGCGATGGCCACCGGGGTACCGGCGGACGGGCACGCGGAGCTGATCTCGATGTGGGTCGGCCCGAAGGCCCGGGGCCGGGGCGCCGGGGCCCGGCTGATCGGCGAGATCGAACGCTGGGCCGTCGAACGGGGCTTCCCCGTCCTGCGCCTCGCGGTGATGCCGCACAACCCGCACGCCATCGCCCTGTACGAGCGCTGCGGCTTCACCGACACCGGCGAGCCGGGCGAGCTGCTCCCGGACGGCGTCTCCCGCGAACTGGTGCTGGCCAAGCCGCTGCCCGCCGCCGCGCCGTCTCTCTGAGCACCTGCGGCCGGTCCGCCTCAACTCTCCCAACTACCTTGTGTTTCACCGCAGTTCACGTGTCCGTTCCGGCCAGACGGCGGCCGGTTCGGGCCAGCTCCGGGAAATCGTGGCACCCGGACGACCGAGCGGTGCCTACGGTCGAGGAGCCTGTTGGCATCCCTTCCGTCGTCAGCCCGCACCTCGCGCACCGCCGAGCCAGGGAGTCCGTACTGTGCCGTCCTTGCTGCACTACGAGATCGTCGCGGATCCGACATCACTCCGAGCATCGCTCCCGAACGAGCCCTCCGTGGGGACGGTGTACCTGATCGTCTCCAACACCCACCAGGCCCAGGTGGAGTGGGACTACATCGACGTGGCCCTGCCGCTGCTCGCCCAGTCCTCCGACCTGACCGACACCCCTTCGGCGGTCACCGCCACCATCGAGCGGACGTACAACAACCCCTGGGACGACCCGCTGGAGTTCACCTGGGACGCCGCGAACAACTGCTTCCGGGCCCGGCTCTCCCAGGCGCGGCCGTCCACCCGGCAGTTCGCGCTCCTGGACGCCCACGGCGCGCTGGTGCTGAAGCTGGAGAACATCCCGGTCTCCGAGGGCGCCGGCCTGAGCCTGCTGGAGATCCGCGAGCGGTCCGGCGGCGGGGACGACAACCTCGCGATGCGGCAGGACCACTACACCACCCACCTCGGGCTGGCGAAGCAGACCCCGCGCGTCCCGCGCAACTTCCGCCCGGACAAGTCCCTGCTGGACACCGACGCGGGCGAGCAGCTCGTGCTCCGCTGGGACGGCCCCAACGGCCTCGACTACGCGATCCTCGACCAGACCGGCACCGAGGTCCACAGCGAACCGGCGGTGGCGGGAGCCGCTCCCGCCCACCAGGAGTACTCCTGGACCACCGCCGCCCCGAAGCGCGGCACCACCTACACCCTGGTCGCGAAGGCCGC
Organism: Streptomyces sp. TLI_053; assembly: GCF_900105395.1. NCBI lineage: Bacteria > Bacillati > Actinomycetota > Actinomycetes > Kitasatosporales > Streptomycetaceae > Streptomyces > Streptomyces sp. TLI_053. Next base: position 2,657,011 of record NZ_LT629775.1, read on the forward strand.
CGGCGGCGGGCCGCAGCGCGGCTACTTCCTCACCACCACCGTGCACGCGGTGGTCCCCGAGTTCGCGGGCGGGACCCGCACCCCGTGGGTGGAGGGCGTCGCGAACAAGGGCCGGCTGACCCTGACCGCCGACGGCGCGGACGTCCGGACCCCGGCCGGCGACCTGGGCCGGATCACGGCCGACAAGGCCGACGTCGACAATGTGACGACGAGGGTGGTCCAGGGCCGCACCGACACCGCCGGCTGGCTCACCTTCCCGGACCGCGGCGTCAACGTCTTCCACGGCCACGACAGCACCCCCGGCGTCCTCACCGCCGGCCGCGTCGACGCGGACGGCGTCAACACCACCTGGGCGGGCAGCCGCGACGCCGGAAAGGGCTGGCTCGACTTCACCCAGCCCGGCGCCACCCTCCACAAGGACGGCAACCAGGACCTCGGCACCCTCACCGCGGAGAAGGTGGACGTCAACGGCATCAACACCACCTGGGTCGGCGACCGCGACGCCGGGAAGGGCTGGATCGGCTTCCCGCAGTCCGGCATCGACGTCCGCAAGGACGGCGGCCAGGACTGGGGCACCGTGCACGCCGACAAGGCGGACCTGAACGGCATCAACACCAAGTGGGTGCAGGGCCGCGGCACTTCGGACGGCTGGATCGAGTTCCCCGCCGAGGGCGTCCGCGTCCTGCGCGACGGCGGCCACGACCTCGGCACCGTCATCGCCGACAAGGCGGACCTGAACGGCCTGAACACCAAGTGGGTCGGCGACCGCGACGGCGGCCACGGCTGGATCGGCTTCCCCCAGGACGGCATCGACATCCGCAAGGACGGCGGCCAGGGGTGGGGCACCGTGCACGCCGACAAGGCCGACGTCGACGGCATCAACACCAAGTGGGTTCAGGGCCGCAGCACTTCGGACGGCTGGATCGAGTTCCCCGCCGAGGGCGTCCGCGTCCTGCGCGACGGCGGCCACGACCTCGGCACCGTCACCGCCGACAAGGCCGACCTCAACGAACTGCACACCGTCGAGGCCCGGGTCTCGGGCGAGGCGCGGGTGAAGGGACTGCTGACCGCCAGCGGCGGGATGAAGCTCTACCACGACGGCGAGCGGCTGTTCTTCACCATGCCGGACCGGATCATCTTCTACGGCATCAACGAGTTCAAGAAGTGGGTGACCTTCGACCAGGGTGTCGCGATCGCCTTCCAGAACGGCAGCGTCGAGATGACCGAGAAGTACGGCGTCCTGATCCGCGGCGACGTCCAGATCCAGCAGTCCAGGCTCTCCATCTCCACCGGCCATCCGCCGCAGGTCCGCTACCTGTAGCGGCCTGCCGCGCAGGAAGTCGGGCGGGCCGACTTCCTGCGCGGGTACCTGGCGGTCAAAGGCGCCAGGACGCCGTCGAGCCGTCCGGCACCGTGAAGGTGACCTCGTGCGAGCCGTCGGGGCCGACCGTGAGGGCGAACCACTCACGGCGGGGCCGGTGGTGGCGCCGCCAGGCGGTCCAGGCGGACTCCACGAGCTGCCAGAGGTCGCGCGGTCCGCTCGTGGCCACCTCCGACGGGCGGCCCGGGTGGTCCCGGACGGCGGCCGTCGAGCCGTCCGCCGGGTCGTGCAGCGTGCCGCCGTCCCGCACGACGCTCCGGGACAGGGCGAGGCCGACCCAGAAGGAGAAGGCGTGGTCGTCCAGCACCCGGGCCCCGACCACGCTGCTCCGGCGCCGGCCCGCGACCGGCGCCGGGGGTCCTGGAACCACCGCACTTCCTTTCGGCCGCAGCGGCATGAACGCGGCGGGCCGGTGCAGGAACCGGCCCGCCGCGCCACCTCCGGGCAGCTTGGTGAGGCAGGCGACGGCGCCGCCGCCGAGGGCGTTCCCGAGCGGGACGACGATCACCCCGCCGGTCACGCACTGCTCCAGCCAGGCCGTCGGCAGGCGGCGCACGGAGCAGGTGGCGATGATCCGATCGAACGGCCCGCCCGCCGGTGGCGCGCCCGCGCCGTCCGCTCCCAGGACGGCAGGCTCGTACCCGATCGCGCGCAGCCGCTCCCGGGCCGCGTCCACCAGCCGCGAGGTGCGGTCGACGGTGGTGACGGTCCCCCCGCCCGCGAGGCGGCAGAGCAGCGCGGCGTTGTACCCGGTGCCCGTGCCGATCTCCCACACCCGGTCCCCGGGCAGGACGTCGAGGGCGTCCAGCATCTCCGCCATCAGTCCGGGGGCGGTGGAGGACGAGGTGGCGTCCCCGGTGACCCCTTCGTCCGGCGCCTCCTCCGCATGCACTCCGCCCACCTCGGTGACCAGCACCTCGTCCGCGTACACCGCGCGCAGCCACTCCTCCCCCGGGCCGCGCGTCGGCAGGTACGTCCCGCCGTCGCGCCGGTAGAAGGCGGGGACGAACGGATGCCTCGGCACATTGAGGAAGGCCTCGACCACCCGGGAGGAGAGGACGGACGCGCCCCGCTCGATCTCCCGGGCGAGCCCGATCCTCGCTTCGAGTTCTGCGGTCATGCATCGGTGCCTTCCAAGTAGTCACAGATGGCGGCGGTGACGGGCAGCCCCGTCGCCTGTTCGACGAACCCGTACTGCCCGTTGGGGTTGACCTCCAGGAACACCCACTCCCCTGCCGGGGTCACCACGAAATCGAACGCCCCGTACGGGAGCCCGAGTTGCTCCAGCATGCGGTGTACCGCTGCTGCTACTGCGGCGGGCGGCTCGCACACCCGGTAGTCGAGGCTGTCGTAGTCGCTGCGCCAGTCGACTCGGGCCGCCTCCGAGCCCGCGTGGATCTCCGCGGCGAAGAGCCGCCGCCCGACGGCCGTGAGCCGGACCTCGTACGCCTTCGGCACCCACTCCTGGAACAGGTGGGCGGTGGTGGCGATCGACGGATGACCGACGTCCTGCGGCCGGAGCAGGCTCGCGTAGACCGCCACCGACCGCCCGCCGACGGTCCACCGGACCGGGGCGAACGGCTTGTAGACGACCGGCCCGCCGATCCGCTCGGCGAACTCCCGGGCGCGGTCAGGGCAGTTGGTGATCAGTGTGCGCGGCACCCGCAGCCCGCAGCCGGCGGCCACCCGGAGTTGCAGCGGCTTCGACTCGGCCTCGGCCGCCCGGCCCGGCGGCGGCAGCCACCGGGCCGGGAGCGCCGCCAGCAGGCCGCCGAAGCCCCGCCGGGCTTCGGCGGCCGCCACCGCCCGCGCCTCTTCGGGGACTTCGGGTGGGAACTCGGCGGGGGTGGGCCGCCGGTAGTAGACGGAGCGGACGGCCGCCGGATCGAGGACCCGGCGGCCGGTCACCAGCTCCCCGTGCCACCCGGCCGGACCGTCGAGGCCCGCCGCCACAGCGAGCCTCGACGGGAACCAGGCTGTGTCCGCCCGGAAGACCGGCACCGCCCGCCGGTTGAGCTCCTCGATCACCAGATCGGCGGTCGGGTCGAACGTCCCCGTGAGCACGAGGACGGTTGTGGAAACGGACATCTCAGTCGTTGCTGCTTCCGGGATCGTCCGGCGCGTCCATCTCGCCGGAGGGCTGCGTCGGACCGTAGGTCTTGGGCGGGTTGCTGGTCATGTAGACACCGGGCGGCAGACCCGCGTAGGTACAGGTCTGCGTCTCCTCGTCGTACGCGAGGTCGGCGGCGAGGATGCCTCCGGTCCCCGTGACCGGGCTCAGGAACCGGAACGCGAACGGACTTCCCGGGCCGACGATGCCGTCGAGCACCGGCAGTGCTGCGGTGGACATGGGTGCCCCTCACCTTCTGCTCACCGAATCGCGGTGGGCGAGGTTCAAGGTAGGGGTCGATTCGACGGTTCGTCAGAAACTTTCTCGTTGCTGCAAGAACTCGTCCCGGAGCACCGCGAGCATCGAACGCATCGGCTCGCCGTCGAGTGCCACCTGTTCGAACCTCCGGAAGCGGGAGAGATAGAGATCCACGTCCTTGGGATCGCCCGTCGAGATCTCGGCGTGCGGGATCTCCACGATGACCAGCCGAGTGTCGTAGACGATGAAGGAGGAGGAGCTGACCTCCGTCATCCTTGCCGCGAGCGGAACAACACCGATGTGCACGTTCGAAAGTCGGGACAGCGTGATGATCCTGTCGATCTGCAGCGCCATTTCCGCCGGCGAGACGATCAGCCAGCGCAGCACGGACTCGGTGATCAGGTAGCGGAAGGTCTTCCGGGAGTCGAACAGCACCGATTGCCGTTCCAACCGAGCGGCGGTCGTGCGCGCCAGGACGTCAGGAGTCAGCCCCTTGGGGGCGAGAACGGCTCGGACGTACTCCGGGGTCTGGCAGAGACCGGGAACGCAGGATGGCTGGAACACCCGCTGGACCTCGGTCTCCGCCTCGATGGCCCGGATGCTGTCCTGGTGGTGGTGAAAGCCCGTTCGCCGGAAGAAGCGCCAGGCCACGGCCTCGGTCGCCGCGCGGCGGGCAGTCTCGACCAGCTCGGCACGGACGTCGTCGGGAACGCCGATGGCGATGAGGATCCGCTCGACGTCGATGGTGGAGGGCTTGGCCTTGCCCGTCTCGATCCTGCTCAGCTTGGAGGGCGACATGGCGGCGCCGCGGGCGACCGCCTTGGCCTCTTTCCCGGCCCTCTGCCGAAGATCCCGCAGGGTACCGCCAATATCGATCGTCATGCCGGTTCATGCTCCCGACTCCCGCCTGTCGGCAGCAAGCGCAGTTTCGTGCGACAACGCGAAATCGGCTCGCCGCGCAGGAAGTCGGGCGGTCCGACTTCCTGCGCGTCAGCCGAGGCCCGTGGCCGTGGAGGCCAGGGAGAGGAGGAGGGCGCCGAGGGCGCCGGCGGTGGCGAGGAGACGGGTGGGGCGGCGGTCGTCGTGGAGGCGGAGGTATCGGGCGGTCGCGGCAGCGAAGGCCAGGCCACCGGCGATGAACCACGGGCCCCACAGGTAGAGGTACCAACGGGTGAGGCCGGCCAGGTCGGGGGCGACGGTGGCGGCACCGGTCTCGACGAGGATGCCGTGAACGACGAAGAGGCCGCCGTGCCAGACGAGGAGGACGGCCGCACCGCCGCCGCAGAACTCCAGGAAGCGGCCCGCCACCCGGCCCTGGAGGCGGGTCAGACCGATACCGATCGCCGCACCGAGGAGCTTGAGGAATCCCGTCACCCACAGGACGGCCAGGAACCACGGCACCCGGTCCTGGGCGAGCCGCACCAGCTCGGGCGCCACCGTCGACCGCGCGCCGAAGGTACTCCCCGCCGCCCAGAGGAAGCTGGGCACCGCGAACAGCACCCCCCACACCGCGACCGCGTACCCCCACCGCGCCCCCGGCCGGACGTCCCCCGCACTGCCCTTGATCGCCATGACTCCACGGTGGCGATTCCGGGGACCCGGGGGATCGTCCCCGGGGACGATCCCCCTCCCCCGCGCGAGCCACCCCGGCCGGCGGGACCGCCCTCCCTAGAGGTGGTCGTGGTCGTGCAGGTACTCGTCCCGGACGGCTTCGACCGCCGCCCTCATCCTGGCGTCGTAGACAGCCACTGCGGCGAAGCGCTCGAAGGTGTCCAGGTAGGTCGCGAGATCCTTGGGATTGCGCGTGGTGATCTCCGAGTGGAACGTCTCGACGATGACGAGGCGGTCGTCGTGGAGACTGAAGCAGGTCATGGGGAAATCCGGCATCCGGGCACCCTGGGGCAGCAGACCGAGAACTACGTTGGGGAGCCGGGAGAGTGACACGAGCCGGTCCAACTGCACAGCCATGACGGTCGAGTCGCAGATCCTCCACCGGAGTACGTGCTCACAGATGAGGAGATGGAAAGACCGGCCGGGATCGTGAAGCGCCTGTTGCCGGGCCAGTCGTGCGGCGGTAGTCCGAGTCCGCGATTCCTCGGACAGATCGGGCGAGAGATCGAAGACCGCCGAGATGTACTCCGGAGTCTGGAGCAGCCCTGGAATCAACTGTCCCTGAAAGAGCTTGAGTTCCCGGGTTCTGTCTTCGACGGCCTGGATCGCCTGCTGATGCTTCCAGAAGCCCGTGCGACGGATGAGCCGCCAGGCGGTCTCCTCGGTCGCGGCAGAACGAGCCTGTGCCAGGAACTGTTCCTTCGCCGCGCGCGAGACGCCGAGTGCCGTGAGGACGAGATCGACGTCCAGGACACTCGGGAGCACCTTGCCGTGCTCGATCTTGCTCAGCTTGCCCGGAGACATGGAAGCCCTGCGGGCCACCGCGTCCCCGGTCAGTCCCGAGGCATCACGCAGGGCTCGCAGGGCCTTTCCGATGTCGTCGGGAGCACTCAAGACGGGAGCTGCCGCCAGTAGTCGGCGAACGGGGTCGCGTGGGTCTGGGCGATGTCCCGGTAGCGGCGGTACTCGGGGGCGGCCTCAGCGGGGAGACGTTCGGCTCCGAGGAACTTGCCGCCCGTCGTGTAGTGCATGCGGTAGACCTCGGTGTCGTCGAACAGCCAGAAGTCGTGCTCCGGAAGGCCCGTCACCTGCTGGGTGGCGCGGTCGATGATCCCGATGGTCTCGCCCGCCGTGATGTTCCCCGGGTAGGCGGAGAGTTCGTAGCGGAGGTAGTCGGTCAGCGGGGAGGTGAGGACGTGAACGCGGGCCACCGCCTTGCCGAGATCCGTCATTGACCGGACCCACGGGTTGTCGTGCCACTCGGCCGGCATCGGCTCGTCCGCGAGGAAGGCCGCGAACTCCTCCTGCTCCTCCTCGACGTCGTACAGGTCCAGCGTCTCCAGCCGGAACGCGGTGCGGTGGAATCGTTCGAAGAGCAGAGCGAATTCAGTTCCGTCGAGCACGGAAGTACTCCTCCAATACGCTGACGGGCACGCGGACGACGGTCTCGCCCTCGGGAAGGCCGATCTGGGCGAGCTGCTCGGCGTCGGTGACCACGTAACCCTGGACCAGGAAGGCGGTTTCGTCCTCCGTCCCCCACAGCGTCGGGCACGTGCCGTTCTTGCAGTCCGGGTCTCCGGACAGTTTCCGCAGGGGCACTCTGCTCCTCCTCGTTCCGGCGTCGAGCTGATGCTTCACGCTCGGGCGGCCGGGGCGCAAGGTCATCGGCTTTCCGCTACGGGAAAGCCAGGAGTGCCTCGTGGCGTCAGCCCCGGCCGCTCGCCGCGTTGCGGACGCGGCGGGTGCGGCCGTGCTCCGCGAGCAGGCCCAGGGCGGCGGGGGAGGTGACGAACCGGGCGGTGACCGCCGTGCGCTGGAACCAGTCGGACGCGGTCAGCAGTTCCTCGTCCGTCCAGGGCTCGTCCAGGGCGACGGCCCTGAGCAGGGCCCACTCGCGCAGCCGACGGGCGAGGAAGTCCCGGTCACCGACGACCGCGGCCGTCGCAGCGGCCCAGGCCGGGAACCCGGGACCGGTCAGCAGCTCGGCGGCCCGCCGTTCGAGGTGCTGGTTCACGGCGGCTTCGGCCATGGCGGGATCGTCGTCGCGCAGGACGGCGCTCAACAGGTCGGCCTCCTCCGCCTCCACGACGCCCTCCAGCGCGCGGAGGTAGGAGTGGTAGCGCCGGTGCTCGGGGGGTTCGTCGTCGGGCGGAAGGCTCATGCGGCCATCAGATCACCTCTCGCCGTGGAGCTCCCGCGCAGGAAGTCGGGCGGGCCGACTTCCTGCGCAGGGGGCACCCGGCGCCTACGCGCCGCGGGCGCGCAGGGCGGCGGTGAACCAGCCGAACACCGGTGCCAGGCTCGGTGGGACGGGCCAGCCGTTGACGACGGACAGCAGGTGCCAATAACGCTCGGCACGCGGGTCGGCGGCGATGTCGAGGCGGGCCAGCAGCCACTGCCGCAGGTCCGCGTCGTCGGGCCGGTCGAAGGTCCGCGCGTAGGCGGCCGTCAGGGTGTCGACGACGGCGGCGGCCTCGGGCGAGGCCGGGCCGAGGCCGGCGTCGAGTGCGCGGCCGACGGCGTCGCGCACGGTCTCGGTGAGGTCGTGGTGCAGGCCGGTCGTGTCGCCGCGCCCGCGTTCGGCCGCCTGGTACTCGGCCATGCGGCGGACGGCGGCACGGAAGTCCGGGTCCTGGGTGAGTTCGGCGAGTTCGATCCAGGCGTGTAGCTGCTCGGGCGCGGGGTCGTCGGGGAGTTCGGGCACGGCCGAGCGCATCATGTCGACGAACTCGGCGTTGGCGTCCAGCCCGCCGAAGGTGTCGTCGACGAAGTCGGTGATCAGGCGGCGGCGTTCGTCGTCGGAGAGCTTTGCGAGCTTGTGCATGAGGTCCATTTCCTCGGGAGTGGAGTGGTCGCGTTTCGCTACTGCCCGCAGCACCGCGCGCCGCAGGCGCAGGACGCGGATCTGCGCCTCCAGCGCGTCGGCGTGCGCGGCCGCGACCTCGGTCAGCGAGACCTCGCGGTCCAGCACCCGCCGGACGGCGGCGAGTTCGAGGCCGAGTTCGCGCAGGGTGCGCACCAGGTCGAGCCGGGCGAGCGCGCCGAGGTCGTAGAGCCGGTAACCGGCCGGGCTGCGGTCGGTCGGCGGCACGATCCCGGAGTCCGACCAGAACCGGATGGTCTTGACCGTCAGCCCGGTCCGCCGGGCCAGGTCGCCGATCGTGAAGAGCGTGTCCCCGTCCATGCGCCTACTCTCGCGTCTCCCCCCACGGGAGACTCAAGTGTTCGCCACCAGCGGGCTCCCCGAGTTTCCGCCGATGCCGTTCGCCCGGCCGCTGTCCCGGCTGCTCGCACGCAAGGGCTTCGAGGTGGCCGGGAGCTTCTCGTGCCGGGCGTTCGACACCTGGGCGCCGTTCCGGCCGGTGGGCGGCATCAACAAGCAGCGGCCGGACGACGCGGACCTGGCAGCCGCGCACGCCTTCGCCGCGCGGCTGCCGGACGGGCCGGGACCGACGGCCTGACACGCGCCGTTCCGACGGCCCCGTCAACGCGGTCGGTCCACCCGGTCAGTCAGTCGACCTGGAGCTCGCCCATCCGGCTCCAGCCGGTGGCGCCTTCGCGGGCACACGGACGACGCGAAGGCAGTCCGGGTCTCCGGACACGTTCCGCAGGGCCACTGCTCCTCCTCGTTCCGGCTTCGAGACGATGCTTCACGCTCGGGCGGCCCGGGCGCACGGACATCGGCTTTCCACTACGGGAAAGCCGATAGTGCCGCCTCGCACCGGAGACGCCCCGTACTGCCCTTGATCGACACGGCTCCACCACGTCAGTACCGCAGCGGAGGGGCCTCGTCCGCGCGGACGAGGCCCCTCCCGCGAGAGTCGTCGGCTGGGAGCGGAGAGCCTACGACCCGTCCGGCCCCGAGAGTCCGCCAAGGCTTCCCGGTTCGACGGCGGCATCGGTGGTCGCGGAATCGGCGGCTTCGACGGGGTGCGGATCCACGGACACCGCTGTGGTCACCAGCCGGATGTCGTACTCGGTCCAGCAGTCCGAGATCTCGATGCCGACCTCGCTGCCACAACCGGCGCACAACAGGTTCGGGCCGTCGATCCCGTCCCGCCTGCAGCACCCGTAGAGCCGAGCCGTGTTCGTATGGGGCCGCATCCGCAAGCCGTCCAGCGGGTTGATCACCCAGGTCCTGGTCCCGCCGTCACGGCCGTACGGATCCGGGTCGGCGGCGACGGAACCCTGCGCCATCGTCGACGGGCCGTAGGTGTAATGGCCCCTCCCCTTCACCCGCGCGAGAGGCTGCCACTCGCGCAGTTCCAGCGGAGTCGACAGCGCAGCACCGCACAGCCGGCATCTGAAGACGATCAGCACTCGCGCGTCTCCCCCGTTCGTACCAACCCTCTTACCTGCAGGCCGTCGGGCAGGCTATCGCGGCGGGAGCGCAATCCACCCTGCGCAGAAAGTCGGGCCGGCCGACTTCCTGCGCAGGAGCACCCGCCCCCTACTCGCCCCGGGTGGGTCTCCAGGTGATCTTGACCGGGTGAGTCGACCCCCCGAGGGTCGGGGCGCCCCGGGCGAGGTCGGCGAGTTCGATCGAGGCGTGGACCTGCTCGGGCTCGGGCTCGGGCTCAGGCCCGCGAGTGTCCGTTCCCGGCAGAGACCGCCCCATGACGCTCCGGAATGTCCCGGGAGTCGTCGTGGACGGCCAGCTCGGCCAGCTTGAGCAGACGGCGGAAGTAGGCGAACGCCCCGGGAAACGTCGCCGGGTGGCCGAGGTGGACAAGGCCCCTGCGCAGCTTGGGCAGACAGCTTCGCAGGACTTCCTCGTGGCCCGGTCCCAGCGCGCCTCCGCGGGCGAGGTAGGTGGAAAGGCAACCGGAGACCGTCGCGTCCAAGTACGCCAGATCGCCCTTGTCCGCAGTCGGAACCTCGGGGAACGGCTCTGCGGCGTGCACAGCCCACAGAAGCCCGATCTCACGGAACATGGCCCGGTGCCCGTCGGGCCCGGGCCACCGCCATCCGTTCAGACGACGGAGCTCCGCCACCGAGGGCGCCCGCTGCTGCTGCCGCTTCGCCGTCCGGCGCCGGTCGGCGAAGGCGCCGAGCTCGGCGAGCCACGCGGCCCGGCTGAGCTCCAGCATGTCCAGGGCCAGCAGCAGCGCCCGTTCGTCCGTCCTCAGAGCTCCTGCCGTACTGAGATACGACCACGTCGAGTCGAACCCGAGCGGGCAGTAGTGGCCGACCGCGCACCTCAGGGAGCTGTAGCGCCGTCCGTAGGGAAGATCCTGATCACGAACATGCCTGGCACAGGTGGCGAAGCTCATGTACCGATCGTCCCACCGACCGGCGTCCGGTCGCGCGCGCGTCCGAAGCGGGGCCGGCGCCGGGCTTCCGGCGCCGGGCCGGAGGCCGTCCCGGCGGAACCGACCGTCCCCCGACCGGGACGCCCTCCTTCGGACACGACACACGCGAACGGACTGCGAGGGATCCCGGGCGGCAGGATCCCCACCCGGTCAGTCAGTCGACCTGGAGCTCGCCCATCCGGCTCCAGCCGGTGGCGCCCTCGATCGTGGTGCTGACGATCTCGGGGGTGCGGGTGACCAGGGGGCGCATGGTCTCCAGGGCGGCGCGGAAGTGCGCGGAGGTGACGTGCGCCTCGGCCGCGTCGTCCTGGAACGCCTCCACCAGGACGTAGGTGTCCGGCTCCTCCAGGCTGCGGGACCACTCGAACCAGAGGTTGCCCGGCTCGGCGCGGGTGGCGCTGGTGAATTCCGCGACCTTCTCGGGCCACTGCTCGACGTATTCGGACTTGACGGTGAATTTCACCACAATGAAGATCATTTGTCCATTATAGGCAGGGCGGGAGAGGCAGTTCCGCGAACGCCTCCCGCGCGTTCCTCCTCGTAGGGCATCGAGCATCGACCTTCCAGCGCGGGAAAGCCCGGAGCAGCCTTCAGCGAATCGGATTCAGGCGTTCTTGAGCGTGGGGTTTCTGCCGCGCCCGCACAGGAAGTCGGCCGCGCCGACTTCCTGTGCGGGCGCGGCCGTCAAGCGCTCGGGGTCCTGCCCTAGTAGGAGCGGACGGTCCGGCCCAGCTTGCGCTGGACGGAGCGCAGCGTGGTGAGCGTCTCGCCGTCGAGGAACCCCGTGGTCGTCGACCAATCGACGCCCGAACCGGCGAGGTCACTGACGAGGACGATCTCCGCCGAGAGAAGGATGCGCGCCCGGTCCACGGGCGCGATGGGGAGATCGTCCCGCAGGGCGCGCGCCAACCCGTGGGTCCGGTCGATCAGATCCCGGAAGTCCGCGAAGCCCATGCCGACGGCGAGTTGGTCACTGCATCGGGCCGGGCCGATCCATTCGACGAGCGAACGCGCCAGCAGCGCCGTCTCGCTCGGATCCAGGAGTGTGCTCGGCCTCGCCATGGACTCGGACATCGACCGGGAGCTCCTCTTGGTCATCTGCACAACAGTCTTGTCGGGCGCCGGCGTCCGGCGGACGGCCGGGCGCCGCGGTCACTCATTCTCAGGCGGGCCCGGCGGCCACCGCCGCTCGGGTGCGCCCCGAGCGGGCGCGCGGGAAGTCGGAGGGAGCGACTTCCCTTGTGGACGGGTGGGGCACTGGTCAGTCGAAGAGACGGCCGAGGAGGGCGCCTTGACCGGACTGGAGGACGTGGGCGGTCTCCAGGGGGATCCAGAAGCACTCGAAGGGGGTGGGCGCCCCGTTGCCGTCGTGGGTCTCCTGACTGAGCCAGCGTTCGGGGGCCGGCTCGGCGAGTGCCAGGTGGAAGACGTGCCGGTGCTGGATCTCGTACCGGTACGGGGTGAGGTCGTACGTGGTCTCGCCGAGCTTGCGCACGACGGCGAAGGCACTGAGACCGGTCTCCTCGCGGGCCTCGCGCAGGGCCGCGGCGGCCGGATCCTCGCCCGGGCGGATGCTGCCGGCCGGGACCTGGAGGCCGACCTCCTCGTAGCTGTGGTCGGTGTGCCGGAACACCAGCAGCCGCCCGTCCCGCACGACGTAGGCGAGCACCTTCTCCCTCATCGTCTTCTCCGGCATCACGACAGCCTCCGTACGGATCGGCACGACCGGGCGGCCGCGGTTCGGATCGCCCTCGGCAACGCGGGGCAGGAGAACGTCGGGCCAGGTGACCCGCACCGAGTCCTACGACGTCCCGGCGCGCCCGTGCCGAACCGGCCGGCGGTGGCGGCGTCGGCCGTGGCGACCGACCGAGAGGTGCGGGTACTACTGCCGATGGACCGCAGCCCGCACCTCCGGCTCCGGCGCTTCCCCGGACGCCGGACCGCTCCCCAGGTGGGGCGAGGCTATCTCTTGGAGCCCACGAGCAGGCCGAGGATGACGGGAACGGCGAAGAGGGAGAAGAAGACGGTGCTGATCACGTCGTGCGAGATGTTGTAGAAGACGACGATCCCGAGGACCACGGCCGGGGGGCCGAGGCAACCGCATCCCAGTCGCGTCCGGGTGGCCACCCGCTCACCCCGCTGCCGGGCCCACTGCCGGCGGGTCTCCGCGATGTACTGCTGACGGAAGGCGATCTCGTCGGCGCTCTGCGGCGGTGCAGCCCAGGTGAAGGTGATGTTCCCGTGGACATCCCGGATCTGGTAGACCGGGCCCTGGAAGTGCCCGCCCGAGATGTGGTTGTAGATATTCGGATCCTGATCGCCTCTGTCCCCCATATGGACTTACCGCAGAGCAGAATTGACGTTTCGTCAGCCTGTGGTGACAGGGGGTGCCGAGTGGATCCGACGGCAGTGGAACTGCTGACCGCACTGGCCGGTGGCGACGGCGGGGAGGCCGGCCGGGAGGCGTGGGCGGGGCTCGGTGTGCTGGTGCGGCGGCCCTTCGAGGCCGCGCCCGCGGTCAGCTCGGGCGAGGCACAGTGGGTGGCTCTTGGGCGGGCGCCCAACGAGCTGGCCCGCGCCCACGAGCTGAGCACGGCGCTGGCGGTACGGGCGGCGCTGGACGCCGAGTTCCGTGCCGATCTGGTGCGCTGGCAGGAGCAGGCGCGGTCGGTCCGCACCGGGCAGGGCGCCGTGCACAACACGATCAGCGGCGGCACCTTCCACGGATCCGTTTCGATCGTGCAGGGCCGAGACTTCCACGGCGGACTGGACTTCAGGCGGAGCGAGTAAAGGCGACGAACGCCTCCCAGGCTGCCGGGGTGAAGGTGAGGTGGGGGCCGGACTTGTCCTTGGAGTCACGGACGAGGACGGCGGAGGTCGTCTCGGCGACCTCTACGCACTCGCCGCCGCCGCCGCTGCTGTGGGTGCTCTTGCGCCAGCCTACCTCGACGCATTCGCCGCCCTCGTTGCTGCTGTAAGTGCTCTTGAACCAGGCGATCTCTACGCACTCGCCGCCCTCGGCGCCGCTGTGGCTGCTCTTGAACCAGACCAGTTCGCTGCTCATCGTTCTCCCTGAAGTGAGAGGCGTCGGTGGCGCGCGCCCAGGATACGTAGCAACTCCGCTGGGGGACACCCGTACAACCCGTACAACGAGCCGACAGCGCCGCCACAAAGAGCGACCGTCCACCGGTCGGTGGACGGTCGCTGGGCGCCGAGGGGGAAGACTGGTCGTCAGACCGACTGCGCGAACTCGACGAACGCCTCCCAGGCGGCCGGCGAGAAGGTGAGGCTGGGGCCCGACTTGTCCTTGGAGTCACGCACCAGCACGGCGGACGTCGCCTCGGCGACCTCGACGCACTCCCCGCCCTCGCCACTGCTGTAGCTGCTCTTGAACCACGCCAGTTCGCTGCTCATCGCTCTCCCAGAATCTTCTCAATCAACGTCATGGACTCCTGCGGCGTGTTCGCCTGCGCCCGGAGGACGCCGTATCGCGCATTCATGATGCGAACTTCCTCCTGGTCCGTGATCAGCCTACTGCTGGTCTGCACCTCGATGTAGCCCATCTGCGGACGCCCCTTGGGGGTGATCAGCGTGAACGGCCCACCATCACCAGCGTGCTCTGTGCGATCCAGTGGAAGGACCTGGATCACCATCCCCCGAGTACTCGCCACCCTGAGCAGATATCGCAACTGCTCCTTATGGACATCCCAACCTCCGATCGGGCGGCGAAGTACCCCCTCATCGATCACCCAGCTGAACATTCCGCGAGGCCACTTCGCCAGGATCTCCTGTCGCGCCATACGGGCCGCCACTCGCGTCTCAATCACCTCTTCGGCGAGGATTGGCTGACGCATTGAGAAGACAACGCGCGCATGATCCTCCGTCTGCAGAAGCCCCGGGATGCCGTACAGGCTGACGCAGTGGAGCTCCTGAGCCTGGGCCTCCAGCTTCGCGTAGCCCCGGAACCACTCCGGATGCCGCACCCGCGCCTTCGCCTTGGCGCTCTCGATGTCGTCCGACGTCACGATCAGCAGCCCGCCGGCGTCGAGGATCCGCTCCGACGCCTCCAGCAGCTCCCGCTGCGGCGTCCGCTTCCCCTGCTCCACCGCGCCGATCAGGCTCTCGGTGTAGCCGACCTGCTTGGCGAACTCCTTCTGCGTCAACCCCGCCCGTTCGCGCAGCAGTTTGATCTGCTTGCCGATCGCCTTGAGGAAGTCGGACACCTCGGAGAGGTCCTCCTCCAACTCCGGCCGCACATCCCCGCTGTCGCCGCCCTGAACTTCAGTCATAACGACCTCCCCATTTCCTGGTCACGGCCGACGGGCCGTCACACGACACTTTCCGCACGCATACAAGCACTCACCGTGCCCACCGGATGCATCGTCAGCGTAAGCCCGGGGGGGCACGCTTTTCCCCATGAAGTCCGAAATCCCCCTCGACGAACCGGCGCCGCGCGCCCACACCGCGCTCCTCACTTCCACCCCCAAGGGAGCCGCGATCGGCCGCCGGGTCGCCAGACAGCAGCTGACCACCTGGGGACTCAACTCCCTTTGTGCGGAGGCCTTTCACTCCGCGCTGATCATCGTGGCCGAACTGGCCGCCAACGCCTCCACCCACGGGCGCACACCGGGGCGCGGGTTCGAACTGGGCCTCTCGCTCACCTCCGTGCGCCGGTCGCGCACCACCGTACTCCGCATCGAGGTGTCCGACTGCCGGGGCGACAAGCAGCCCGTCCTGCCGGATCCGCGGTCGTGTTCCGGCGACGCGCAGTCGGGGCGGGGCCTCACCCTCGTCGACGCGCTCGCCGACCGCTGGGGCACCCTCGCCCGCGAGCCCGGCGCCAAGACGGTGTGGGCCGAACTCGACCTCCCCGAAGGCAAGTCCGAGGCCGATGCCGCCGCCTGAGCGCCACTCCCCCGACACCGCGACCACCGTGACCGTCGCCGCCTGCACCGTGCTGCCGATCACGCTGCTGCTCGCCCTGGTCGCCTGGATCTACCCGGTCCTGAGCCACCATCACCACCCGCGCCCGACCCCCGCCGCGTCCACCTCACCCACCCCTCGGTGACAGCACACCGAAAAGCGCCCTCGGCCCTCCCCTGCGGGAGGAACCGAGGGCATCCGCCGTGGGAGCGGGGTCAGGAGACGACCACGGTGACCTTCCACCGGGCCACGAACGGCGGGCAGACCGTGCGCGGGTCCGGCACGCAGCGGCCGACGGCGTTGATGTCGCTGGTGCCGGCGGTCGAAGCGGTGAAGGTGGCGTGGGAGTTGCCGTTCGGGTCGGCGGTACCCGCCGTCTGGCTCAGCACGGCGGCCGTGGCGGCGGCGGGCGCGTACCAGTACCAGGTCACCGTGTAGTCGCGGAGGGCGGTCAGGTCCACCTGCACGGTGTCGCCGACGCCGACGTGCACGGTGGTCCCGCCGTCCGCGTTGACGATGTGCACGGTGGACGTGGTGGTGGTCGCGGCGGCAGCGGGCGCGGCCGTGGCGGCGGGCGCGGCGCTCAGCGCCAGCGCGAGGGCGACAGCGGGCAGGGCGAACAGTCGCATGATCTTCATCAACACTCCCGGGCTTCGGTGGGGTTCGGCACTCGGAGCCTCCCGTCTACCGGGCCGCACCCGCCCCGGGCAACACCCTCCGCCCCCACCGCCCCGAAGCTGCGCCGAACGCACGCCCCGCACGCTCCCCCGATCACCGTAGGCGGGCCCTGCACCACCTTTGCCCCGTCTCTCCATCCTCTCCGCACTTTGCAAAGTCACACTTTGCAAAGTGCGGAGAGAAGCCCAGCCACCGCCCCGCGTGCTCCCACCGATCACCGCAGGCAGCCCCTGGCCCAAGGGCCAAGCCCTTGGACCAGGGGTCATGCCACTGCAGGCGGCCCCTGCGCCGCAGGGGCCGCCTGCACCGCCTTTGCCCTCCCGCACTTTGCAAAGCATGACTTTGCAAAGTGCGGGAGGGAAGGCCCCAGCATGTCCACCACCCCTCCGCCTCGCCACCGTTTCACCCCTTCTCCCCTTCCACCCCTTGGCCTCTTGGCCCCTACCCCCTCCACTGCTCTGCCCTCCCCCTCTCCTCCCTCCGCTCTTCCGCGCACTTTGCAAAGTGTGACTTTGCAAAGTGCGCGGAGGAGCCCGCCGCGCAACGCGCACTACTCTCCGCAGCCCGCCTCCCCGCCCGACCGGCATGCGCACCCCACCCCTCGGGGCCTGCACCGCTGCCCGTCCGACACCAGCGGATCTTGCGCCGACGAACGGCCGCACCTAGGGTCCGATGTATCGACTCGATACATCGGACCGATACATCACCACATACCGCAGGGGGCCGCGATGACATTCACCCACGCTCTGACGGACGGTGAACGACATCGCCACAGCTCGTCGTTCGGCGCGGCAGCGGGCGCCTACGCCGAGCACCGGCCGGACTACGCGACCGAGGCCGTGCAGTGGGCGCTCGCGGGGGCACCCGGGCCCCGGGTGCTGGACCTCGGGGCGGGCACCGGGAAGCTCACCGGCACCCTCCTCACTCTGGGTGGACTCGACGTGGTCGCGGTCGAACCCGACGCGGCGATGCTGGCCGAACTGCGGCGCGATCTGCCCTCGGTGCGGGCGCTCCAGGGCAGCGCGGAAACGATTCCGCTCCCGGACGGGTCGGTGGACGCCGTCGTCTCCGGCAACGCGATGCACTGGTTCGACATGGCCGTGGCCGGACCGGAGATCGCCCGCGTGCTCGCACCCGGCGGCGTACTCGCCGGGCTGTGGAACGTCTTCGACGACGGGATCGACTGGGTCGCCGGGCTCGCACGGGTCACCGGCCCGGCCGCCATCGGCCCGCGCGACGTGCCCGCCGCCTGGCGGATCGAGACGGCGCAGCTGCACCTGCCCAGGACCGGCGCGGACAGCCCGTTCCACGCCCCCGAGCAGGCGGAGTTCCCGCACGGCCACCGCAGGACCGCCGAGTCCCTGGTCGCCACGCTCGGCACCAAGGCCGGCGTGCTGGTCATGCCGGCGCAGGAGCGGGCGGAGCTGCTGGCCCGCGCCCGGGCTCACCTCGCAGGCGACCCCGCCACCGCCGAGGGCGAGTTCACCCTCCCCCTGCTCACCAGCGTCCTGCGGGTGCGCACCCGCTCGTGACCAGACGATCGCGCGTGGGAGGTCGGCGGGACCGACTTCCCACGCCGAGGGGAGGCGGACCGGCCAGGAGCGAGGCGCGCCGCAGGCTCAGCAGTACGTCTCGATGAAGAGCAGCACCCGTCCGTCCTCCGCGGTGAACTCGTACGCCTCGTGGATCGGCAGTTCCTCGGCACCGAACCGGGCCCGCGCCTCCGCCCAGGCGGCCGGTCGCTCGGCCGCCTGGAGGAAGCGGGGAAGCCACCGCTCGACCCGGTCCTCGTAGTAGACGCCCATCGACATCACGTCGGCGTCGACGGCGAGCCGTTCGGCCCGGCGAGAGTCCAGCGGGCCGCGGGTGAGCCGCCAGTAGCAGCCGTCGCCATCGGTGAAGCCACGGGCCGCCACCGGCGGAAGGACGGGCGAGCCGCCCATGCTCTCCGCCTCCGGTGACGGCAGGGCCGCCAGCGTCGCGGCGAAGGTCACGGCACGCTGTTGCTTCTTCGACACGCCCACAGGATGTCAGAACCGCTCCGACCGGCCGGCGGTCGAGATCAGCCGGTGGAGTGGGAAGTCGGCCGGGCCGACTTCCCACTCCCCTGCAACGGCTACCGCCCGGCGGCGCGCGGCCGGTAGGCGTCGACCTCGATCTCGATCCGCATCCGCTCGTCCGCCAGACCGGTGACCAGCATGGTCGCCGCCGGACGCACGTCCCCGAAGCAGCGGCGCAGCACCGGCCAGCAGGGCTCGAAGTCCTCGCGCTCGGGCAGC
Source organism: Streptomyces sp. TLI_053 (assembly GCF_900105395.1). Lineage (NCBI taxonomy): Bacteria > Bacillati > Actinomycetota > Actinomycetes > Kitasatosporales > Streptomycetaceae > Streptomyces > Streptomyces sp. TLI_053. Next base: position 2,675,563 of record NZ_LT629775.1, read on the forward strand.
AGGTAGCGCACCCGGACGACGTCCGCGAAGGTGCAGCCCGCCTCCTCGAGGGCCGCGCCGATGTTGCGCAGGCACTGCTCGGCCTGTTCCACCACGTCGTCGGCGATCGTCATCGTCGGGTAGTCGTAGCCGGTGGTGCCGGACACGTGGACATGATCACCGACGACGACCGCGCGGGCGTAGCCGATCTGCTCCTCGAAGGTCGATCCGCTCAGGATCGTGCGTCGCTCAGTCATGCGGCGAACGCTAGGTGGCCTGCGGTGATACGTCCAATACCGCAGAACCCATGGTCTGGTATCCCTGGGGATATGGACCGCCCCGAGCTCCCGCTCCCCCAGTTGCACGCGTTCACCGTGCTCGCCGAGGAACTCCACTTCGGCCGGGCCGCCGCGCGTCTCGGCATCGCCCAGCCGCCGCTGAGCCAGCAGATCGCCCGGTTGGAGGCGAAGGTCGGGCATCCCCTCTTCGTCCGCGGGCCCGGGCGGGTCTCGCTCAGTGCGGCCGGGCGGGAGCTGTTGCCCTCGGCGCAGCGGGCGCTCTCCGGCCTCGCGGACGGGCTGGCCGCGGCGCGGGCGGTGGGGAGCGGGCGGGCGGGGCGGTTGCGGATCGGGTTCTCCGCGTCGCTGGCGCTGACCGTGCTGCCGGGGCTGTTGCGGACGTTCCGGGAGCGGTTGCCGGCGGTCGAGCTGGACATCCGTGAGATGACGACCGCCCCGCAGCTCGCCGCGCTGCACGAGGATGCCGTGGACGTCGGGTTGCTGCGCGAGCCGCCGCCGGCCGGGGAGGAGGGGGCGCTGGGCCTTCCGGACCGTGTTCACCGAGCCGTTCGTCGCCGTGCTGCCCTCGGACCATCGGCTGGCCGCGCGGCGGACGGTGGAGGTGGGCGCGTTGGCGGAGGAGCCGTTCGTGCTGTTCCCCCGATCCGAAGGGCCCGGGCTGTACGACCTGATCACGGAGGTGTGCGGGTCGGTGGGGTTCGCGCCGAGGGTCGTGCAGCACGCGGTGGAGTGGCAGACGGTGTGCGCGCTGGTCGGGGCCGGGCTGGGGGTCTCGCTGGCGCCGGCGGGCATCCGGCGGATCCGGCTGCGGGGTGTCGCGTTCCGGGCGGTCGGGCCGGGAACCGCCCGCTCCCGGGTGGCCGTCGCCTGGCGCCGGGACGATCCGAATCCGCTGGTGGGGCGGTTGCTGGAGGTCGTCGGCGGCGGGTGAACGGCGGCCGGGGCGGACGGCTCGCGCGGTGGGGCCCGTGGGCGGGGCCGTCGGGTGGCGGTCCGGTCAGCCTGCGGTCAGCCCGCGGTCGGCGCGGCGTCGGCGGTGCGGGCCGGGGTGCGGTTGTCCCTCAGGGTCTGCCGGATCCAGCCCTGGTAGGCGGAGGCGTTGGTGTAGAGGCCGGGGCCTTCCGAGCAGGGCACTCCGGGGGCGCCCGGGCCGGAGGTGACGCCGATCAGTTCCCAGCGCCCGCCCCGGCCCTTCTGGATCTGCGGGCCGCCGGAGTCGCCGTGGCAGGCCATGGCCTTGGGCTTGGTGGTGAGCGTGCACAGCCGGGTCGGGTCGGCGAAGCCGGGGGCGCAGTCGGACTCGGCGCCGATCCGGGTGTTGAGCTCCTGGAGCCGCTCGGGGAAGGCGAACTTGCCGTCGACGGTGGTGCCGTAGCCGAGCAGCCGGGTGGCGGTGCCGGGGCGTCCGGGCTCGGCGATCCTGATCGGCCGCTGGGTGACGGGGCGGTCCAGGCGTACGAGCGCGACGTCGTCCTTGTTGGCGGCCGTGCCGGCGCCGTTGACGTAGCCGGGGTGGACGAAGGTGCGGTCGATCCTCCGGACGGTGCCGCCGGTCTTCCGGTGCTCGCTGCCCACCCGGACGATTCCCTCCAGTTCGATGCCCGGGACGGCGATGCAGTGCGCGGCCGTCAGCACCCACTGGGGGTCGATCAGCGAGGCGCCGCAGTTGCCGTCGAAGAGGCCGTAGTCGGGGGCGGACTCCGGGATGGTCGCCATGAACGGGTAACGCTCGGTGGAGTCACCGCCGTTGACGATCGCTCCGGCGCTGCCGGCCATGAGGGTGCCGCAGACGGCGGCGGCCAGGGCGGCGACGGTGGCGGTACGGGCGGCGGTCACGGTACGGGCGGTACGGGCAGTACGGGCGGTGCGGCTGAACACGATTGGTTCCCTTTGCTCGGAATTGCCGATGTGCTCCAGCCTGCTCGACCAAGATCCACCGGACCACGGTGGCAGCCGGTGGACCGACCCTCGGGCCGGCCGGACCGCGCCCGCTGGGGGTATCCCCCGCCCCGGCCGCCGGTGCCGGGAAAGACCCCGGCCCGGGCCTCCGCGAGGAACGCGGAGACCCGGGCCGGGACGAGGCGGACCACCCGTCAGGTGGTGGTCCACTTCTGGTTCGGACCGCCGTTGCAGTCCCAGATCACGAGCCCCGTGCCGTTCTCGGCCCGGCCGCCCGGAATGTCCAGGCACCGGCCGTTCGGCCCGTTGCGGATGGAGCCGTCAGCGGTCAGCTGCCACTGCTGGCTGTTCCCGTCGGTGCCGGGCAGGCAGCTCCAGAGGAGCATGCGGGTGTGGTTCTCGCCGCTGTTCTCGGCGCCCGCGACGCACTTCCCGAACACCCGCAGGGTGCCGTCGGTGTAGAAGGTCAGGTACTGGTTGGCACCGTTCCAGCAGTCGTACACGGTGATCGGCGCTCCGTCGTAGGCGCCGGCGGCGTCGATGCACTTGCGGCGGTCGACCGTGCTGTGGAGCGGGCTCGGCCCGTTGGCCGTGGTGGTCCACCGCTGGTTGGCGCCGCCGTTGCAGCCCCAGAGCACCGGGTCCGTCCCGTTCTCGCCGTTCCACTGCGGGAGGTCCAGGCAGTTGCCCGACGGCGGGTTCTGGATGGAACCGTCACCGCGCAGCTCCCACTTCTGGCCGTCGGTCACCGGGGCGGTCGGGCCGGACGGGCAGGGCTGGACGGTGGTCCGGTTGTCCGCCGCGACGGTGACGCACTTGCCCGCGACCCGCAGGGTCTTGTCGCTGTGGAAGGTGAAGTGCTGCCGGTCGCCGTTCCAGCAGTCCCACAGGGTCAGGCTGTCGCCGTCGTTGGCGCCGCGGGCGTCGAGGCAGCGGCCGGTGAGCGCCGTGTGGACGCTGACGGTCCCGCCCGGGAAGCCGAGGACGGGCTGTCCGGCGAATCCGGTGACCGCGGTGGCGGTGGTGCCGTCGGCGGTCGTTCCGCGCCAGTTGTCGAGTCCGCCGCTGGAGTTGAGGCCCCACAGGTCGGCGATGCCGTCGGCGGCGAGGTCGCCGGAGGATCCGACGGCCGGGTAGACCGCCGGGGTCAGGCCGACGCCGATGGCGTTGTCGGTCACCGGGTTGCCGAAGGCGGCGAGGTCGCCCTTGCCCGCGGCGTTCTTGCGGCTCGGGTACTGGAAGAGCTTGCCGGACTGGCGGTCGCGGGCCCAGAGGTCGGCCAGGCCGTCCCCGGTGGTGTCGCCGGGCGCGATCAGTTCGAGGTCGCGCCAGTCACCGGTGGACAGCAGGACCGGGTAGTCCAGGACGCCGGTGGCGGCGGTGCCGTGGAACAGCCAGAGCTGGGTGCCGCCCTGGCCGTTGTCCTCGACGGTGAGCAGGTCCGTGCGGGTCTTGTCCGGGGCGCCGCCCTCGGCGGAGCCGAGCGCGAGGATCTGCTTCACCCTGCTCCAGTCGCCGGTGTAGGCGGAACCGCACGGCTGCCCGTCGAGGAGCTTGCAGCGCTGGGCCACGGGCCTCCTGACCGCGACCGTGGCGTCCGAGGTGAAGTACTTCGAGGTGGTGGTGAAGGTGCCGGTGGTCAGGGTGTTGCGGTAGAGGGTCAGTTCGCCGTCGCGGTAGGCGTACAGGTCGTCCACGTGGATGCCGTTGCCGCCGCGGTGGGTGACGAGGGTGTCCTTCCAGCCCTTCTTGCGCGGGCTGTTGGCCTTGTCGGAGGCGATGATGCCGGTGGCCCCCGGATCGGTGGCGGCCGGATAGACGCGCAGGTTGTCGTCGGCGTCGGGCAGCAGCAGGTCGACCCGGTCGTCACCGGTGATGTCGCCGAGGACCGTCCTGTCGTTCGGGTCGCTCGGCGCGTAGAAGGTGTAGGTGTTCTCCTGCGAGCGGTTGCCGGCCCGGTCGACCGCCTGGACCCGGAGGATGTTGGTGCCCCACATGGTGGGCGTCAGGTTGAGGACGGCCGAGCCGTCGCCGCCGGCGTTGACCGTGGCCGCGCCACCGACCGGGATGGCCGAGTTGAAGGCGTACTCGTAGTAGAGGATGCCGCTGGCGTTGTCCGTCGCCTGGACGGTGAAGGCCCCGGCCTGGCCGATCACCTTCGAGGAGCCGGGCAGGGTGCCGGACTTCGGGTAGTCGGTGGAGGTGACGGTCGGCACCGACGGCGGGGTGAGGTCCAGGCTGAACATGCAGCCGAAGGCCCAGTCCGAGGGGAGCTCGCCGTCGCCGGCCTGCACCCGCCAGTAGTAGGTGTGGCCGTCCGAGAGGTTGCCGGGCACGACGGCGGCCTCGTGATTGCTGTTGCCGAGATTGCCCCAGCCGCTGCCCCAGGCGACCGGCTCGCCGGCCACACCGGCGTCGCGGACCTCGAACTGGGCGTCGGTCTGGTTGCCGTCCGGGTCGCCGACCCAGGCCGACAGCCGGATGCCGGTGGCGGCGTTGGTGGCGCCGATCCAGCCGCAGCCGTTGCCGTTGGCGTTCACCGGGGTCGGGCTCATGCCCAGGCTCCACGGCTTGTTCGGGGCGCGGTTGTACTCGACGTAGATGTACGGCAGCTTGCTCGGGGTGCGGGTGAACCGCTTGAAGGCGATGTTGCCGGCCTGCTTGGACTCGTTGGCAGAGAACAGCGCGAAGGTGAGGGAGCCGCGCCAGTTGTTGTCGGTCAGGTGCTGGCGGATGTCCCACTCACCGGTGGTGGTGGCGCCGCGGCAGCCGTCGCCGCCGGCGCTGTTGAGGTTGAACGTGCCGAGCGCGCCCCAGTCCCAGGGCTGCTTGCCCCACGAGGTGGTGTTGTCGATGGGGTGCGTGGGATGCAGCACGACACCGAACTCGGAGGCGCAGTTGTTGGCCGCGCCGTAGGACTGGGTGGCCACCACGTTGGCCTTGCGGATGGCCTTGTCACCCAGGTCGCTGCTGTCGATCTGGAAGTAGTAGCGCTCCAGGCCCTTCTTGACCTGCCACTGCTGGTAACCGACGCCGGGGTCGTACTGGTCGCCGTAGTCGTCGTAGTGGGTCTTGTCCGGGTACGCCTCCTGGACCCAGGTCCAGTGCTGGGTGCCGCGGCTGGTGGGGGTCCAGGTCGGGTCGATGTAGACCGGGTAGGTGGTCGTCGGCGCGTCGAGGAACGCGGTGTCCGGGGTGATGGTCAGCGAGGTGGCGGCCGGGGTGGCCGCCAGCTGGGAGACCTTGGCGGCGGCGCCGGGGCCGGCCGCGTCCGAGTGGGTCTTCAGACCGTCGGAGTCGGCGGGGGCGGGGGCCTCGGGGGCGGAGGCGGCGGGCTCGGGGGCGGCGTCCCCGGCCGGTGCCGCTGCCGGTGCCGCTGCCGGTGCGGCGACCGCGCGGAGGCCGGCCTTCGCCGCTGCGGGCGCGGCCGACGCTGCGGGCACGGTCGGCGCGGCGGGCACGGCCGGCGCGGCGGTGCTGGAGTCCCACATGGTGGGCGCCGGCGCGCGGAAGACCACCCGGCCTCCGGCGTCGGTGGCGTTGAGGTTGCCCCCGGCGTCGGCGGCGACCGAGACGCCGTCGGCCTTCATGCCGAGGGTGAGGTCCTTGATCCTGGGGTTCTTCGCGGCCTCCGGGGTCTTGACCACCAGGACCTGGGTGAAGCCGCCCGCCTGGTTCGCGGTGACCTTCAGGTCGACGCCGGGAGCGACCTCGGGATAGGTGGCGGTCTCGCCGTCCAGCGCGGGCGCCGGAAGGGTTCCGGGCCAGCTCAGGGCGAGCTTCTTGCCGTCCTGGTCGAGTGTGGCGAGCGGCCCGGATCCACCGCCGGAGAGGGTGAGGCGGTTGCTGGTCACCTTGGGGACGACGGTGCCGTCGGCGCCCCGGGCGAGGGTCGCGTCCAGGTCCTTCCAGGCCCCGTCCTGCTGCTTGGCGCGCGCGGGGGCGACGGTGCGCCGCAGGCCGAGCGTGCCGTTCGGGTTGGCGACCACGGTGTCGGTCTCGGTGGTCAGGGCCGGGATCCCGACCGGTTTGCCGGTGCGCTTCGCCTCGGCCAGGGCCGCGCTCTCGGCGGAGCGGTGCTCTGCGTCGGCGGCCTGGGCGGCGGCGGTGCGGTCCGCGCCCGGGGCGACCGTTCCGGGCGCGGGCGAGCCGGAAGCGGTCGCGCCGGGAGCCGTCGCGCCGGGCGCGGGCGCGGTCGCTCCGGTCGCGGCCAGTGCGGGTGCGGTGGAACCGAGCGCGCCGACGGTCAGTACGAGGCCGATCGATGCGGCGAGCACCGATCTGCGTCGACGACCGTAGTGGGGGGATATCGACCCCATTGGTAAACCCCTCGTCAAGTGATGAGCGCCGTGCGGATATCGGCGAACGGGAACTTAACACCCGTCGGCAACATTCGATCTGACGGGGGATCTACACCGGTGTGACGCGGCTCACGGACAACAGCTCTCTGTGACTGCTCCGTTGCCCCTGGCGGATCGTGCGCCTGCGCTCGGTAGTGGATCTTCAGGAATCCAGGACAGCAATGGAGGCAAAACGCCCACCATCCATTGACGCTCCGCAGTTTCCTGGACGGCGGCCGACTTCACCTAGGTTCGCCATCGGTCGGTATAGGCCAGGTAACCGATGGATCAACCTATCTGACGAGGGTTAGGCTCCGCGCGCAATTATCTCTGTTCAGCGGACCTTCCGGTCGGAAGGTCTGCTTCGGCGTGCCAGGGGGCAAGTCGTGTCGTCATCATCAGGGGGATTCCGCGCCGGCGGGCGGTCACGGGGAAGACGACGGCTCAGCACCGTCGCCGTCCTCGTACTGTCGATGCTCGCCGGCGTCGGACCCGCCAACGCGGCGGAGTGGAAGCCGCGCAATCCCAAGGTCTGGTCGCCGCGCGACCTCGATCCGGTCCCGACGGTCGGCGGCAGGAACGCCGCCCCCGTCAAGCCCACGCCGCCCAAGGGCGACGGCGCCCCCGCCTGGCGGGCCAAGCCCGTCAGCTGGCCGGCCGCGGTGGACACCGAGGTCGACCTCGCGCCGAAGAGCGCGACGCCGAACAGTGTCCGGGAATCGGCCTTCGCCGCCGCCCCGGCGGCCGTGCCGGCCGGTGGCCGTGCGGGCGAGGCACCGGTCTGGGTGAGCTCGCCGGCCGTGGCGGCCGTCGCCGAGGCGCCCGGGCTGCTGGGCGCCCGGACGGCTCCCGCCGCGCAGAAGGTCCGGGTCACCGTCGCGGACCGGTCGGCCGCCGAGAAGGCGGGCGTCAACGGCCTGCTGCTGTCGGTCCGTCCGTCCGCCTCCGGTGCCGGTGCCGGTGCTCCGGTCAAGGTCGACGTGGACGTGTCCTCGGTCGAGGGCGCGTTCGGCGGTGACTGGCTCTCCCGGGCCCGTCTGGTGGCGCTGCCCGAGTGCGTGCTGACCACCCCCGAACAGCCCGAGTGCCGCACCCAGACACCGGTCGAGACGCGCCGCAGCCAGGCCCGGCCCGGCCTGCTGAGCACCGACATCGAGCTCGGGGCGGCGTCGGCGCAGGCCGCGTCCGCCGTCGGCGAGCTCTCCGCGGCCCGCTCGGCGGCCTCCGGCGCCTCGGGCGGGACGGTGCTGGCCGCGTCGGCCGCCCCCGGCGGCCCCGCGGGCACCTTCGGCGCGACCGGCCTCGCCCCCTCGGGCACCTGGAGCGTCGGCGGCAACACCGGCGGCTTCAACTGGTCCTACCCGATCGCCGTCCCGGACGGCCTGGGCGGCTCCAAGCCGAACGTCAGCCTGTCGTACAGCTCGCAGGCGGTGGACGGCCGGACGGCCGCGACCAACAACCAGTCCTCCTGGATCGGTGAGGGCTGGGACTACACCCCCGGCTTCGTCGAGCGGCGTTTCAAGCCGTGCGCCAAGGACGGCCAGGCCGGCTCCGGTGAGCAGTGCCTGTCCGGCTGGAACGCGACGATCTCGCTGAACGGACGCTCCTCGACGCTGGTCCGCGACGACGGCACCGGCACCTGGCGGCTGGAGGGCGACGACGCCTCCCGCGTCGAGCTGCTGACCGGCGCCACCAACGGCGACAACAACGGCGAGCACTGGCGGGTCACCACGACCGACGGCACCCAGTACTGGTTCGGTGTCGGCCGCAAGCCCGGCGCGGGAGCGGGCTCACCGGCCACCAACTCGGCCTGGACCACCCCGGTGTACGGCAACAACGCCGGTGAGGAGTGCAACAAGTCGACCTTCGACGCCTCCTGGTGCGACCAGGCCTGGCGCTGGAACCTCGACTTCGTCGTGGACCCGCGGGGCGGAGTGATCTCGCACTGGTACGAGAAGGAGACCAACCAGTACATGCGGGGCGTCTCCGCCCAGAACCCGTCCGGCACCCGCACCCCGTACGTGCGCGGCGGCTACCTGACCCGGATCGCCTACGGCTCCCGGCTCACCGACGCGGACAGCGTCAAGCCGACCGGCCAGGTGCTGTTCGACACCGCCGAGCGCTGCCTGCCCGACGCCGGCTTCGACTGCGCGCCCGGCAAGCTGAACAGTGCCAACTCGGGCAAGTGGCCGGACGTGCCGTTCGACCAGAACTGCGGCGCCACCGGCACCTGCACCAACTACTCCGCCACCTTCTGGTCCACCAAGCGCCTGACGAAGATCACCACCCAGGTCCTCAACGGCGGCGGCTACGCCGACGTCGACTCCTACGCGCTCGACCAGGAGTACCCGGACCCGGGCGACCGCACCGCCCCGGCGCTGTGGCTGAAGTCGTTCACCCACACCGGGTACGACGGCGCCGACAAGATCGTGCAGCCCGCCATCACCTTCACCGGGCAGTTCTACAACAACCGCGTCGACTCCAGCACCGACGGCCGCCCCGCGCTCAACCGGCGCCGCATCATCGGCGTGACCGCCGAGACCGGCATGGTGACCGAGGCCGTCTACGCCGGGACCGACTGCGCTCCCGGCGCGCTCCCGGGCAGCCAGGACGGCAACGGCAAGCGCTGCTACCCGGTCTACTGGAACGCCGACGAGAAGAGCCCGCTCGACCCCAGCCTCGACTGGTTCCACAAGTACGTCGTCGCCCAGGTCAACGAGCGCGACCCGTTCGGCGGCTCGCCCGCCCGCACCACCACGTACCAGTACGTGGGTGACGCGGCCTGGCACCGCGACGACGACGAGTACACCGACCCCAAGCGCCGGACCTGGAACCAGTTCCGGGGCTACGAGCAGGTCGTCACCCGCAGCGGCGCGGCCCCCGACCCGATCGGCAAGGCCGTCGCGTTCTACCTGCGCGGC